>NZ_CYTU01000011.1:0-167298 GCF_001299375.1 Achromobacter sp. 2789STDY5608621 | reverse complement strand
CCGACGCCCGCGGCCAGCGGCAGCTGGCCGGCGGCGGAACGCAACCAGAAGCGGGCGGCGGCCGCCGGCAGCATCATGATGCCGACCACCATCAAGGTGCCCAGCACCTGGAAGCCCGCCACCAGGTTCACCACCACCAGCACCAGGAAGATCATGTGGACCCAGCCGCCACGCCCGCCACTGGCGCGCAGGAAGGCCGGATCCAGGCACTCCGCCACCAGCAGCCGATAGAGCGCGGCCAGCGCCAGCAGCGTGACGCTGGCCGTGATCGTGACCAGCAGCAGCGACGCGTCATCCAGCCCCAGCACCGTGCCGAACAGCACGTGCAGCAGATCCATGTTGGAGCCGCGCAGCGACACCAGCAGCACCCCCAGGCCCAGCGAGATCAGGTAGAACGCGGCGAAGCTGGCGTCCTCGCGCAGCGGCGTCAGGCGCGCCACCAGGCCGGCCAGCAGGGCCACCACCAGGCCGGTGATGATGCCGCCCAGCATCATGGCCCACAGCGACAGGCCCGATAGCAGGAAGCCGGCCGCCACGCCTGGCAGGATGGCGTGCGACATGGCGTCGCCCATCAGGCTCATGCGCCGCAGCACCAGGAACACGCCCAGCGGCGCCGCGCCCAGCGACAGCGAGCAGGCGCCGGCCAGCGCGCGCCGCATGAAGCCGTAATCGATGAAGGGCGCCACGACCCATTGCAGCACGCTCATGCGTAGGCCCTCGCGTGCCATTGGCGCGCCGTCTTCAGGTGCGCATCGGTCAGGACCGACCCCGTGTCGCCCCAGGCCACCACCGACCCCGACAGCAGCAGGCACTGCGGAAAGTGCTCGCGCACCAGGTCCATGTCGTGCAGCACCGCGATCACCGAACGGCCCTGGCCGTGCAGGCCGCACAGCAGCGCCATCAGGTCATCGGCGGTATGGCTGTCGACCGCCGCGAACGGTTCGTCCAGCAGCAGCACCGGCGCGTCCTGCACCAGCATGCGGGCAAACAGGGTGCGCTGCATCTGGCCGCCGGACAACGTATCCACGCCGCGGCCGGCCATGTCCGCCAGGCCCACGGTCTCCAGCGCCTGCATGCAGCGGTCGATCTCGTCGCCGCCGTAGCGCCGCCATCCGCCGACCCGGCGCCAGGCGCCCAGGGCCACCAGATCGAACACCGTCACGGGAAAGGCGCGGTCCAGCTCGGCGGCCTGCGGCAGCCAGGCCAGCTCGGCGCGGCCGGCGCCGCCGATGCTGACGCTGCCCGACATCGGCCGCAGCACGCCCATGATGCCCTTGAGCAGGGTCGACTTGCCGGCGCCGTTCGGCCCGACCACGGCGGTCATGGCGCCCGGCTCGAAGCGGCCCGACACGCCGCGCAGCACTGCGTGGCCGTGCCACCCGAAGGAAGCATCGCGCAGTTCGATGGGGACCGGGGCGGGACTCACCGCGGCCACCAATCCAGCGCCCAGCCGGTCAACGCCCACAGCGCGGCGACCGCCACCAGGGCGAAGGCCATGCGGCGCCAGGCGGATACGAGGAAGGCGGAACGGGACGGCACGCCGGACCCCGGCGCGGCGCCGGGCCGCGGGGGCAGGAGCGAGAAGTGGGACATGACTGACAGCAAGCGCTAAAACATTATTATGTTATATCATAACCAAACCGGCTTGAATCAACGGCTTTCGCCCGCACCTGGGTGTTTTCTGCTACCTTCCAGGCATCTCGCGCGCGTCGCGCGCGTTCCTTATTCAGATGAAGCCCTCCATGCCCGCTCCGCCCCGTTCCCCCCGCAGTGACACCGTAGGCGCCCAACTCAGCGTCGCCGAGGCGCTGTGCGAACAACGCGGCCGCCGCCTGACCCCCATCCGCCGCAAGGTGCTGGAGCTGCTGCTGCGTCATGGCCGCAGCCTGAAGGCTTACGAACTGCTCGAAGCGATGCGCGAGGTGCACCCGGGCGCCGCGCCCCCCACCGTGTACCGTGCGCTGGACTTCCTGATGGACGAAGGCCTGATCCACCGGCTGGACGCGGTCAACGCCTGGAGCGCCTGCCACGATGTCGGCGGCGCGCCCCACGACCTGCTGGTGGTCTGTACCGGCTGCGGCGCGGTGGCCGAAGTGTCCGACCCCGCCATGAGCCGCCAGCTGGCCGAGCGCGTCGCCCAGACGGGCTACGTCCTGGCCACCCATGAGACCGAGATCCGGGCCCTGTGCCCGCAGTGCCAGAAGCAGCAGCCGGCCGACGCCGGGCACCACCACCATCATCACTGAGACGCGCGGCGCGGCCTGTCGCATGACGGGCCCCTGCCCCCGCCGTCCACCCGCGCTCATCCGGACCCTTGAAATCCGGAAAATCGCCCCAAAATAGTGATATCGCCCGATACTTGACGGCGTACAGCCGCGATCTGGGCGGCTACGGCCCCCGGGTTGGCCCGGGGTTTGCCCCCTGCCCCCGACTGTGCTGTAATCCTGCGTCCGGCCGCGATCGGCGGCCCTCGCAGCCTGTGGCAGTAACATCGGCCGAGCGATGTCTGGCAGGCCATCGGCACCCGCCGCCGCCCGCCAGAACCCAGCGCTTGACCGCCGTGTCTAACCGCCTTTACTTCACGCAAGCAGCTTCGCCATGAACACCCCGCGCAGTTTGGACAAAATGGTTCCCGTCACCATCCTCACCGGCTTTCTCGGTGCGGGCAAGACCACCCTGCTCAAGCGTATCCTGACCGAATTCCACGGCCGCCGCGTCGCGGTCATCGAAAACGAATTCGGACCGGAAAGCATCGACAACGACCTGCTGGTGCAGGACAGCGATGAAGAAATCATCGAGCTGTCCAACGGCTGCGTCTGCTGCACGGTGCGCGGCGACCTGATGCGCACCCTGTCCGACCTGCGCGCCAAGCGCGAGGCCGGCGCCCTGAATTTCGAACGCGTCATCCTGGAAACCACCGGCATGGCCAACCCCGGCCCGGTGTGCCAGACGTTCTTCATGGACGACGACATCGCCGAGTACTACCGCCTGGACGCGGTGGTCACGGTGGTCGACGCCAAGCACGGCATGGCGACGCTGGATGAACAGCCCGAAGCCCAGAAGCAGGTCGGCTTCGCGGACCGCATCCTGATCTCCAAGAAAGACCTGGTCAACGACGTCGACTACGAAGCGCTGCGCGCCCGCCTGCTGCGGATGAACCCGCGCGCGCCCATCACCGCGGTCAACTTCGGCGACGCCGACCTGAAGTCGATCATCGACATCAGCGGCTTCAACCTGAATTCCATTCTCGACATCGACCCGGACTTCCTGGCCGATGAGCACCCCGATGCCGCCCACAGCCATGCCCACGGGCACGGCCACGATCATGACCACGGCCATGACCATCACGGTCACGACCATGACCACGATCACGACGGCGACTGCGGGGCGCACTGCAATCACGCGCATCATCACCACCCCAAGCACGACGACGAAATCGGCGCGTTCGTGTTCCGCTCCAACAAGCCGTTCGATCCCGCGCGCCTTGAGGAATTCCTGGGCGGCGTGGTGCAGGTCTATGGTCCCGACCTGCTGCGCTACAAAGGCATCCTGTACATGAAGGGCATCAACCGCCGCATGTTGTTCCAGGGTGTGCACATGATGATGGGCGCCGAACCCGGCAAACCGTGGACCGCGGCCGAAAAACCGTCCACCAAGATGGTCTTCATCGGACGCAAGCTGCCCCAGGAGATTTTCACCCGGGGCTTGGAGCAGTGCCTGGCGGGGTAATCCCCTTTCCGGATAACGTGACGCGGTGCGACGAAGGCAGTACTGTGAGGGTACGAACAGCGTAGGCAGCAAACACGGACCGGGAAGACAAGCCCGCGCCAGGATCGATTCATAGTGGAGTGTTTTCATGGCTACCAAGGCAGCAACCAAAAAATCAAGCAAGTCGACGAGCGATACGGCGATTGATCTGCCCAGCGAGAAGGAATTGCTGGCCATGCCCGAGTCCGACTACATGAACGAACGCCAGCTGGCGTTCTTCAAGGAACGGCTCAAACAACTCGAACAGGACATCCTGGCCAACGCCGGCGAAACCACCGAGCACCTGCGCGAAACGCAGTTCGTGCCCGATCCCGCCGACCGCGCCACCATCGAGGAAGAACACGCCCTCGAGCTGCGCACCCGCGACCGTGAGCGCAAGCTGCTCAAGAAGGTGCAACAGTCCATCGCCCGCATCGACAGCGGCGAATACGGCTGGTGTGAGGAAACCGGTGAACCCATCGGCATCCCGCGCCTGCTGGCCCGTCCCACCGCCACCCTGTCGCTGGAAGCGCAGGAACGGCGCGAAATGCGGCAGAAGCTGTACGGCGACTGATCCGTCCCGTTATTCAAACGCCACATCGAAAGGCTATGCTGGTTTCCAGCATGGCCTTTTTTTCGTCTCGGCGCCGCCGCGAGATGAAGCCGCCTCCCCCGGCGACAGCAAGGGGCCATCACGGATTGGCCCGCAAGCCTTGATTTCGCTCGCATCGCCCCCAGCTAGTCCTTTCAAAGGAAGGAACGCATGGAACAATTTCACGCCACCACCATCGTGTGTGTGCGCCGCGGCAACCGCGTCGCACTGGGCGGCGATGGCCAGGTCACCCTGGGCAACATCGTCATCAAGGGCACGGCGCGCAAGATCCGCCGCCTGTACCACGACAAGATCCTGGCCGGCTTCGCCGGCGCCACCGCCGACGCGTTCACGCTGCAGGAACGCTTCGAAGCCAAGCTCGAAAAACACCAGGGCAACCTGATGCGCGCGGCGGTCGAACTCACCCGCGACTGGCGCACCGACCGCGTCCTGCGCCGGCTCGAAGCCATGCTGATCGTGGCCGACGCCGAGCACACGCTGGTGCTGACCGGCAACGGCGACGTGCTCGAGCCCGAGCACGGCCTGGCCGCCATCGGCTCGGGCGGGGCCTATGCCCAGTCCGCCGCGCTGGCGCTGCTGCGCAACACCGACCTGCCGCCCGAGACCATCGTCAAGCAATCGCTCGAGATCGCCGGCGATCTCTGCATCTACACCAACCAGAACCACGTCATCGAGACGCTGGGAGACTGACGCCCGCGACGCGGCGCCCGCGCGGCGCCGCGCCCCGTTCTCCCGCCCAGCCCCGCTTCAAGGATCCGCCCTCATGTCCGCCTCCAACATGACGCCCGGAGAGATCGTCTCCGAACTCGACAAGTACATCGTCGGCCAGAACCGCGCCAAGCGCGCGGTGGCGGTGGCCCTGCGCAACCGCTGGCGCCGCCAGCAGGTGGCCGAGCCGCTGCGCCACGAAATCCACCCCAAGAACATCCTCATGATCGGCCCCACCGGCGTGGGCAAGACCGAGATCGCGCGCCGCCTGGCCAAGCTGGCCAACGCGCCGTTCATCAAGATCGAGGCCACCAAGTTCACCGAGGTGGGCTACGTCGGCCGCGACGTCGACACCATCATCCGCGACCTGACCGAATACTCGATCAAGCAGACCCGCGAACTGGAAATGCGCCGCGTGCGCACCCAGGCCGAGGACGCCGCCGAGGACCGCATCCTCGACGCGCTGGTGCCGCCGCCCCGCGGCGCCTCGGGCGAGCCCGAGCGCGGCGAGGACAACAGCGCCCGCCAGACTTTCCGCAAGCGCCTGCGCGAGGGCAAGATCGACGATCTCGAGATCGAGATCGAAGTGGCCCAGGCCGCGCCGCAGATGGACGTCATGACGCCCCCCGGCATGGAAGAAATGGCCGAGCAGCTGCGCGGCATGTTCGCCGGCATGGCGCGCGACAAGAAGAAGTCCAAGAAGATGAAGGTGCGCGAAGCCTTCAAGCTGATCGTCGACGAGGAAGCCGCCAAGCGCGTCAACGAGGAAGACCTGCGCACCACCGCCATCAACAACGTCGAACAGAACGGCATCGTGTTCCTGGACGAGATCGACAAGATCGCGGCGCGCCAGGAAAGCGGCGGCGCCGACGTCTCGCGCCAGGGCGTGCAGCGCGACCTGCTGCCGCTGGTCGAGGGCACCACCGTCAACACGCGCTACGGCATGGTCCGCACCGACCACATCCTGTTCATCGCCTCGGGCGCCTTCCACCTGGCGCGTCCGTCCGACCTGATCCCCGAGCTGCAAGGCCGCTTCCCGATCCGCGTCGAGCTGGAATCGCTGACCGCCGAGGACTTCGTTCGCATCCTGAGCGATACCGACGCCTCGCTGACCAAGCAATACACGGCGCTGCTGGCCACGGAAGACGTGCAGCTGGAATTCACCGACGAAGGCGTGCGCCGCCTGGCCGAACTGGCCTACGACGTCAACGAGACCACCGAAAACATCGGCGCCCGCCGCCTCTACACCGTGATGGAAAAGCTGCTGGACGAACTGTCGTTCGACGCCACCGCCTCCGGCAACAAGACGGTGAAGATCGACGCCGCCTACGTCAACGCGCAACTGGCCGAAGCCGCCAGCAGCCAGGACCTGGCCCGCTACGTGCTGTAACGGAGTAGGTGCGAAATTGTACTTTCGCACCTACTACCTTGAAATTTCCGCATGGTAAAAACCTCAATTGTGCTGCTGCGGCACAACGGGCATCCTGTCTAACGCAGTCCAATGCGGCATAGTCAAAGCAACGCTACGGCATCCAATTGAGGAATAAATTGACAGATAATCAAAAGAGCGCTTTCACTAGCGGTGGAGAAGGCGACAGATTCTTCGAACGAAATCGAAGCGAGTTTCAGAAAATGGTCCTCTCGTCCGAACTCGGGCCTGCCAATCGTCTGTATTTTCCGTATCTGAAAGCGGGCAACCGAATTCTTGAAATTGGCAGTTCTTCAGGCACCAACCTGTCGCTTCTAACCCGCGATATCGATGTGGAAGCCTATGGCATCGATCCCTCCGAAGCAGCGGTAGCCAAGGGGCGTAGCGAGTTTCCTCAGCTACATTTGAGCGTGGGAACCGCTGATGAACTTGCATTTCCCGACGGCCATTTTGATTTCATCGTTTTCGGCTTCTGCCTCTACCTGGTAGACAGGGCGCTCCTGACGAAGACCATAGCGGAAGCGGATCGCTGCCTCAAGGATGGCGGCCATATCGCAATTACCGATTTTCGCCCCGATGTGCCGACCGCACGCCCCTATAAGCATCTTGACGGCCTGATATCGTACAAATTCCCATACGAAAAGCTGTTCACGGCTTTCCCCCAATTCCAACTGATCGAGTGCCGCACGTTCAGTCATGGCACGGAGGCTTATCACGCCGACCCCCAGGAACGCGTGTCCGCCAGCATCATCCGCAAGAGCCTCAAAGAAGGCTATCAAAAACTCTGAGGAATGCGTTGGCGCCAGCCGTTCGCGGCTTGGCGCCACATTCCCGAGCCCTAGTTGGAAATAGCCGTCACGACATACTTGCCGTCTTTGCGTTCGGCTGTGAAACGCACTTTGTCACCAGCCTTGATCTTCGCCAATAGCGAGGGATCCGCCTGATACACCAAAGTCATCGCGGGCAGATCCAACGCGGCGATCGCATCGTGCTTGATCGTGACTTTCCCAGCGGCAGGATCCACCCGCCGCACTTCTCCGCTGGCTTCAGCCTGCTGGGCGAACGCAAACGGCCCCACCAGCACCGCTGTCGCGGCTGCAATGGCCACGGGAAACACCAATCTGCGGTTAAATAACATTGCGCTATTCTCCATACACCGCACCGACCTGCCCACGGGACGGCCGACGCTCACAGTGCTAGGATACCGCCCTTTCGTGCAACCCTTCGGAGCCATGCATGGCCAATCGTTTATCCGTAATTGCAACTCGCACGGGCGATGACGGCACCACTGGGCTGGGAGACGGTTCACGCGCACGCAAGAACGCCCCGCGCGTCGCTGCGCTCGGGGATGTCGATGAACTGAACAGCATGATCGGCCTGCTGTTGACAGAGGCCTTACCCCCTGATGTCGCGACGGATCTGGTTACGATCCAGAACGATCTGTTCGATATGGGAGCTGAACTATGCATCCCCGGCCACGTCGCCATCACTGAGACCCAAGTGGCGCACCTGGATACGTGCCTGCAACGCTATAACGGTACCTTGCCCGCGCTGCGCGAATTTATCCTGCCAGGAGGCAGCCGTTCCGCGGCCTGCGCCCATGTGGCGCGCACCCTGTGTCGCCGTGCCGAGCGTACCGTCATAACCCTCAGCGACACGGAATCTGTTGGTGCACCGGTCTGCCAGTATTTGAACCGCCTTTCCGATCTGCTGTTCGTGCTGGCGCGCTACATCAATCAATCTCAGAATGTCCCGGATGTATTCTGGAGTAGCAGGCACGCTCGCCCTGAATGATGAACGACTCGCGCGGCACCATGGTTCGCGGCATTGGATTCGCCCGCAAGGGAGCCTGACCTATCATGACCATCATCGTCACTGGTGGCGCCGGATTCATCGGCTCCAACTTCATCATTGACTGGCTGGATGGGCACGACGAGCACGTGGTAACGCTCGACAAATTGACCTATGCCGGAAACCAGGAGAACCTCGATACGTTAGCGGGCGACCCCCGCCATAGTTTCGTGCAGGGAGATATCGCGGATGCCGCGCTGATGCGCCGGCTACTCCTGCAACATCAGCCCCGCGCTCTCCTGAATTTCGCTGCAGAATCACACGTCGACAGGTCGATCGATAGTCCCGAGGATTTCATCCAGACCAATGTGGTCGGCACCTTTCGCCTGCTCGAAGCTGCGCATCAATACTGGAAGACCTTGACAGGCGAAGCACGAGACACGTTTCGCTTTCTCCATGTATCGACAGATGAGGTCTACGGCACACTGCTGCCCGACGAAGCACCATTTAGCGAAAATACCCGCTACGCGCCCAACGGCCTATACGCTGCGAGCAAAGCTGCCAGCGATCACTTTGTGCGCGGCTATCATCAGACCCACGGCCTCCCCGTGCTGACGACGAACTGCTCGAACAATTATGGGCCCCGTCAGTTTCCAGAAAAATTGATCCCGCTGACGATACGCAACGCGCTCGCGGGCAAGACCATCCCCATCTATGGCGATGGTCGCCAGATCAGGGACTGGCTGTATGTGAGCGACCATTGCCAGGCACTGCAACGCGTGCTGGAACACGGGCAACCCGGGCAGACCTACGCCATAGGCAGCCGGACAGAGAAAAGCAATCTCGACGTCGTGCTATCCGTCTGCGCACTCCTGGACCGCTTGCGGCCACTGGCGGGCGGTGCCACCTACCAACACCAGATCCGATTTGTGGACGACCGTCCCGGACATGACCGCAGGTACGCGATCAATCCCTCGAAGACCGAGCGAGAATTTCACTGGCATGCTCGAGAAACCTTCGAAACAGGCCTGCTCAAGACGGTGCAGTGGTATCTCGACCATCCGGCTTGGGGCACCCATGCCGATCTGGCTACGCCGCCCCGCTGGCTGAGCGGCGAGCCAACGGACCCCACCCCTTCCCTCGAATAGCCCAAATGAAAGCCACGCCACTCTCGATCCCCGACGTCATCCTACTCGAACCTGTGGTCCATGCGGATGACCGCGGGTATTTCTTCGAGAGCTTCAACAGCGTGACTTTTACCGCAGCAACTGGCGTGCACGCTGATTTCGTACAGGACAACGAATCACTGTCCATCCGCGACACGCTGCGGGGCCTACATTATCAGATCAAGCAACCGCAAGGAAAATTGGTCCGTGTCATGCAAGGCCGGATCTATGACGTTGCAGTCGATCTGCGCAGGTCTTCCCCTCATTTCGGCCAATGGGTGGCCGTGGAGCTTTCAAGTCAGGATCGGCGCCAACTCTGGGTTCCTCCGGGCTTTGCCCACGGTTTCTTGACCCTGAGCACCCAGGCAACCGTGCTATACAAAGTCACGTCGCATTACGCGCCTGAACACGAGCGGTGCATCATCTGGGACGACCCATCCTTGGACATCAAGTGGCCGCTGACGCGCACACCACTGCTGTCGGAAAAGGACAAGAGGGGCGAACACCTGCACTTGGCAAGCGTCTACCCCTGAAAGACAAAGCGTGGATCAGTTCACGCCAGCAGCGTGAGCCTGCTCATCCGCATGATACGAAGAGCGTACCATTGCGCCGACCGCCGCATGCGAGAAACCCATGGCATAGGCTTCGCGCTCGAACATCGCGAACGTATCGGGATGCACATACCGCAACACCGGCAGGTGATGCTCGGAGGGCTGCAGGTATTGACCGATCGTGATCATGTCCACGTTGTGCGCACGCATGTCGCGCATGACCTGCAGGATTTCTTCATCAGTCTCTCCCAGGCCCAGCATCAGGCCGGACTTGGTGGGGACTTCCGGATGCAGCGTCTTGAACTCGGCCAGCAGCTTGAGCGAGTGCGCATAGTCGGAGCCAGGGCGTGCTTGCTTGTACAAGCGCGGCACGGTCTCCAGGTTATGGTTCATTACGTCGGGCGGACCCGCATTCAGGATAGTCAGAGCGCGATCCAGGCGTCCACGGAAATCTGGCACCAGAACTTCGATACGCGTGGACGGAGACAATTCGCGAATCTTAGTGATGCATTCGACGAAATGACCCGCACCACCATCGCGCAGGTCATCGCGATCAACCGACGTGATCACGACATACGACAGCTTCAACGCCGCGATCGTGCGCGCCAGGTTGGCAGGCTCTTCGGTATCGAGTGGATCCGGACGACCATGCCCGACATCACAGAAGGGGCAGCGGCGTGTGCACTTGTCGCCCATGATCATGAACGTGGCAGTGCCCTTGCCGAAGCACTCGCCGATGTTCGGACACGAGGCTTCTTCACAAACGGTATGCAGATTGTGTTCCCGCAGGATGCGCTTGATGTCATAGAAGCGCGACCCCGGAGCGGCGGCCTTCACGCGGATCCACTCGGGCTTCTTGAGGCGTTCGGCCGGGATGATCTTGATTGGAATGCGGGCCGTCTTGGCCTGAGACTTCTGCTTTTGCGTCGCGTCATAGCTAGCCGCCGCGGGCGCGGGCGCCGGCTCGCCGGGAGAGACCTGAGAATCGACCTGTGTAGACATAAGACACCTTCTGGGCCGGCGCTCAGGGCGTCCGACCAGGGGAAAAACCAGTATTTTACTCCCCACAAGTGGATCCCTCCTCCGTCCGAAGGGAAAGGGTGCGTTTGAGGTATCGTTCGATCGTATGAATACCAATGCGCGCGCCCCTGCTGCCTTACTCGCTGGAACGCCCGACCGGCGGCCAGTTCTCATACTCATCGCGGACGATGCCCCGGCCCATTTCGTCTTCGACGCATTGCTAGGTGCATCCCGCGAACTCGCGTTGGCCGGCCTATTTTCAACCCTGATCCCGGTATCGACGTCCCGGCCGTTGGATGGCCCCGCGTTGGCCAGCATGGATCCTGCCGGCATCCTCCTGCTGGCGCTCCCAGACCAGCCGGACCAACAAACGACATTGCGTGGCCTGCAGATCCCATGCGTGCAGACCTGGTCAGCGGTGGATGTTGCCGATAGCGCCATAACTCCGGACAATGTTCTCGGCGGACGCATGGCGGCAAGGCATCTGGCCGCCCGGAAGTACTCGAAAGTCGCTTGCATCAGCGGCGATAGCGTCTGGGAAGCCGAACGCCGAACCGGCTTTCTCGCCGAAGCCAGCACGCTCGGCCTGGAAGTGGCGGCCGACGTCATCCAGAGCAGGTTGAACACGTTGCAGGATGGGCGCCAAGCCTTCCTGCGGCTGCTCACGACTTACACATTATTTGACGCGGTATTCTGCTGCGGAGACCACAGCACAGCCGCCACTGTTTCAGAAGCCCACAACCGTGAGCTTGTTGTCCCGCAAGATCTCGCCATCCTGGGTTTCACCGACAATGGTGACGCAGCCCAATGGGTTCCCGGCCTGTCTACGGTAGGCGTCGATGCGGAACGTCTCGGCGGATTGGCTGGCCGCTTGCTGCTGGACCGCATGGCAGGCAGGCGTGGGGCCGGGCAACAAGATCTGCTCCCCCCCGAGCTGACCGTGGGCATCAGCAGCTAAGCAGCGGAGGCAGCATATGAAAGCCATCATCCTGGCGGGCGGCAAAGGCACGCGGCTCTATCCGTTGAATCTGGTGGCCAGCAAGCAGTTGCAGGCGGTCTATGACAAGCCGATGATCTACTATTCCCTCACCGTCCTGGTGGCGAGCGGGATCCGCGAGTTCTGCCTCATCACTACCCCATATGACCTGTCACGCTTCGAGGCGCTGCTTGGCGACGGTTCCCAGTGGGGCATTTCCATCCAGTATCGTGAACAGCCCCGGCCTGAAGGCATCGCCCAGGCATTCCTGATCGCGGAATCATTCATCGGCGACGACAAGGTCGTGTTGATGCTGGGAGACAACATCTTCTCGGGTGGAGATGCCTTTCCCCGCGCTCTGGCGGACTTCAAATCAGGCGCCAGTATCTTCGCCTACCGCGTCAAAGATCCCCAGCGTTACGGTGTCATAGAGTTCGATGTGCAGGGAAAGGCACTGTCAATCGAGGAGAAGCCGGCCAAGCCTCGCAGCAATTATGCGGTACCAGGCGTCTACATCTACGACAATCAGGTCGTCGGCATTGCGCGCGCCCTGCGGCCTTCCGCGAGGCACGAGCTTGAGATCACCGATGTGAACCGCGCCTATCTCGAGCTCGACCAGCTACGAGTCCATCGGCTGAGCCGCGGATTCGCATGGCTCGACGCGGGTACCAGTACCGCCTTGCAAGAAGCGTCATCCTACATCCAGACCATCGAAAAACGGCAGGATGTCAAAATAGGCTGCCCAGAAGAAGCCGCGCTCATGCGCGGATTCTTGTCGATCTCGCAATTCGAGGCCCTGCTGCAAACCATGCCGGAATGCGAATACCGGGCATATCTACAGCGCGTAGCTGAAGACGTGCGCCGACAGCAGTCACCCTGACGCGGGGCTTTCGGCCGCGGCCATCAAGGCCGAGCGCCCCCGGCGCTCAGATAAGGCTCGAAAAAGGCCGCCGCGGAGTCCTGCCCCGCATCCAGCAACATCGCGTGCGCCTCAACCAGAAAAGCACTCGTGGCCGTCTCTGGAACACGCGCCAGCCATTGAGCCGCCTCCCGCTTATCGCCGCGCAGCAGCAGCATGCGGCCCAGGTGAAACATGCCGCGGAAGTCGCCGCCCTCGGCGCAGCGCTGGTAGCAGTCGAACGCGCGCTCCAGGTCCTGCTCGACCACGTCGCCCGTTTCGTAGAAGCGGCCGACCACGCCGATGGATTTGACGTGTCCGGCCTGCGCGGCCTGCTGGTACAGCGCCAGCGCCGCCGCGCGGTTCTGCACCACGCCGCCGCGACCGCTCTTGAGCATGTGGGCGTAGTTGTACATGCCCCAGTCCAGTCCGCGATCCGCGGCCAGCCGGAACCAGTAGGCCGCCACGGTATCGTCCGGCGCGATGCCCCAGCCGTTTTCGTAGCAGCGGCCGATCATGTTGATGGCCATGAGATGGTCGGCATTGGCGGCGCGCTTGAACCAGGCCAGCCCTTCGGCCTGATCCTGAGGCACGCCGACGCCGTCGAGCAGCATCTGGCCGAAGATGGTCTGCGCCTCGACCAGGCCCATTTCGGCCGCCGTGCGGATCCAGGCGGCATATTGCGGCGCCGGCCCGGCGCGCAGCCTGGCCAATTGCTCGGGGGTGGTCGCGGCCACGTCGGCCGGGGTATAGCTTGTCTTCATGCGGGTGTCCTTGCCTGGCGCCACAAGCGGGCCAGGTTGCGAGCCAGCGCGTCGCCCACCTCGGTGGGCTCGCGCCGCACGCTACAGGACGCCATGTCGACCGTGCGCAGGCCGGCGTACCCGCAGGGATTGATGCCCAGGAACGGCGCCAGGTCCATCGCCACGTTCAGCGACACGCCGTGATAGGCGCGGCCGTTGCGGATCTTGATGCCCAGCGCGGCGATCTTGGCCAGGTCGCCGCCCTCGGGATGCGCCACGTACACACCTGGCGCGCCCGGCTTGCGGCAGGCGCCGGGCAGGCCCATCTCGTCCAGCGTGTCGATCACCGCCGATTCCAGCAGGGCCACGTACTCCTTCACGTACATGTCGACCCGGCGCAGGTCGAACAGCGCGTAGGCCATCACCTGGCCGGGGCCGTGGTACGTGACCTGGCCGCCGCGGTCGCAATGGACGATGGGGATGGCGCCCGGATTGAGCACGTGCTCGGGCAGGCCCGCCTGGCCCAGCGTGTAGACCGGGGCATGCTCGCACAGCCAGATTTCATCGGGCGTCTCGGCCGACCGCTGGTCGGTGTACGCCTGCATGTCCCGCCACACGGACAGGTAGTCCGCGGGCCGCGCCAGCCACTTGATCACAGCCACTTGCCTTTACAGGACGATCGACACCATCGGGTGGCCGTGCAAGGCCTGGTACAGGCTGTCGAGCTGCTCGCGCGAGGTGGCGCGCACCGTGAAGGTCAGGCCCATGTAGTTGCCGCCCTTGCTGGGCCGCATCTCGACCGTGGCGGCATCGAAGCCCGGGTCGAAGCGCAGCACGACCTCGGTCAGCGTCTGCGCGAACTCCGGATGATGCTTGCCCATGACCTTGATGGGAAAGTCACTGGGGTACTCGATGAGGGATTCTTCGGGCGGAATATGCATGATGGATGGCCTGGAACGTCAAACTATCTATATGGGGGCAGGCATCGTGCAGGCAAGGCCCGCCGCCGGCGCGGGGGGCCGCCAGGGCCGCCCCGCGTGGCCGTTCTAGAGTGCGGCGATGCGGGCATCATAACCCGCGCGCAATTGCTCAAAAACGGGGCCAGGCTTACCCGAACCCACCGGCCGGCCGTCCAGCGACACGATCGCCAGCACTTCCTTGGTGGCCGAGGACAGCATCAGTTCGTCGGCCCGCGCGACCTCGTCCTGGGTGATGCGGCGCGCCTCGAACGGGATGCCGGCTTCGGCCGCCAGCTCGCCCATCAGGCCATAGCGGATGCCTTCCAGGATCAGGTTGTTCTTGGGCGGGGCCAGCAGCTTGCCGCCGGAGACCACCCAGATGTTGGTGGACGAGCCCTCGGTGAGGAAGCCATCGCGGAACTGCAGCACTTCGTCGACGTGGGCGTCGACCGCCTGCTGCTTGGCCAGCACGTTGCCCAGCAGCGACACCGACTTGATCTCGCAATGCAGCCAGCGCTCATCGGGAATGGTGATGGCCGACAGCCCCTGCGCGCGGGACGCGGCCGACGGCGGCGCCCAGGCCGAGATCATGCCGAACACCGTCGGCTTGACCGGCTCGGCCGGGAACTGGTGGTCGCGCTTGGCCACGCCGCGCGTGACCTGCAGGTAGACGATGCAGGTGTCCAGGTTCGAGCGCGCCAGCAGCTGCTCGATCAGGTCGATCCAGCCCGCGCGGTCGAACGGCTGGGCGATGCGCAGGGCCGCGAGGCTGCGGTCCAGGCGGTCCAGGTGTTCGGCCATGCGGAAGGCATTGCCGCGGTAGACGGGCACCACTTCGTAGATGCCGTCGCCGAAAATGAAGCCGCGATCGAGCACCGAGATCTTGGCCTCGTCGATACGCACAAACTCGCCATTGAGAAACACCTGGCTTTCGCCCGGCACGCCCGGAATCATGAGCCGCTCCTGAGAATCAAATGGATAGGGACGGGCCACCCGGCCCGCCCCTTCTTGGTAAAGCTTACACCCGCGACCGCGCCGGTGGCGCGTCCGCTTACTGGAACCAGCGCTTGACGGTGTCGACCATGCGGCCGAAGAAGCCCGCGCGTTCGACGGCGTCCTGCACCACCAGCGGCTCGGTGCGCAGCACCTTGCCGTCCAGCGTGAACTGCAGCGTGCCGACCTGCTGGCCCTTGGTCAGCGGCGCGATCAGGGGATCGGTGCGCTGCGCCACGGGCTTGAGGTCGCCGGCCTTGCCGCGCGGCACCGCGATCGAGACCGGGTTGGGCGGGCCGAGCTTGACGTTCTCGGCGGTGCCTTCCCAGACGCGGGCGTCGATGCCGGGCTGGCTCTTGTCGAACAGCTTGACCGTGTCGAAGTTCTGGAAGCTCCAGTTCAGCAGCTTCAGGCTTTCCTCGGCGCGCGTGGCTTCGCTGTCGGTGCCCACCACCACCACCAGGATGCGGCGGTCGCCGCGCACCGCGGTCGACACCAGGCAGTAGCCGGCCGAATCGGTGTGGCCGGTCTTCATGCCGTCGACCGACGGATCGGCCCACAGCAGGCGGTTGCGGTTGGGCTGGGTGATCTTGTTGTAGGTGTAGCTCTTCTGCTTGTAGTAGTGGAAGAACTGCGGGTGATCGGTGATCAGGTGAGCCGACAGCGTGGCCAGGTCGCGCGTGGACGTCATGTGCTGCGGATCGGGCAGCCCGGTGGCGTTCATGAAATGGGTGTTGCGCATGCCCAGGCGCTCGGCTTCCTGGTTCATGAGCGAGGCGAATGCGGTTTCGCTGCCGCCGACCGCTTCGGCCAGCGCGACCGAGGCGTCGTTGCCCGACTGCACGATCATGCCCTGGTTCAGCTCATCGACAGTGACCGGCTTGCGCGGTTCGATGAACATGCGCGAACCGCCAGTGCGCCAGGCGTGCTCGGACACCGGCACGGTCTGCTCCAGCGTCAGGCGCTTCTCTTCGAGCGCGTTGAACACGACGTAGGCCGTCATGATCTTGGTGAGCGAGGCCGGCTCGACCTTCATGTCGGGATTCGACGCCGCCAGGGTCTGGCCGCTGTTCACGTCGATCACGATCCAGGCCTTGGCCGCGATGGTGGGCGCCGGCACCGCCGACACATCGCCCACCGGCACCACGCCCGTTGCCGTCGGCGCGGGGGCCGTGGCGCCCGCGGCCGCCGGCGTCGCGGCGGGCGCCTGCTGGGACCAGGCCGGCAGCGACGTCGCGAGCATCGCCGACAACACCGCGCCAGCCAAGGCGCGACGGGCAAAAACAACGGGGAAGTGAGCGGAGTGAGGCAAATTCTTCATCGGCAACGTGGGTCCAGGAAAGACGCCCGCTGGCGCGGGGCAAGTGGCTGACAATTATAGGCAGTCGATGAGACCCGTCCGGCCCGGGATGGGTTCCTTGGGCATTTAAAACATGCAACTTGATGCAACGCGCCGCATTGCGCGGCGCGCCGCTCAATCAAGCTTGACCTTCAGGTGCGCCTGCACCAGCTGGCGCAACACCAACAGCTTGCCGTGGAAAAAGTGCGACGCGCCGGGGATCACCACCACCGGGATTGAACGCGGGCGAGCCCAGTCCATGGCTTCCGACAAGGGCACGACCTCGTCTTCCTCGCCATGCACCATCAGCGTGTCGCCGGGCACCTGGACCTCGTGCGACTGGAAACGGTTGACGGCGGGGCCCATCAGCATCAGCGCGCTCGGCAGCACCGCATCGCCCTGGTCGGCCAGTGCGGCATAGGTTTGCGCGGCCACGGCCGTGCCGAACGAAAAACCGGCCAGCACCCAGGGCGCCTGCGCCAGTTCCGGGTGCAGCTCGCGCATCTGCGCCACCACGGCCAGCATGTCCTGGGTTTCGCCGACCGACTTGTCGAACGCGCCTTCCGACAGGCCGACGCCGCGGAAATTGGGCCGCACCGCCACCAGGCCGTGCTGGACACAGGCGCGCGACAGCGTGGTCACCACCTTGTTCTCGCGCGCGCCGCCCTGCAGCGGATGCGGATGCAGCACCAGGGCCCAGCCCCGCGGCGTGCCGTCAGGCCAGTCCAGCGCGCAGTCGATGCGGCCGGCGGCGCCGGTAAAGGCGTGGGTTTGGGTGCTTGCGGGCATAGGAAAACTCGTGCTGCGTGGAAAAGGAAGATGTTAACCGGCGGGTCGGGCCGCGGCCTTCGGTTGCGTGGCCAGCCATTGCGCCAGCTGGTCGGCGGCGTCGTCGGTGGCTTGGCGCAGGGCGGCCACGCCGCCCGCGGCGTCCTGCGTGGGCGCGGGCGCCCGCGTCGCGATGCGCAGCTGGCCGACCACGGCGCGGCCGTTCAGCAGCACCGCCTGCAGCAGCACACGGCCCTCGCTGGCCGACCCGTCGGGCGTGAACACCTGCTCGAACTGCGACAGGTAGACCTGCACCTGCGGCGTCTGGCCGTTGGCGCGGTCGGCCAGCACCGGCCCCTGGCGCGACAGACGCTCGAGCAGGCGCTGGCGCACCAGGTCGGACGGCGACGAGGCCCAGCGGTAGGTGGCATAGGATTGTGGCGCGGCGCTGTCGCCGACGCGCCAGATCACGCCGGTGCCGGACAGCGCCGGCACCGCCGAGAACGTCAGCGCGATGGGCTCGCGCGCCGGCAGCTGCGGCGCCGGCCGGGCGTCCAGGCCCAGATCGAATACGGCCGGCGGCGCGCCGACGCGGCCCACGCCGCAACCGGCCAGCGCCAGGGTCAGGATCAGGATCGCGCTACGCATCTTCATTTCGGCTGTCTCCCAAAACCGGCGAAGCCGGCCTCGCCCGGCCCGGGCGCCGCCGGCGCCGGCCCGAACAATAACGATTGCGGCGTGTTGTCCACGCGGCGCAGGGTGTAGGTGGCGCCGCGCGCGGCCTCGGTGACGCTGGCCGCCATGCCGGTGATGGCCGGCAGCGTCTCGTTGTCCAGGCGCGAGGCGGCATAGGCGATGTCGCTGAGGCTGCGCGTGGCCATGGCCAGCGCGCCGTCGGGCGCGTTCAGGCGCGCCAGCGACTGCCGCGCCTGTTGCGCCAGATCCGCCACTTCGCGCGCGGCGCGGTCCGCCTGGCGCGAGGTGCTGCCCAGCGACTCGACCAGCGGCCCCAGCTTGGCCAGGGTCGGCGCCAGGTCGCGGCTGGCCTCTTTCAACGACTGGGTGATGTCAGTGGCGTTCTGCAGGCTGGCGGTCAGCGCCTGCACGTTCTGTTCGCTCAGCAGGCGGCGCAGCTGCTCGGTGGCGTCTTCGACGTTGGAAATCAGCCGTCCGCCGCGCTGCTCGATGCGGTCCAGGAAGCCCGGACGCAGCGGAATCGCCGCGGGATTGGCCTCGGTCGACGCCAGCCGCTTGAACGAACTGCCGTCGTCGCGCAGTTCGACGTTGGCCATGCCGGTCACGCCCTGCACGCCCAGTTCGGCCCAGGTCGACTCGGTGATCGGCGTGTTCGGCGCCACGCCGATGCGGATGCGCACCTGGCCCGGCTTGTCGGGGTTGAGCGCGAGCGCCTGCACCTTGCCCACCGGCACCCCTTGATAGCGCACGGTCGACTGCGGATTGAGCCCGCTGACGGCGGTCGCCGAGATGATTTCATAGGTTTGCAGTTTGGTCCGGTCGCGGCCGATCCAGACGGCCACCAGCGCAGCGGCGGCCAGCAGGACCAGCGTGAAGATGCCGGCCATGAGCGCGTGACTACGGTTTTCCATGATGCGTTCCCTTCGGCGCCATGTCCCCGAGCGCGCGCAAGCCGCGCTCGCCCAGGAAGAATGTATGTATGAACGGGTGGTCGACCTTCAGCACTTCCGGCACCGTGTCGCAAACGATCACCCGCTTGTCCGCCAGCACGGCGACACGGGTGGCCAGCGCGAGCAGCGTGTCCAGATCGTGCGTCACCATGACGACGGTAAAGCCCAACTGCCGGTGCAGGCTGCGCACCAGGTCCACGAATTCGTCCGAACGCAGCGGATCCAGGCCCGCCGTGGGTTCGTCCAGGAACACCAGTTCCGGGTCCAGCGACAGCGCGCGCGCCAGCGCCACGCGCTTGATCATGCCGCCGGACAGGTCGGACGGCCGCTTGTCGGCATCCTGCGCCGACAGGCCGACCATCGCCAGGCGGCACATCACCACATCGTGCACCAGGTCCTCCGGCACCGTGCGCAGCTCGCGCAGCGGCAGCGCGACGTTGTCGTACACCGACAGCGCCGAGAACAGCGCGCCCGCCTGGAACAGCATGCCCCAGCGATACGACAGGCGCCGGCGTTCGCTCGGCGTCAGTTCCGACAACGTGCTGCCCAGCACCCGGATGGTGCCGGCCGCCGGCCGGTCCAGCCCGATGATCTGCCGCAGCAGCACCGTCTTGCCCGTGCCCGATCCGCCCACCAGCACCAGGATCTCGCCCGGAAAGACGGTCAAGTCCAGATTGTCGTGCACCACGTGGTCGCCGAAGGCGGTCCGCAGGCCGCGCACGGTGATGACCGGGGCGACCGTGACGTGCTCTTCGGTGAACAGGCGTTGTTGCTCGGCGCCGGCCATCAGATGCCCACCGAACTGAAAATGACCGCGTACAGCGCGTCCAGCAGGATCACCCCGGTGATCGAGGTGACCACGGAGGTCGTGGTGCCGCGCCCCAGGCTTTCCGTATTGGGCTGGATGCGCAGGCCGAAATGGCAGGCGATCAGCGCGATCAGGATGCCGAAGGTCACGCCCTTCAGGATGCCGATCCAGTAATTGGTCAGGGAAATGGCGTCGGGCAGCGACTGCAGGAACCATTGCGCCGACACCCCCAGCTGCACCTGCGCGGCCAGCATCCCGCCCAGGATCGCCATGGCGTCGGTCCACAGCACCAGCAGCGGCATGGTCACGGCCAGCGCCACCACCCGCGGCAGGATCAGCCGCTGGCCATGCGAAATGCCCATCACCAGCATCGCGTCCAGTTCCTGCGTGACCCGCATGACGCCGATCTGCGCGGTGATGGCCGACCCCGAGCGGCCCGCCACCAGGATGGCCGCCAGCACCGGTCCCAGCTCGCGCACGATCGACACGCCGAGCAGCCGCACGATGAAGCGGTCGGCGCCGATCATCTGCAACTGCTGGGCGGACAGGTACGACAGCACCACGCCGATCAGGAAGCCCACCAGCGCGGTGATGCCCAGCGCCTGCGCCCCCGTGCGGTAGACCTGGGCCGAGATCTCGCGCCACGGGCCGCGCGACGGGCGCCGCAGCATGCCGAACAGGTCCAGGATCAGTTGCCCCAGCATGATCAGCAGCGCGCGGCCGTTCTCGGCCGCCAGCAGCACGGCATCGCCCACGGCGCGCAGCCAGCCCCACGAGGGCTCGGGACGCGGCGGCGCCTGCTTGCCGCCCTTGTTCGTCGCCAGGGCGGTGAACACGTCCTGCTGGCCGGCCGACCAGCGCACCCGCTCGGGCAGCTTTTCGCCCCAGGCCTGCCAGATCAACAGCGCGCCGATGGTGTCGAGCCGGCTGATGCCCTGCAGGTCCCAGCGCACGCCGGCGTCGGCGGCCTTGGCCATGGCGGCGCGGCGGCGCTCGACCTCGCCGGGCTCGGCCAGCGCCAGCACGCTCCAGTCGCCCCCGACGTGGCACACACCCGCTTCCTGGCGGAAGGGCGCGGCGGCGGCGGACGCGGACGGGGCGGAATGCGGCATGAACGCTGGATCGCAATGCAAAATGTATCGCTCATCATATACGCTGCGGACGGCAGGGCGCGAACGCGGCCCGCGCGTGCCCTACAATCGGCGCCATGTCCGCTCAAGTCCGCCCCACCGACCTGCCCGCGCCCGAAGATCTCGCGCGGATGCTGGGTTCACGCCTGCCCGCTTTCCAAGATGTCGCCTGGACGTCCAGCACCGGCTCCACCAACGCCGACCTGCTGGCCCGCGCCCGCGCCGGCGGCGGCGCCGGCAAGCCCTGGCTGCTGGGCACCCATCTGCAGGAAACGGGCCGCGGCCGCGCCGGCCGCCCCTGGCAGAACCGGGTGGGCGCGGCGCTGATGTTCTCGTGCGCCTTCGACGTGCACCTGCCGGCCGCCCAGTTGCCGGCGCTGTCGCCGCTGGCCGGCCTGGCCGCCTGCGAGGCGCTGCGCGCCGTGGCCGGCCCGGGCGCCGGGGGCCTCTGCATGAAATGGCCCAACGACGTGCAATGGCACGACGCCAAGCTGGCCGGCGTGCTGGTCGAAACCACCCGCAACCCGGGCGGCCGCGAGACCGGCTACACCGTCGTCATCGGCATGGGCGTCAATCTGGTCGATGCCGGCGCGCTGTCGCAGGCGCTGGGCCGCCAGGTCGCCGACTGGACCTGTGTCACCGAACACGCGCCGGGCCATGCCGCCACCGCCGCGGACCTGGTCTGCGCCGCGGCGACCGCCTGGCACGAGGCCGTGCGGTCGCTGGAGCGCGAAGGTTTCGCCGCCTTTTCCGGGCGCTTCGACCAGGTCGACGCGCTGGCCGGCCGCCCGGTCAACGTGCTGGACAAAGGCGACGTGGTCCTCAGCGGCACCGCCTGCGGCGTCGACGGCCAGGGCCGCCTGCTGGTGCAAACGCCCCAGGGCGCCATGCCGATCTCGGTCGGTGAAATCTCGATTCGACGCCAAGCATGATCATCCTCATCGACTCCGGCAACAGCCGCCTCAAAGTGGGCTGGCTGGACCCCAGCAGCCCGGACATGCCGCGCGAGCCGGCCGCCGTCGCCTTCGACGGCCTGGACCTGGACGCCCTGGACCGCTGGCTCGCCGCCCTGCCGCAACGGCCATCGCGCGCGCTGGGCGTGAACGTGGCCGGCGCCGAGCGCGGCGCCGCGATCTCGGCCATCCTGCAGCGCCATGGCTGCGCGGTGACCTGGGCCACCTCGCAGGCCACCTCCCTGGGGCTGGTCAACCACTACAAGACGCCGTCGCAGCTGGGCGCGGACCGCTGGGCCTCGCTGCTGGGCGTGCTGTCGCGCCTGCCCGGCGCCCATCCGCCCTTCCTGCTGGCCAGCTTCGGCACCGCCACCACCATCGACACCGTGGGACCGGACAACGTCTTCGCCGGCGGCCTGATCCTGCCGGGCCCGGCGATGATGCGCAACGCGCTGGCCCACGGCACGGCCAACCTGCCGATCGCGGACGGCCAGGTGGTGCCCTACCCCACCGACACGCACGAGGCCATCGCCTCCGGCATCGCCGCCGCGCAGGCCGGCGCGGTGGTGCGCCAGTGGCTCGCCGGCCGCCAGCGCTACGGGCAGACGCCGCAGATCTTCGCCGCCGGCGGCGGCTGGCCCGAGGTGCACTCGGAAATCGAACGCCTGCTGGCCGATGCCGGCGGCGCATTCGGCGCCGCGCCGGTGCCGATCTACCTGAACCACCCGGTTCTGGACGGGCTGGCCGCCGTTGCGCGCGCCAACCTGGCAGCGAACGCCTGACGGGGCCGCGGCATGCGAGTGCTCTTCATCCTGATCCTGCTGGCCAACCTGGGCGTCTACGCGCTCGGCCAGGGCTGGCTGGGCGTGCGCCCGGAAGACGAGGGGCGCGATCCGCGCCGTTTCAGCCAGGAACTGAACCCCGGCGCGGTCACGCTGGTGCCGCGCAAGCCTGCCTGACGGCCTGACAGGCCGCCAGCCTCAGCGCAGCCAGGGCGCCAGCGCTTCCATCGTCCGCGCCGTGGCGCCGGCATGGCTGGCGAACCAGGCGCGCGCCGCGTCGCCGGCCGCCTGCCTGGCGGCGGGATCCGCCACCAGCGCCAGCGCGGCCGTCACGGCCTGCTCCGGATCCGGCTGGCGCTGCGCCGCGCCGGCCTCGATGGCATCGCTGGCGGCCTGCTGGAAGTTGAACGTGTGCGGCCCGACGATGACCGGCACCCCGGCGGCGCAGGCCTCGATCAGGTTCTGGCCGCCCAGCGGCGCGAAACTCCCCGCCACCACCGCCACGTCCGCGGCGGCGTAATAGAACGCCATTTCACCCAGGGTATCGCCCAACAGCACTGCCGTCTCCGGGCCGGGTTCCTGTCCCGATGACCGTCGCACGTGGGCCAGGCCGGCCTGCGCCAGCAGCGCGGCGGCCTCGTCGAAACGCTGTGGATGGCGCGGAATCAGCAGGAACAGCGGCCCGCCGGGCGTGGCGTGGCGCTTGAGGGCGTCGATGAACGGCGCATCCTCGCCCTCGCGCGTGCTCGCCACGGCGATCACCGGACGACCCAGTCGGGCGCGCCAGGCCTGTCCCGCCTCGACCTGGGCCGCGGGCAGTGACAGATCGAACTTCAGATTGCCGGACACGGAGGGACGCGGCGCACCGGCCCGGGCCAGCCGGCCGGCATCCGGCGCCGTCTGCGCCAGCACCAGGTCCAGCCCCGCCAGCGCCTCGCGCATCACCCCGCCCATGCGGCCAGCCTGCCGCAGCGACGATTCCGAGAACCGCGCGCTCACCAGCGCCATCGGCAGCTTCGCGCGCCGCGCCGCGGCCAGCAGGTTGGGCCAGATCTCACGCTCGATCAGGATGCCGCAACGGGGCGCGGCGGCGGCCAGGAAACGCCGCGTGGCGCCGGGAAAATCGTAGGGCAGCCAGGCCTGGCGCAATTGGCCGCGGGCGATGGCGTCCGCGAACAGGCGCGCGCCCTCGGCCCGGCCGGTGGCGGTGATGTGAGTCAGCAGCACCGGCAGGCCGCGATCCAGCAGGGCCTGCAGCAGTGGCTGCGCGGCGCGGGTCTCGCCCAGGCTGACGGCGTGGACCCAGACCGGGGCTTGCGCGGTTTCGGCGGCCGCTGTCGCGCCACCGGCCTCGGCCCGACCTGACGCGGCCCGGCCTGACGCGGCCCGACCAAACCGCTCCGGCGAGAAGATCTGCCATTCGCCGCCGGCCCGCTTGGCGCGGCGGGCCATCCACAGCCAGATCAGGGGGGCCAGCGCCCGCAACCCCAGGGTGTAGACGGCGCGATTCATATCACTGTGCCGCCAGCGCCTGCTCCAACGAAGCCATCACGGCCTCGCGTGAAGGCGAAGCGCCGCGATCGCCGAGGCTGGCCGTATAGTTGGAGCCGACCAACGGGGTACGAACAGGTGTGGACGCACGATAGATACCTATGGTCGGTCGGCCAAGGGCGGCCGAGAGGTGGGTCAACCCGCTGTCCAGGCCTACCATCAAGCGCGCTCCCGCCAACAGGCGAGCAACGGAGGTCAGATCCATACGTGGCATGACCTCGGTACCGTCCATGCCAGCGACCAGCAATCTGGCACGCTCGGCTTCCTGTTCGTTGCCGGCCAACAATTTCAACGTACAACCGGCATCACGCAACCGCCGGAATACCGCCCGCCAGTCTTCTTCCGGCCATAGTTTATCGTCGCGGCTGGCCGACGGCATGATCACTGCGTAGCCACGATCATTGTCCAGATGGTGTAGTCGTGGCAAATCAGTGGCATTCAGGCCTTCGCTGCCAACTACGTGGGCGAGATCGGTGGGCTGTCCCGCCTGGCGTGCAAAAGACTGCAACCCGAAATCCGGCAGGCCGCCGTGTTGATACCCGAAGGTCAATGCCGCCAGCTTGCGTTGCCGAATGACCGCAGGCTGCCAGAACTCCACCCGGTGCCGCACGTTGTAAAACAAGGAAGCCAACGGCTCCCGGGCGGATCGCCAGTCCAAGCCGTGGCGCACACCGCGCGCCTGGCGTACCAGCCAGGCCGACTTCAGCAGGGCCTGCATATCCAGAACAATGTCGTACTGCTTGGCGCGCAACCGATCCCGCAACGCCCTGCGCTCGGACCGCACCTGCCCTGACCACCAAGCCTTGCGCCAACGGCGATGAGCAACCTTGATGACCTCTTTCACCGCCGGATGCCACAGCGGAATCTCGGCAAACGCCTCTTCGACGATCCAATCTATCTCGGCGTCGGGAACATGCCTCGCAATATCGGAAATTGCTGGCAGCATATGGACGAGATCGCCCAATGACGAGGTACGAACGAGAAGAATGCGTGTTGGCATCGATAAGAGCTAAAGAGATCCGGGCTGGCCCCCCCCGGGAAACTGGCCTGGCGCCGATCAATCCGAAGACGAACCAAAAGCGTAATCTCGGAATTTACAACAAACCCGTGATGCGGCATCGGCGCAACCCTGTCGGGCGGTGTAATACCCCCCAGGCCACGGTATCAATGCACGCGAACGTCCCCTTCCGCGCCACGCTCCAGATGTATCCAATCGACAATACCGCCATTCGGCCGGTAACCCGACACCAGCGCCAGCAGGAATGCACGCACCGCAGGAATGTCGTTCACTCTCAAGGCGCACTGCAGTTCCTCGAGCTTGCCCTGCAACACGTGCCAGGGCAGACAATCTTCATGAGCCTTCATGATGCGCGAATGCTGGGTCGGCTCGGGATTATCTCCGATCAGCAATTCCTCATAGAGTTTTTCACCTGGCCGCAGCCCGGTGACTTCAAGCGCGATATCGCCATCAGGCTCCTGCGCCGTCCTGATGGTCAAGCCGGACAGTTCCACCATCCGTCGTGCCAGATCGACAATCTTCACTGGCTCGCCCATGTCCAGTACGAAAACGTCGCCGCCATTGGCCATGGCGCCGGCCTGGATCACCAGTTGCGCGGCCTCGGGAATGGTCATGAAATAGCGCGTGATTTCGGGATGCGTCAATGTAACCGGGCCGCCCGCCTTGATCTGCTGACGAAACTTGGGAACCACTGAGCCTGAAGAGCCCAGTACATTGCCAAAACGTACCATCGAGAACTTGGTCGACGTATCTTCCGCCGCCAGCGCCTGCAGCACCATTTCCGCCAGCCGTTTGGTCGCTCCCATGACGTTGGTGGGACGCACCGCCTTGTCGGTACTGATCAGAACAAAGTCAGCGACTTTCTGGGTGATTGCGGCTTTAGCGACGATCAGCGTTCCCAGTACATTGTTGCGTACCCCCTCGGCAGGATTGTGCTCCACCAGTGGCACATGCTTGTATGCTGCGGTGTGATAGACCGTATCCGGCCGCCAGGCCGCCATGATTTCGCCCAAGCGGATCTCGTCACGCACCGAAGCCAGCAACGGCACCAGCCTGAATGTCGGACCGCCGGTATCTGCCAGCAAGGCGGTCAGTTCCTGGTGCAACTCATACAACGCGTATTCGTTCTGTTCCACGAGCAATAGCGCAGACGGCGCAAGATTCACGATCTGGCGACACAATTCACTACCAATCGACCCCCCCGCGCCTGTCACCAGGACCGTCTTGCCCGCGATATTCCGGGCGAGCAGCTCAGGATGAGGCTCCACCGGCTCCCGACCTAGTAGATCGTCGATATCCAGTTCCCGTACGTCAGCAATGCTGACCCGCCCCTGGGCCAGATCGGTCACGCTCGGCAACGTACGCACCGAAACCTTGGCCGGCAGTACGCGTTGCAGAATTTCGTTGCGGCGATGCCGTCCCGCGGAAGGCAGCGCCAACAGAACATCATCGACTTCCAGTGACGCGACCAGCATGGGCAGATCGGTCGGCGAATAGACAGCCAGGCCATTCAAGATCCGGCCATGAAGACGTTCGTCATCGTCCAGGAAACCCACCACCCGCATTTCAGGACCATTGGCCATGGCGGCTGCGAGCTGGCGGCCGGCCGAACCCGCGCCGTAGATAAGCGCCTTGCGCAGAGCATTGCGTTGCAGCTGGCCACGGTACAGCCCCCCCAGCCAATATCGTGCGATAACCCGAGAACTACCCACGGTCAGCAGCAGCAGGATCGGCTGAATCAGACCGACGGTGCGGGGGATGCCATTCACGCCGACTGCGGTGAAAATGGCGGAGTACACCAACCCATAGATCACGATGGCTTTGAGCACCGCGATCATCGCCGGCAACCCCGAATACCGGAAAATGGCGCGGTAAAGGCCGGAGACGATGAAAATGGGCAAGGCGATAGCCATCGATGCAACCGCGGCCCAGAGCGGCCGCCCGGACAGCAATACCCAATCATCGAGGCGGAGATAGAACGCTAGCCACGTGGTAAGCACACAGAGGCTGGCATCAACCGACAGGGCGAGCAATCGCTTGGCCGTACGCGGCATACCAAGCATGGGTTTGGCCAAGCTAGTCAACATCTCTTGTCCCTATCCTGCTTAGTGTGAGACGCCATCTTGCCGAAGCACCCTGGCGGCCGTCATCCAGATGATTTTCAAATCGAACCAGGCTGACTTCCGGCGCAGATACTCCGCATCCAGTTTGACCTTCTCAGGGATAGGAAGCTCATCGCGCCCGTTAACCTGGGCCCAACCGGTCAAGCCTGGCAACAATTCGTGCACGCCGTACTCGGTGCGCAATTGGATCAGATCCTCCTGGTTGAACAATGCGGGACGTGGCCCGACAAAACTCATTTCTCCGGCCAGGATGCTCCACAATTGAGGCAACTCGTCCAGACTGCTGCGCCGCAAGAATGAGCCGATCGGTGTCAATAGTGTCTTCGGGTCCGGCAACAAATGCGTCGCCACAGTCGGTGCGCCCACCCGCATGGTACGGAATTTCGGCATGCGAAAGATCCGATTACCGCGACCGACCCTGTCAGACCAATACAGAGCGGGCCCCGGCGATGTCAATCGAACGGCGAGAAAAACCACCAGAGCCGGCAGCACGAGCAACAGCGACAGCAACACGGCAAAGCAGAAGTCGAATAGGCGTTTCACGGGGAATTGGCGAAGTTATTATTTACTAACGGCATCAAGCAGTTCGAATGGCAGGATGGCGGGCTGATAGCCCAGGATCTTTCGAGCCTGCGAATCGTCTACCTGCAACCATCCTGACAACTGTTCATACGAGCCTCCCTGGCCTGCCGCCCTGGCCACGGCGCGCAATAGCGACTGTGGTGCTGGAAACAGGCGCGCCGGACGGTGCAGCGCTTGCGCCACGCGTCTCAACAGATCCGGCGTGGAGTAGTCCTGCGCATCCCGTACATGAAACACATGACCCGCAGCTTGCGGCTTAGTGATGCATGCGCACAATACGGCAGATAGGTTATCCACATGAATCAGGCTGCGCTGATTCGAAATGTTGCTTAGTGGCAACGGAATGCCGGCATTCACCCAACGAGCCAGGCGAGCCATGTTGCCCGGCGCGCCCTGGCCGTAAACCAGCGGCGGACGCACCACTACGAGTTCGGCGCCATGACGCTGCGCGATATCTGCCAACTCGCCCTCGGCCTTGAGCTTCGACCTGCCGTACGGTGTCGTGGGCTGACAGGGGCTGCCCTCGTGTAATGGCTCACCCGGAACGCTATAGGTCGCCACCGCGCCGATGGAGCTGACGAACACGAACCGACGAACCCCTGCCTCGAACGCGGCTTGTGCCAGGCGACGTGTCCAATCGACATTCACGCTTTCGAACTGGGCTTCATGATCCGCCGGCGCTTTACCAAGAACGTGAGCCCGCCCGGCCAAGTGACAGACCACATCCACGCCAACCATTGCCCGTGCCAGCGCGGCATCGTCCGCCATGTCAGGGATGTTGCAAACCTCGACACGTGGATCAGTCACGGCCCTGCGGGTCAACAATCGCAGCGGTATCCCGCTTTCGTACAGATCGCGTACCACCCGCCGACCCACGAAGCCGGTCCCACCCGTAACCAGTATCCTGCTCGTATCCATGGCGACTCAGAATTGACGGTATTTCAGCAAACCCCTCAGCGCATATTGGCTGAAATGCCAGACCGATGCCACCACACCGAGTTTTTCAAGGTCCCGGTAGGCTCGCCAGACATGCATTGCCGAACGCCGCTTGTTGCGTGACACCGATTGGCTCATGACGCGATAGCGCATCAGATCCTCGTCCAAGCCGTGGGCGAGACGCCCAGGCTTCAGTATCTGCAGCCAGCAATCGAAGTCGTCATAGTAGGTTTTCCTCATGCGCACATCACCCAGCTCGACACGGTCAAGCAAGACCGTCGAAGTCGCAATCGCTGTGTTGCCCAGCAATGAGCGGTAAGACAGCGTGCGAGGCACATGAACCTGCTTACCGGTCTGAGCGCCGTCAGCTGAAATGCGGCGGAAGCCGGTATAGGTCAACACCGAACCATTCGCCTTGGCGTGCGCCAACGTGCGCTCCAGCTTTTCGGGTAGCCAGAGATCATCGCTGTCGAGAAAAGCAATCCAACCGCCTGTTGCCTGGGCCAGCGCCGCATTTCGCGCCATAGCTGGCCCGCCATTGGCGGGCATGGACACCAGCTTAATTCGTGAGTCTCTTTTCTCCCATTCCCGGATGACGTCCCGCGTATTATCGGGCGAACAGTCCTCCGCGATCAGCAATTCCCAATCCGTATATGTCTGGGCCAATACAGATTCGATCGTCTCTCCGATGATCAACGCCGCCTTGTAGGCTGGCGTAATGATGGAGACCCGGTTGGCATTCACGATAGGCATGGATTCAAACCGCCCCGCCCGCTTCGGCCACCAGCAGCTTGTCGAAGTATTCGATCGTCTTGACTAGGCCCGATTCCAGTTCGACCGTAGGCGTCCAGCCCAATTTTTCACGCGCTAGCGAGATATCCGGCTGGCGCTGTTGCGGATCGTCCTGCGGCAATGGTCTGAACACCAATTTGGAAGCGGAACCGGTCAATTCCAGTACCTTTTCGGCCAATTGGCGAATGGTGAATTCGCCCGGATTCCCAAGATTGACGGGGCCCGTCAACGTGTCAGGCGAGTTCATCAAACTGATGAAACCTTCCACCAGATCGTCAACATAGCAGAAGCTGCGTGTCTGCTGGCCCTCGCCATAGATTGTGATGTCCTGGCCTTTCAACGCCTGCACGATGAAGTTGCTAACCACCCGACCATCGTTCGGGTGCATCCGGGGACCATACGTGTTGAAAATCCGCGCCACCTTGATATCGAGCGCATGCTGACGGTGATAATCGAAGAATAGCGTCTCCGCGCAACGCTTTCCTTCGTCGTAGCACGAGCGAATTCCGATGGGATTGACCCTACCCCAATAGCTCTCACTCTGCGGGTGGACTTCCGGATCACCATAGACTTCGCTAGTCGATGCTTGGAAGATCTTCGCCTTGAGACGTTTGGCCAGACCCAGCATATTAATGGCACCATGCACGCTGGTCTTCAGCGTCTGGACCGGATCGAACTGGTAATGCACCGGCGAAGCGGGGCATGCCAGATTGTAGATTTCATCCACCTCCACGTAGAGAGGAATCGTCACGTCGTGGCGCAGCAATTCGAAATACGGATTGGCGAACAAATGAACGATATTCTGCTTCGAACCCGTGAAGAAATTGTCGACGCACAACACCTCGTTGCCCTGCGCCAGGAGACGCTCACATAGGTGTGACCCGAGAAACCCAGAACCACCAGTAACCAATATTTTTTTCACATCAGCTCCACATATTCAATGACCTGACAGCTCGTTGCCAGATCGTACCGGCCACGTCGTCAACCCGCCGCCGCGCCGAGACAGTGCATACCAAAGCGCTACAAAGACGCCGAAGCGCCACACACCCAGTCCGTTATAGATGTAATTGTCGATACCCGAAACCAACACCACCATCACGATATACACCACGAATCCTGATACGTGGCCGTTCTTCCTCCCGCTCAACAGGTAGATGACAAGCAACAGAATCAGGATCAGAGTTCCAATAAATCCGAAATCCAGCAACAGCGACGCGTACAGTGTCTGATACGTTCCCGCGCGAGGATTTATCTGCAAGATCGCATCCTGAATCGCCTGACGATCGCACGCCAACAGCAGACAAACCTGATCTTCAAAATACAACCCCGATCCGAAGATACCGATCGCGCCATGCTCCAGTACGACACCGAACTCAGCCATCGAGTGCGTGACGTACTGCACCAGGTAAATCAAGGGCATCAGCACTGGAAACACCTCGTTCGTCGACGACACCACGTCCGATGGAATCGGCATGTTGTCGAAAATCCAGGAATACCGGATGGTCGCCACCCAATCCCAGCCCACGGTCAGCACGTCGGCGGAACGACCACGAGTCTGGTAGTCGACCAGCACCACCATGAAGATCGCCAGAGCCACCAGGCAGCAGATCGACCTGACTCGGAAGAATCTCACCCGGAGCATCAGAAGGTGAAACAGCAATACGAAAAATGGCGCGTTGCGAGTACCTAGGATGATGAAGTCCACCGAGATGACAGCAAACATCAACACCGCATATCCGTAGTATTTTCTCCTGGGTATATCGATGAATGCGAGCAGGATGCACAGCGGATAAAAAAGGATCGAAAATGCGGAATACCATCCACCGCCGCCGACCGACGTGTCCAGCCGAGTCAGGTACAACCCTTTTTCAAGGAAAACAAAAATGTAAGGCAACCGGCTACATACAAACGTGATAACGAAAGTGCTCAGGAACAGCCACTTGAAGACCCGCTGATTAAATGCGGGCCACTCCATGCTCTGACTCATTCTCAAATAGCTGAGCAACAGCAGAATCATGCCCAGCGTCACCGTTCCTTCCAGAACCAACAGGCTGCGGATATCGAATTCGGCAACAAAGGTAATGTGCAGCAGCTGGATGATCCCCATAAGCGCGTACAGAATCGACGCGCGCATGACGAACACCCTCGGAGAGATGCTCTGCATGTTCACATTCATGCGCATGAGTCCCACACGCCAGCAGGCATCGTCGCGCTCATGTGAGTGATTCCGCTTGCAAAGCCTGCCGCTTTCTGAATCTGATTATGCAGCACAACAACACCGCGCTCCCGATCGTGAATGTCAACGCCAAGCCATAGGCAGCCCCCGCCGCTCCCCACTTGGACACGAAAATATACAGGCATACGAAGTTGAATATGACCATACCGGCATTTATATACGCAATTGCCACCGTCTTCCGCATGAAAATCAAGACCGCGGAAATCATATTGAACATACCGGTGCAAGCCGTCGCGAGCAGACAGGGAAACAGGAACACTTGTGCCGGGGCAAAATCTTTGGACGTCAAATAGGGCATCATGAATCCGAGGATCCCGGGCAGGATGAGGACCAGCACGCACATGCCAGCAAATATCCCCAACAGGCGCAGGCCAATTCGCCTAATTGCCCTGCCATCAATCGGGCCCAGGCTAGTGAAAACCCATGATTCCCAGGCCGGCAACACCGCGCTGAACACCAGACCCGCAGCTGCAGCCAGTTGCAGTGCCACGCTGTACAGGCCCAGCTCATGAGCGCCGCTGAACTCCGCGATGAACATGCGATCGGAAACCATGAATACATAGCTCATCAAGCCACTGGGTAGCAACGGCAGACTGAACCGCAGCATTTTCTTCATCAACGCCGGGTCGAACGACCAGCGCAATTGGTATTGCTTCCGCAGGTAGTAAATAGCCACGGGGAACGCAACCATCGCTGCAATCCATTCGCCCCACGCCCGGGCGCGCCAATCTGCGCCCACTGCAAAGATAAACAATATCGCCAGCCCATAAGACAGGATATTGGAAGTCAACGCCCAGATGCCGAACGGCAGAGCCCGATTGGTGATCTGCCACAAGTGGTGCAGCACCATACTGTTGAACCGAAAATACACCAGCAACACGATCAGGAACAGCCAATGCCAGGGAATGCCATAGAACCTGTCAAAGAATGGCCAAAGCAGCAGAACCACCAGCGCATACGGCACCATCATGAAGGTCGAGAACACCGTCGCACTGCTCACGTAGGGCGAGAACTTCTGCGGTGCCTCGACGTATTCACGCTTCAAGGCCATGTTCAGTTCGAGCCGAAATGCATTGCCCGCGAACATGCTGACGATGGTGAAGATCGTGAACAGCCCGTAATCTTCCGGCGTCAGGTAGCGAGTAAGGATCGGCAACGCCATGATCGGCACGACTGCCGACAGGACATTGAACACCAGATAGATCGATACGCTTCTGAAATTCACGCGTTTGCCTTCAGGACCTTATCTGGCTTGGCTAGACCGATGTAAGCGGTCAGGAAGCGTTCAAACTCGGCGCTGTAGCTGCCGTTGTCCGGCACATGGATGTACTCGTCGAGAAACTCCCGGACGTAGGTAGCCGGAATCGGCGGCGTCTGGCCACGTACGCTGGCCTCGATCATCGCCAACAGCTCAGCCGGCGAGCGCGCGAACCCCACGACCCGGGAGATGACTTCCCGGTCAGCCGGATACATGACCTCGTCGCCACGGTCCATGCATTCACCCCAAGCGGGGATTACCGAACTCGCACGCGCCATCACCGCTTCCACCAGTGACAGCGAGTTGTAGTTGATCACCAGGCGTGACTTGGGAAGTACGTCGAAGAGATTCAGCTCGTGACCGCAGCGCACCCCCCCCAGCCCCATCTCAGTCATGATCCTGCGCACCGCCACCGAATCATTGACATCTTTCGTCTTGACCAGAAAATCCAGGCCGCCCCGGCCATATAGGACGGCTGCCTCGCAAAACAGCTTCAACACTTCCTTGAAGGTCTGGTCGGCATAATAGCCTTCGGTGAAGGTCAGCAGCGTGACCAAGGGCCGCTCGGCCACCGGCAGCGACGTGTCCACATCCTGCCACGCGTCATAGCGGGGAAGGCCTGTGATGGTGATCTGGTCGGGCCGACAGACCGTGCCAACAGCCAACGTGACATCACGAGTGGACTTTCCTGCTACGGCCATGGCGGTCCCCTCGAAGCGGTACCCGGATTCGCGATACCAGCGAATCACCTCGGCGCATACCTTGGGTACGACAGGATGCTCGCGCGAAAGCACCAGAAACGGAATGGATAATTCCTTGGCGACCTGCTTGAACCCGTTGTCCTGCCAATAGTCGAAGTTGGCGGACAGGATCGCATCCACCCGCTGTTTACGACCGACAAGACGGACCAGATGACGCGCATAGGCAGTGCTCTGCCGCAATGCCCGTGGATTGTCGGCCATCTGGCGCTGGTAGAACGTCTGGATCTGCATGGCAGTTGGCGTCCATGCCATCTGGAATCGGGTGAACCCCCCCATCACCATTGGATAGTTGAAGGACGAACGTTTGCGCAATTCCACCACGTCCTTCACGAACGACTCACGAGACAGACAAAGGACAGTCCGCTCCCGCGTCATCGCCCCCCAATCAATACTCAAGTAGCTCAGGTAGGCTGCCACTCTCGGGCCGCCCAGCCGCACCATCGTCGACGAAAGCCAAGGCCAAATGCGAGCAAGGGCGCCATAACGCAAGGAGTGCAGGACTCTCTTCATCTTCGTCTTCAACGATCGCCACGCGGGAACGCGTCGCGAATAATGTCTATCGGGCGGAACATCCAACGGCGATGAACCAGGCGTGGGACTGCCGGTAGTTGCTCAACGCCGTCTCCCAATGCATTGAGTTCCTCCCACTCGCGCCGCGAAACCATCGCCAGCACCTCATCTTCGCCGCTTTCATTGTCCGCATGGGTGGCATCATCGGCGGAAAGAGCGCCACGACGGAACGTGTCGACCAACCGGCCGGCATCCGCACCCTCCCGATATTCGTAGCGGGTGGCGGTGATACTGCGTACATAATCCACGTACTGAGGTGCGCGATAGATCATCGTGTAGGCAAAGCGCAAAGTCAGGCGGGCAATATGGGCGCGCTCGCTGAAATTCGACGCCGGCAGCAGGCTCATGGCCTGCAGCGCAGCAGGCGACATTGCATCACTTTGGAAGCCCGCCTGCTGATAGATCGATGGCCCCATCGCAATGACCTGCTTGCCCAACATGCCCGCTTCCAGCGCGGCGGAGCCCCCCGCGACCACGATGGCATCGCTGCGCTCGATCAGACCCAGAGTACTGGCCGTGTCCGTGCTGGCGATACAGTGCACGCCCCTACGGTTTGCCCAATCCGTGTAGTAACGCTCCGCTTTGCTGCCATCCGCCGTGCCAATCCTTTCACCCCAGTTCGGATGGCAGCGCAACACCAGCTCAGAGGGCTGCAGATCGAACCGGTCAATCAGGGCATCATAGGCAGCCGTCTGCTCTGACCATTTCGACACCCAATCCGGGTGCCCCCAAAATTCGTTGTAGCTGCCCGGCACCAACAGAATGCGGCGGGCCGATTCGGCTTGCGGCCATTCCACGGTCCGAGCCGCAACGTTATAGGCACGCCACTCCTTGTCATTGCGGCGCAAGAATCGCGCAGCCACATGACGCACGGCGCGCAGGGCCTGATTGCGTGTGAGTGGACGATCGCGCCATTGCGCCATCATTTTTCCCAAAGTCCTCAGGCCCAAGCAGTTCTCGTTCGGCAGAAGCTGCAAGCCGTCGCCAAACCAGGTCCGCTCGAGACTGACAAAGGGAATGCCGGCGCTACGCGCCGCCTCGAGGACAGCACGAGTCGCATCCATGCGCCCGTTAAACAAGCAGACGGCCTCGAGCCGCTCCCGCTCGATCCAGCGCAGTGCAGCAGAATAGGCTTTCTGCGTGCCGTCCTCCAGACTGCGAGCGATCGCATGGAATTCCGGGCTCTGGAAATCCGCCTTCGATTCAAAACGGCCCAGCGTGCTGGCGCTGGAAAGCGCGCCATGATGAGCGTCCTCGGAAAACGGCACGCCGCTGTCCGCAAATGACCCGATAGAACAGACATGCTGGCCAGCAAACGAACGGATATTGCCGGCCCGGCATCGCAGACAATGCATCAGCGCGCTGCGCTGTGGATGCAGTGCCTTTGGATAGCAACCACTCAAATTGCCGTCGCAAGCCAGGAACGAAGCCGAATGGCCAGCATCGCGCATGATGCCGGCTAGATAGTAAAGATGCTCTACATGCGGGCGCCAGCTGTAGATGCTTGCATAACCAATACGCATAGATCCGCGGCTCAATCAGTCCCGAGGCGCCACGTCGACCGAGTTCCAGTCCACAGGCATTCCGTAATGCACGTCCCGAGTGACCCGGCTACCGATCAGGACTTCCAGATGTTTGGGCGCGAGCCCGAAACCGGGCCGCACACTGCGCACGGCATCCGCCGAGACGAGATCGCCAACCTTCAGGTCTCGCACGAAATAGAGTGAACGACGGAATTTGGCATTGCCCTGCTCACTGGATTTCCGGCCATAATCGATCTTGCCCAACGACTCCCAAGCGGTCCGCGCACCTTGGCACAACTGAGCCATTTCCGCAGGCTCCAGCGAGAAACTGTCGTCGGGTCCACCACCACTGCGATTGAGCGTGAAGTGTTTCTCGATGATCGCGGCGCCCAGCGCAACACTGGTAATCGCGGTGGTATTGTCCAGCGTGTGATCCGACAAGCCCGTCACCAACCCGAAGCGCTGCATCATGTCCGGAATGGTGCGCAGGTTGTAGTCGGCGGCGGGGGCGGGATAGCCACTGACACAGTGCAGAATCGCAAGCTCCGTGCAACCGCCCTCGCGGGCGGCATCGACGGCCTCCTGTATCTCTTCGGCGTCAGCCATGCCGGTCGAGATGATCATGGGCTTTTTCGTGCCCGCCACATACTTGATGAGCGGCAGATCGATCGCTTCGAAAGACGCGATCTTGTAGGCCGGCGCGTTCAGGTCTTCGAGCAGATCGACGGCCGTAGTGTCGAACGGCGAACTGAAAATACTGATGCCCAGTTTGCGGGCGTGCTCGAACAAGGGGGCGTGCCATTCCCAGGGCATATGCGCTTCCTGGTACAGGTCGTACAGGCTGCGCCCATCCCACAGGCCACCGTGGATCAGGAAATCGTCGGTATCGCAGTCCAGGGTGATTGTGTCTGGACGATAGGTCTGCAGCTTCACCGCATCGGCGCCGGCCTTGCACGCTTCCTCGATGATCCGCAGGGCAACATTGAGTTTGCCGTTGTGATTGGCCGACAGTTCAGCAATCACATAGGGAGGCTCTTCGACGCCGATGCGGCGTCCGGCAATTTGCAGGCTCGGTGTAGTGGACATGGCATTTACTCTCAGAACTTCACAATAATCCGCACCAGCCTTGACAGAATCAAGGCTGGTGTTCGCGTCAGCGGCGGACTCTGGCGCCTGGCATCAGTTCAGTCGCTTGAACCCGCCGTGGCATACCGGGCCCTTGAGCAGTCCCATCACATCACGACCATCCTCGCACTCTTTCACCATCCCGAAGATCGGATCGAGCGCGGTGAAATATCCATCGACGATCTCCGGCGTGTGCTCGGTGCAGGCGTACACACTATTGCCCGCCAAATAACCCTTGGTGAGCATTTCTTGCGTCACCAAAGTCTTGTAGGCCAACGCGTTCGGGCTTTGGAAGGTGTACCCCGTCAAAGCAGGCAGCCCCCATTGTTCGATCTTCAGGCCGTGCTTGTCAGCCAGTTTCTGCCAACGCGCGCGGACATCCAATCCGATCTTGGTGATGGTTTCCCAGGATTGGGTACGTTCCATCACTTCGAGCGTCTTGAGCGCCGCGGTGGGACCAATACGCTCGGTCCAGAAAGTGCTGCTGATGAAAGTGGACTGAGCGGCCTCCATGATCTCGCGGCGCCCAATGGTCGCGGTGATGGCGTAGCCGTTACCGAGCGTCTTGCCGAACATCGCCATGTCGGGCTCAACGTCGTACATTTTGTGCAGGCCACCAAACGTCTGACGGAAACCCGACGTGCACTCGTCAAAAATCAGCACAATGCCATGGTCGGTGGCCAGTTTGCGCACCTTGTGCAGGAAGTTATCCTCCGGGCCCTTGTTGCGCACCACTTCCATCTTGATGACGCCGATGTCGTGAGCTTTGACCAGGGCTTCGAGCTCGGCATAGTTGTTGTAGTTGAAAGGGAACACCGTGCCACGCAGATTCTGCGGCACCCCCTTCGGCTCCAGGCCGGGCAACAAATGGCCGGCCAGGTTTTCGTTCTCGCCCAGATTGGCCGATAGGTACCAGTCATGCCAGCCGTGGTAGCCGCAGACGGCGACCTTGTCCCGGCCGGAGGCGGCGCGGGCGATGCGGATGGCAATAGCGTTGGCCTCGCCGCCCGACCGTGCGAACCGCGCCATGTCGGCCCACGGATGCAGTTCGATCAGCTTCTCGGCTAGGTAGACCTCCTCGGGGCAGTTGAGCGTCGTCATATTGCCCAGGTCCACCACCTGACGCACTGCCGCGTCAACCTCCGGATTGCCATAACCCAGGCTGTTCGTACCGACACCCATTAAGGACATGTCGAAGTACTCGTTGCCATCCAAGTCCCATACCCTGCAGCCCTTCGCCTTGCTGAAGTACGCCGGCCATTGATCCGGCAGCATCATTTCGGCACGCTTGGACAAAAGCATGTTCCCACCCGGGATGATCTGCTTGGCGCGCTTCCAAAGTTTTTGACCGGTGCCCATACTGGCTCCTTCGTTTCGGATAAGTTGTTTGTTGGCAGAAAACAATTGCGGCTGGGCCTGCTGCAAATCCAGCACCTGCCGCCACGTGAAGTGAATTTCCGGAGCGAAATGCGCAAACACCTGAGAAATCACATCGAGATCGACCGGCTCATCCACCGTCCATCGCAATCCGGACAGGTCGTCCTTGTGACTCGTTCCAGCCCGGCTGAAGTGATCGGATCCCCTCAGGTAAGGGGTCACATGCTCACGGTCGAACGGCACGGACGTCTCTTTGGCAGCGCGCTCCAGCGCGGCAAAACTAAAAACCTCGATATCCAGACCATCAGGGTAGGTCGGCGGATCCGTATTCGAGAAGTAATCCACCTCGGCAACCTTATAGCCACGGATCACGTCATCGACCAGAGCAGGATCCACCAATGGACAATCACCCGTGATTCGAACGACCACCGTGGCGTCACTGATGCGCGCGGCCTGGTAATAACGGTCAAGCACATCGTCTTCGCTGCCCGCGTGACAGCGATATCCCAGCGAACGGACATGTTCGATCAGCGGCGCGTTCTGCGCTGCCTCCGACGTCGCCAGGACAATCTCGTCGATCTCGTTCGAGCACGACAGGCGAGCCAGTAACAGCTCGATCATCGGCTTGCCGCCGATGCGCTTCATGACCTTGTTGGGTAGGCGCGTAGAACCCATGCGCGCCTGTACGATCGCTACCACTTTCATAGGGCACTCCAGCGTGCGGGATTAACCAGATCGGTATCGATGGGAGACGGCCAGACCGGCAGGTCTGGCAGGGGCGCCTGCGTCACCGCGAGGATGCCACGCAATTGTTCCAGGCTGTCCACGCCGACGACCACCTTGTCCACTGATGGGACCGACAGCGCAAAGCGTAGGCACGCGTTTATGGCGGGAATTTCAGTTGCCTGTAACCAGCGTTCCCATTCCTGCCACAGGCCGTCCCAACGATCAAACTTCTCGGCCCTGTCGCCCCGCGCCATCAACAACAGGCCTTGCAGGAACACGGACCGCACATGCAATTCGATACCTGCCGCCTTGAGACGATCCGCCCAGCCGGAGACGATCATGCGCTGATCCAGCACGCTCAACGGTGCCTGCACCATGTCGATATCCAGAACCTGCAGGAGCGCTTCCAGCTCCTGCGGCGCATAGATCGACACGCCGACTTTTGCCACGAGCCCTTCGCGCCTCAACTCACGGAGGGTACGCGCCAGCGCGGCCCCCTGGCCCCCAAGAAGTTGCTCCGGGCGATGCAGCAGGAGCCCGTGCAGCGCATCGACACGCAAGCGCCGCAAAGATCCCTCGAGTTGCTGGCGCACCCAGGTGGCACAATCGCCGCAATCGTCGGGCATGCCCGGCAATTTGCTGATGATCTGCCAGCCTGCCACATTCGCATCGCCCAACGCCGACTCGCTATCACCGTAGGCAATTGCCGTATCGAGCGTATCGACACCCGAGTCCCGGGCATCCGCCAGAATATGGCGGACTGCAGACGGCGCCACCCGCCCCGTCTGGTTGGCGATACCGTACGGCAGGCCAAACTGCGCCGTTCCTAACACCAAACGCCGACTCATCCAATGTCTCCTGGCTAGCCGCGCAACGCTTGGCGCAGCACGTCGACCACGCGGTCTTGCTCGGCTTCTTGCAAAATCGCGTACATCGGTAGACTGATCGCCTCGGAGTAATAGCGCTCGGCCTCGGGAAAGTCCCCGGCCTTGAAACCCATGGCGGCGTAGTACGGCTGGAGATGTACCGGTATGTAGTGCAGATTCACGCCTATGCCATTTTGGCGCATCGCGTCAAACACTTGGCGATGCGTGCGCGCCGTCTTGTCCAATTGCAGGCGAATCACGTAAAGATGCAAACCGGAATACGTATCGGGATGCTGCCACGGCACTGTCACCGGGCATTCCGCGAGCAACCCGTCATACCGACGCGCCAGTTCATGGCGCCGAGCGACGAACTCATCCAGACGATCGGTCTGACTGACACCCAACGCCGCCTGCAATTCCGTCATGCGGTAGTTGTACCCCAGCATGATCTGCTGGTAGTACCAGTCCCCATCCGGAGCGTGCGTCATCTTGGTGGCGTCGCGCGTGATGCCATGGCTGCGCAACAGCGCCATACGTTCGGCCAGCTCATCGCTGTTGGTCATCGCGACGCCACCCTCGGCTGTCGTGATGATCTTCACCGGGTGAAAACTGAATACCGTGATATCGCTGAACTCGCAGGAACCGATAGGCTGATCGGCGTATCGCCCGCCGACTCCGTGCGACGCGTCTTCAATGATCTTGAAGCCATAGCGCTGCGCCAACGCATGGATGGCCCGCATATCGCAGGACTGGCCCGTCAGATGCACTGGCACCACCACCTTCGGCAACCGGCCTTCCCGCTCAGCCTGCTCCAGCTTGCGTTCAAGCGCCACCGGGCACATATTGTAAGTACTCGGATCGATATCCACGAAATCGACCCTTGCACCGCAATACAGACCGCAATTGGCCGACGCCACGAATGTGATGGGCGAGGTCCAGAGCCAGTCTCCCGGCCCAAGGCCCAGGGCCATGCAAGCCACGTGCAACGCCGACGTCGCACTATTGACGGCCAGCGCATGCGCCGTACCACAGTAGTCCGCCAGGAGTTTTTCAAACTTGGGGACGGCGGGTCCCTGGGTCAGATAATCCGATTGCAGCACACGCACGACGGCATCGATGTCCGCCTGGTTGATATGCTGCCGGCCATACGGAATGGATTGCATCAGATGGCTCCGATCTTTTCGCGATTCGCGTCGATCCAGGCCTGCAGTTCCTCGTCCCGCATCCATTCTGTGTTGTTATCGCTGGCATACACGAAACCCTCCGGCACCTTCTGGCCGGTCTTGATGCGCTTTTCGCAGGTTGCCCATCCATTGATTGTGGGCAGGATCTTGAAATGCTCAGGATACTCGTAGGTATAGTAGGCATCCTCGGCGCTGATCATCTGTTCATGCAGCTTTTCACCAGGACGGATGCCAATCACTTCCTGCTTCGCCTCGGGAGCAATGACGCGAGCCAGATCAGCAACCTTCATGGACGGAATCTTCTTGACGTAGATCTCACCGCCTTCCATATCCTCGAAGGCATGCCAGACAAGTTCCACACCCTCTTCCAGCGAAATCATGAAACGCGTCATACGTGGGTCCGTGATCGGCAACACGCCCTGATCCTTGATGGACATGAAAAACGGGATGACCGAACCGCGAGAGCCCATAACGTTGCCGTACCGCACCACGGCAAAGCGCGTGTTGTGGCCACCGGAGTACGAGTTGCCCGCCACGAACAACTTATCCGATGCGAGCTTGGTTGCACCATAGAGATTGATGGGACTGCTGGCCTTGTCGGTAGACAGCGCGACAACCCGCTTGATCCCCTTATCGATGCAGGCATCGATAAGGTTCATCGCACCGATAACGTTGGTCTTGACGCATTCGAACGGGTTGTATTCCGCAGTCGGGACGATTTTAGTCGCCGCGGCATGAACGACGTAATCCACGCCATCTAACGCGCGGTAGAGACGATCCTTGTCGCGCACATCGCCGATGAAAAAACGGATGCGATCATCTTTCTGGTACTTCTTGGCCATATCCCATTGCTTCATCTCGTCGCGCGAAAAGACGATTATCTTTTTGGGATTGTATTTGGCCAGCGTCATCGGAACGAAGGTATTGCCGAACGAACCCGTGCCGCCAGTAACCAGTATGGTTTTATTTTCGAACATGTCGTTAAATCCTATGGATTTTTAATCATTTCCAAAAAGGTCGCGGGTATACACCTTCGACTCAACATCAGCCAATTTTGGACTCATTCTATTGGCAACAATGACATCTGCACGCCGCTTGAATTCATCCAGATCGCGGATCACTTTAGAATGGAAAAACTCATCGTCGGTCAACGACGGTTCATATACGATGATTTCCACCCCCTTGGCCTTGATACGCTTCATGACTCCCTGAATACTGGACGCGCGGAAGTTATCCGACCCACTCTTCATTATCAGACGATATACCCCGACGACGCTCGGCCTGCGCGCCAGAATGCTATCGGCCACGAAATCCTTGCGCGTCGTATTGGACTCGACGATGGCATGAATCAAATTCTGAGGCACATCCCGATAATTAGCGAGCAACTGCTTGGTATCTTTCGGCAGACAGTAGCCGCCGTAGCCAAATGATGGATTGTTGTAGTGCGCACCAATACGAGGATCCAGGCCGACCCCTTCGATGATCTGACGCGAATCCAAACCGTGGGTGGCTGCGTACGTGTCAAGTTCGTTGAAATACGCTACACGCATCGCCAAATAAGTATTTGAAAACAGCTTTACTGCTTCGGCCTCGGTAGAACTGGTGTAAAGGATCGGAACATCCTCTTTCAGCGCACCTTCCCGAAGCATATTGGCAAATATCTCGGCACGACTTGACTGCTCACCAACGATAATACGAGAAGGATAAAGATTGTCATATAACGCCCTGCCCTCCCGCAAGAATTCAGGTGAGAAAAAAATATTGGCGCAATTCAACTGCCGGCGCATTTTCATGGTAAAACCAACCGGCACGGTGGACTTGATGACAATTACTGCCTCGGGATTGATCGCCATCACATCGTTTATAACCGCCTCGACGGTCCGGGTATCGAAGTGATTGGTTTTCGGATCATAATCCGTAGGCGTCGCGACAATAACGAAATCGGCCCCCTCGTAAGCCTCACCTTTGTCCGTCGTCGCCTTTAAATTCAAAGACTTGGTCTTGAGGTAGTCCTGCAACTCGGCGTCCACGATCGGGGTTTCACGCCGATTCAACATATCCACTTTCGACGCCACGACATCAAGCGCCACGACCTCATGGCGCTGTGCCAGCAGCACTGCGTTGGACAATCCGACATAGCCACTGCCGGCGACCGCAATCTTCATTCATTGGCCTCATTTATTTTCGACATCTCTTCCTTCAGAGCCTCGATCTCGACGCGTATAGCCTCGTATTCCTGCATCTTGCGTTTCAGAAAACGCGCGGTTAGCGACGTTTTTTCTGCAATTCCGGCGGGTGTCAACAAATAAACATAGCCGAATTTGTTTTTGCTGTGGCTGAAATTCTGCATTTTCACCAGCCCCTTTTCCATCAGGGCTTTAATGCAATAATTAACCCCGCCCAAACTGATTCCGAGCTCTTTCGCCAACTCGCGCTGAGTGATGTCCGGATTTTCCTCCAGACGCTTCATCACCCAGAAATGGGTATCTTCCTGTGATTTGAGTCGACGATCGATCATTTACAAGATGATTAAACCAAAGTTGAGGGGCGGCAGACTGTTCAACCGTCCGGCCAGTAGCGGCAGGGGATCGTTCAGCTTCTGAACAAAAAAGACACGCCAATCCACAATCGGGCGTACCCCCATGCATCAGCAGGGCATGCCCATCGATCCGTACTCGAATCCGCGTCTGGCCCCCCTCGTTGGCTGGCGGCCGGTCCGGGAAGCGCGCAAGAGTATGCATCTCGTCCCCTACCTTGCACAACAACCCAATTGTAACAATCACGAGACATCATGCGGGCGCAACAAGGAGCACTCTACCCCGCTCGTCAGTTATTGCACTTGCCGTAACAAAATAGTAAACATCGGGTGTTAGCACTAGCAACAAATCCCACCAAGCTACAGCAAGATACAACTGATTTCGACCACCCCGTCTACAATATTTATTTCCGCTGCCAAACGCAATTTATGACCACATCTCATAGCGCCCCAACCCCGATGGGCAGCAATTTCGACCTTGGGGACGTTATCGTCTTTCTCAGATCTAATGTAATCACTATTTTCATCTGTGGCACGATCGGCTTGCTGGCGGGGGCTGCGCACATATGGCTTACACCCAAGCAATACGAATCCGTAGGGCTGATTCAAAGTGCGTTGACAACGTCGTCGACCAATCTGCGCAGGGGCTCGTCGGCTCCCCAAATTCCTGTGGAAGACTCAGCCCTGACGATCGCCAGACTGCAAATACCGAGTTCCTATACCGATGCTGTTGTGAAACTTTGCGAGCCGTCGAGCAACGGTCCACTGAATCGCGAGGCAATGCTGAGCATCGTGAAGCCGACAATCAATCGCATGAGTCCGGGAGCCATCGAATTGCGAGTACGGCGAGAGGATCCGGCCGTGGCTCAGGCCTGTGCCCAGGCGGTGTTCGAGATGATACGACAACAGCAAATAGCGATGACCGAGCCGATGATCAAGTCGCTTGAAGAACAACGGACAACCGCGCAAGCCCAGATCGCGAGCGGCCAGGACATGATCAGGAAGATGGAGTCCGCTCAGGAAAAATCCGTGGCCTATCTGATCACTCGTGACGAAACCTTGGTCCAGCAGGATCGACTGCACTCGATCGACAACGACATCGGCTTTATCACTCGCAATCCGACCTCGTTGCTGGCCCCTTGGTACACACCAGAAACACCTGTGCTGCCGAAAGTACGCATCACCTTGTTGGCCGGCTTGCTCGCGGGCCTGCTGATCGGTGTACTGTATGCCTTGGGACGTCAGGTCTTGCGCACTTCAGTACGTCACAGATGATGCCTGGCGAGGCATACGCGCCTCGTCGAATGGGCCTCGCCCCTTCAATGCTCAGGCCACCTTCGTTGGCAGGACCGAGGTGAGCCCCCTGGCGGTGAGCGATCCTCAGACTGCGGTGGACCGGCCCAATTGGTCAATGATGCGCTGGACACCCTTGCCATCCACCAATTTGGCTGCGCGTTCGCTCAGGCCGCGCAACATCGCCGGCTGGTGCAGGGCATATTCGACAAGGTTCACACAGTCGCCGACTTGATCCGGCGATTCTCGCGACACGCCTAGTACCAACCCATCTTGTTCCAGGTCGCGCAACACTGGCTCCTGGTTATCCGCCACCGCGACCGCAATAGCGGGCGCGGCCAGGCAAAATCGTTCCCAATTGCTGCTACCGCTTGCACCGACAACAAGGTCGGCCGCATCAATCAATTCGGCCATACGGTCCGACTGGACGTGCAGTTGAACATCCGACCGCGCCATACACAACGACTGCAACAACGCACGCTGCGGATTGCCCCCTCCAATGACCACATCCATGAAACAACCGTCGTTGCGAGGCGGAAGCGCCGCCAAGAAACGGCCTGTATGATTGGCCAGGTCCATGCCGCCGAACGCGACTAGGATCTTGCGCACAGAGCCATCACGGACACGGCTCTGATCGCGCAGGCGCTGAAACTCCGATCGCAATAGCGCATAGCGGGGGCCGAGCAGCTGGACACAATGCGGAGGCACCCGCCCCCGGTAGCGGTCCGAATCACGGAAATAATTCTGGTCCAGCAATACATCGCAATCATGGTTGCGGTCTGCTAGGTCATCGATCACCAGGATCCCACCCACCCAGGGACGCAACGGCGACTGCCACGCCCGACCGAGCGCGTAGTGATCGACAACGAGCCAATCAGGGCGGACCTGGCGCAACACCCGTGCTGCAGCCTGTGCGTCTTGCGCCTGCGTAACCCCGAGCCACTTGCCGTAACCCTCGAGTTCCAGAGCGGGCTCGGCGTCATCCAGCCAATGCACAACATGTCCCTTGCTCTCGATCAGATCGCCAAGATGTGCAACGTGCCGCCGGGTAAGAAAATGCACTTGGCCACCTTGGCGCGCAATACCGTCCGCCAAGGCGAGGCATCGCATTACATGCCCCGCTCCGATCAAGAGAGAAGCGTCGGCCCGGATGGCAACAACGGGAAGCGGCCGCAGCATAGGAACCTGTCGAGAAACTCATGGGGGAATGACTCGCATTGTAGATCTGTATCGCACAAATGAGCAGAGCAGAGCCTCGTTCAAAACGCCTTTCGTCCGCGCGGGAAGGCATCAACCAGGTAGCAGGACCGAGCTATGATTGCGCCCACCCTTCCCACACCACACACTCATGCAATATCAGTCCATCCAAGCGCTTCGAGCGATCGCGGCATTGACTGTAGTCGTGTTCCACTCTCACTGGGCGTCAGCGTGGAACTCCAGCCAGCTCCTGCGACTGCCTCTCATTTCCGACTACGGATACATCGGGGTGGATCTGTTTTTCTGTATATCGGGCTTCATCATTTGCCACGTGGCATCGTCAGCGCCACGTTTCAATCCAATCCGATTTCTGCTCAAGCGCGTTTGGCGAATCGCTCCGCTGTACTGGGGGATCCTGGCACTGATCCTAATCTGGACGCTAGCCACCAACCGCTACGCCAATGAGATCAGCGCCTTGGGCATGAACGGAGTTATCAAGAGTTTCCTGATGTTCCCGATGGAGGCTTACCCGCTCCTTTCGCCGGGCTGGTCACTGGAACACGAAGTGCTCTTCTACCTGCTCGCCGCATTGGTCGTGCCTTTCTTTGGAACAGCCGGCCTCGCCGTGACCCTCTTCTGCCTTTGGGGAACCGGCCAACGGTGGACGGGCTGGGACTATCACCTGTTCTCTTACGCTCAGCTCTATTTCGCGGCCGGCATCCTCGCCTATCGGCTGCGTCATGCGCCGATGAGAGTCACTGGCGTTGTTTGCCTGGCGTCCCTGGCCGCCGGGTTGCTCATGCTCTATGGCATCGTCGGATTGCCCGGATGGCTCAGGCATCCACTATTCGCGACGGCATTTGGCGCTTTGATTTCCTTTCTGGCCGCCGCGGAACAGGCCGGCTTGAAGTTCCCAATGCCACTCCTCAAGCTGGGGGATGCATCCTACTCGCTTTACCTGGTGCATGGCCCCATATTCGTGGAATTGTCAGTCATTGGATATCGCTCAGGCATGCCGATCGAAATCTGGCGCTGGCTCTCGATCGCCGTCAGTATCGGCGCCGCGCTGTTGGCCCGACGCTACATCGAACTGCCAGCGCAGGAACTAGGTAGACGGTTGCCGGGAATGTCCGAAGCAAGGCCCGCATCGGTTTGAGCTCGAACGGCAAGTCCTTACTTGGCATGGTCTTTTTTCAAATTTGGGTTCACAATAAAAAGAAGAAGTGCCAAATAAAAGGAGACAGCCATGCGCATTGCAGATGCCCAATGGATTCCCTCCACCCAGCATCAAACCTGGGACGCCCTCACGGATCCCGCGGTATTGCAGCGATGCATACCGGGTTGCATCAGCGTGACACAGCGGTCCGCCACCGAATATGCGGTCACATTGCGGGCCAAGGTGGCCGGCATCGATACCGACTATGAAGGCGAAATCCTGCTGTCCGACGTCGATCCGCCCAACAGCTGCACGCTGGTGTTCGAGGGCAAGGGGCTGGCGGCCTGCCTGGCGATCGGCACCGCCCAGGTCAATCTCAGCACCAAGGACGAAGGCACCCGCGTCGCCTACACCCTCGCCGGCATGACCGGCGGCAAGCTGGCCGAATGCGGCGAGGGCCTGGTGTTGAAGGCCGGCGAGAAAATCATCGAACGCTTTTTCACTGCCTTCATCGACTACATGGCCGCGCAGCCGCGGCTGGCGCCGCCACCGCCGCCGCCGGAACCCCCCGGCCGCGGGCTGTCGAATTCACGCTGGTCGTGGGCCATCGTGGTGCTGGTCATCGCGGTTTTCTGGAGTTACCACGCCTTCTACAAGTGAAAACCCTAGTGGGCCGATGATATGCTTGGCGGCATGAACCCGCCCCCCCCATCGACCCAGCCCGCCGCTCCCGTACATTCCCGCCGCGATCTGCTGATGGCCATGGCGGGGGTCTCCGCCACCGTGGTGCTGGCGGCGTTCGATTCCACCATCATCAGCACCACCCTGCCGCGCGTGGCCGAGGCCCTGAACGGCATGGCGCTCTATGCCTGGGTCGGTACCGGGTATCTGCTGGCCACCGCCGCATCGATCCTGATCTTCGGCCGCCTGGGCGACATGTTCGGCCGCAAGCCGCTGATGCTCGTATCGGTGCTGATCATCGCCCTGGGTTCCATCGCCTGTGGCCTGGCGCAGTCGATGACGCAACTGATCATCTTCCGCTCGCTGCAGGGCATTGGCGGCGGCATGATGATCGCCACGGCCTTCGCCGCGCCCGCCGATCTGTTCCCTGACGCCAAGCAACGCGTGCGCTGGATGGCGCTGGTCTCCGCCGCGTTCGCCATGGCCAGCGGCATCGGGCCGGTGCTGGGCGGCGCGGTGACCCAGGCGCTGGGTTGGCGGGCCGCGTTCTTCATTTCGCCGATCGCGGCGGCCTTCACGCTCTTCCTGCTGGCCCGGTACTTCCCCCGCATCCGGCCGCTGCACGATGAAAGCCGCAAGATCGACTGGCTGGGCGCCGTCCTGCTCGTCATCGCGGTGGGCGCCCCGCTGGCGGCGCTGGAGCTGGCCTTCGCCAGCGGCGACCACGCCCATCCCGTGCTGGGCCTGTGCCTGGCGCTGGCCGGCGTCATTGCCATTGCCATCCTGATACCGACGGAGCGCAGGGTTGCCACCCCGATATTCCCGCTGCGCGTGCTGGCGGGCTGGGAGTCACGGCTTCTGAATCTGGCCGCCATGATGGTCGGCGCCGTCATGTTCGTCCTGATCTTCTACAGCCCCCTGCTGTTGCAGCAGGTGCTCGGATACTCCCCGAGCGAAGCGGGCCTGCTGCTGACGCCGCTGGTGGCCGCGATTTCGGTCGGCAGCATCATCAATGGCCGCCTCTTCCCCAGGCAGACCGAACCGCAGCGCCTGATGGTGTTCGGCGGCGGGCTGCTGGCGACAGGTTCGCTGATGGTGCTGCTGATTTCCCCCGGCACCTCGGCCTGGTGGATCCTGGCGGCCTTCTTCGTCAACGGCTGCGCGCTCGGCTTCCTGTTGCCGAACCTGACCCTGTTCATGCAGATGCTCAGCGAGCGCCGCGACGTGGGCGTGGCTTCCGCCCTCGTCCAGACCACCCGCGCCATCGGCAGCGCCCTCGGCACCGCGGTGGTCGGCATCCTGATCTCCCACAGCAGCGTACTAAACGGAGTGCGCACCGGCCTGGTCCTCTGTATCGTCCTGTCCCTGACCTGTGCGCTGCTGGCGCACCGGGTCAAGATGAAGAATCTGGCCACGAGCCGGAAGACAACGTAACCCGGGACTGAACGCATGCGTCAACGTGATCTGCTGGACCTTCTGGTACTGGCCGCCGTCTGGGGCGGCTCTTTTTTGTTCATGCGCCTGGCGGTGGCGGACTTCGGTCCGGTCGCGCTGATCGAACTGCGCGTGGGCCTGGCGGCGCTGTTCCTGCTGCCGATTGCCTTGTGGCGCGGCAAAATGCCGATCATCCGTCGGCACTGGAAATCGCTGCTGGTGGTCGGTACGCTCAACGCGGCGGTGCCCTTCCTGCTGTATGCCTACGCGGCCCAGTCGCTCGGCGCCGGATTCCTGTCCGTGGCGAACGCTGTCACCCCGGTCTGGGGCGCGGTCGTGGGCTGGCTGTGGTTCAAGGACCGTCTGCCCTGGATGCGGTCGCTCGGCCTCATGATCGGCCTGGTCGGTATCGTCGTGCTGGTCTGGGACAAACTGCACTTCCAGGACGGCGGCACCGGTCCTGCCGTGATTGCCGCGATTTCCGCGCCCATCTTCTACGGCATCGCCGCCAACTGGACCAAGCGCTTCCTGAGCGGCGTGGACGCCTTGGCCAATGCCACGGGCAGCATGATCGCCGCCTCGCTGGTCCTGCTGCCGCTGGCGATCTCCGCCTGGCCCGAAACACCCGCGTCGGGCTCCGCCTGGATCGCCACCATCCTGCTGGCGATCGTCTGCACCGGCGCGGCCTATATCGTGTTCTTCCGGCTGATCGCCAATGTCGGCCCCACCGGGGCCGTCAGCGTCACCTTCCTGGTGCCGATCTTTGGCGTCGTCTGGGGCGCCTGGTTCCTGGACGAGGCCATCACGCCATCCATCGGCGCCGGCGCCGCCATCATCCTGGTCGGCACGGCGCTGGCCCTGGGGCTGCTGAAAAAACGCGCCTGAGGCGGCGCGCGTCAATACTTGTCCGACGTCCCCGTCAACGCCACCCCGATCCGCAGCAAGGTATAGGACGCCGCGTCCACCCAGCGCCGCACCCAGCCGCGCCGCTGGTACTCCAGCGGCCGGATGAAGCGCCCGCCCTGCTCGATGGCCGCCTCCAGCCGCTCCTGCAGGTCCCAGGCGAACGGCTGGTCGTCGACCACCACGTTGGCCTCGCGCGCCAGCAGCAGGCTGAAGGGGTCCAGGTTGGACGAGCCCACGGTGGCGACGTTGTCGATCACGGCCACCTTGGCATGCAGGTAGCTCGGCATGTACTCGTAGATCTCGATGCCGTCGCGCAGCAGCTGGTCGTAGAGCGAGCGCGTGGCGTGGTACTGCATGCGGTATTCGACCTTGCCCTGCAGCAGCAGCCGCACGCGCACGCCGCGCGCGGCGGCCTTGGCCAGGGCGCGGCGGAACTGGCGGCCGGGAAAGAAATAGGCGTTGGCGATGAGGATGTCGCGCCGCGCCTGGGTGATGCCGTAGAGATAGGCGCGTTCGAAGGTCTGGCGAAAGCGCAGGTTGTCGCGCAGCACCAGCGCGGCGCGCAGCTCGCCGCAGGGCGCGACGTGCGCGTGGCTGGGCTTGGTCAGGCGCATGCGGTTCCAGTCGCGCGGATGGCGCCGCAGGCGCGCCCAATTCAGGCGGACCCACAGCAGGTCCTGGGCATAGGCCGCCTCGGTCACCAGCGGGCCGCGCACCTGCACCGCGAAATCGAAGCGCGGCGCCGAGATGCCATCGGTGGGATCGAGGTCGTCGTAGTCGTCGATGATGTTGATGCCGCCGATGAAGGCGACGTTGCCATCGACGATGGTGACCTTGCGGTGCAGCCGTCGCAAGCGGCTGCGCGAAGGAATGAACCTGGCGAACCAGCGCGGTTCCGGGCGGAAGACGCGGCATTGCGCGCCCGCGCCGGTCAGGCGCTCGCGCAGCGTGTCCACCGTCTCGGCCGCGCCGAAGCCATCGAGCACTACGCGCACCTTGACGCCGCGCGCGGCCGCCGCCATCAGGCAGTCCAGGACCTTCAGGCCGGTGCGGTCCAGCATGAAGATATAGGTTTCCAGGTGCACGCTGGACTGCGCCGCGTCGATCGCCTGGCACAGCGCCGGGAAGAATTCGGTGCCGTTCTGCAGCAGCCGGATGTCGTTGCCGTCGGTCCACTCCAGCCTGACCTGCTCGGCCTTCACGGGAGTTCCAGCTCGGCCAGCAAGGGGGAATGATCGGACAGCCGCGCCCACTCGCGGCCCCGCAGCACGCGCGCGCTGCGCACGGCGAAGCCGCGTTGGTAGATGCGGTCCAGGCGGAACCAGGGGAACACGGCCGGGAAGGTGCGCGGCGGCGGCAGCAACAGGCGCGAGCTGCCGTCCATGCCCAGCTGGTTGGTGCGCTCCAGCACCGACACGCCGCTGTTGGGCAGGCCGCGCAGGGCGTTGCTCAGGCGCTTGACCGAATCACGCAGCCGCGGCAGTTCGCCGCCATGGCTGCGCGGCGCATGCGAGAACACCTCGTACAGGCCCAGCTGCTGCACGAACAGCGGCGCCAGGCGATCGCCCCAGTCGTTGAAATCGCCCGCGATCAGGATGGGCTCGCCGTCGGGCACCATGCGCCGGATGCGTTCGGTCAGCGCCAGGATCTGGCGGCTGCGGCTGCCGGCGAACAGCCCCAGGTGCACCACGAAGCAATGCACCGAACGGCCGTCGAGCTCGATGGTCGCGTGCAGCAGGCCGCGCTGCTCCAGCCGGTGGTCGGAGATGTCCTGGTTTTCGTGGTCAAGAATGGGAAAGCGCGACAACAGGGCGTTGCCGTGGTCGGTCTCGTGGCGGATCGCGTTGCGGCCGTAGGCCACGTCCAGCTTGAGCGCGGCGGCCAGCGATTCGTGCTGGGCGTCGAGCAACGACTTCTGCTCGTTGCGGCCCTGCACTTCCTGCAGGAAGACCAGGTCGGGGCGCAGGCCATACAGGCCCAGGCGCAGTTCATTCAGGGAGTCGCGGCGGCCCAGCGCCGAGCGGCCCTTATGGATGTTGTAGCTGACGACACGGATGAGCGACATGGAGGAGATGGCGCCTCTCAAGACAGTGAAACCGCCAACCGCGGCCCACAAAAAAAGGAGCCCCGGCAAGCGCCGCCAACCCAGGCGGCGTCTGCCAGATTACTCCAATTCCATGAACCCTTCCCACCTCGGAGACACCCTGAAACCAGAGTGACCGGGCCGGTGCGCGTCCCGCGCACAGGCCCAGGCAAGCCAGATGTCCCGCCCCAAGCCAGGCCGCCGGGATCCGGCTCCGCCGGTCCCGCGCGGCGCCCCCTTGAGGGGGAGCGCCGCAGGCGCTCGGGGGTGGGCCTACTTCGGCTCTGCGTTGCGCAGGCGGATGTGCAGCTCGCGCAGTTGCTTCTCGTCGACTTCCGACGGCGCCTGGGTCAGCAGATCCTGGGCGCGCTGGGTCTTCGGGAAGGCAATCACGTCGCGGATCGATTCGGCGCCGGTCATCATCGTAACGATGCGGTCCAGGCCGAAGGCGATGCCGCCGTGCGGAGGCGCGCCGTACTGCAGCGCGTCCAGCAGGTAGCCGAACTTCTCGCGGGCTTCCTCGGCGCCGATCTTGAGCGCGCGGAACACCTTGCTCTGCACTTCCTCGCGGTGGATACGGACCGAGCCGCCGCCGATTTCCCAGCCGTTCAGGACCATGTCGTAGGCCTTGGCGAACGCCTTGCTGGGATCGGTCTCGAGGAAGTCCTCGTGGCCGTCCTTGGGGCTGGTGAACGGATGGTGGGCGGCAGTGTAGCGGCCGTCTTCCTCGTCGTATTCGAACATCGGGAAGTCGACCACCCACAGCGGCTGCCAGCCGGCGGTGAACAGGCCGGTCTTCTTGCCGAATTCGCTGTGGCCGATCTTCACGCGCAGCGCGCCGATGGCGTCGTTGACGACCTTCTCGCGGTCAGCGCCGAAGAAGATGATGTCGCCGTCTTGCGCGCCGGTGCGCTTGACCAGTTCGGCCAGGGCGGCGTCATGCAGATTCTTGACGATGGGCGATTGCAGGCCGTCGCGGCCCTTGGCCACTTCGTTGACCTTGATGTAGGCCAGGCCCTTGGCGCCGTAGATGCCGACGAACTGGGTGTAGCCGTCGATCTCGCTGCGCGACATCTCGGCGCCGCCGGGCACGCGCAGGGCGACCACGCGGCTGCCGGGCGCCGTGGCGGCGGCGGCGAACACCTTGAAGTCCACGTCGCGCATGACGTCGGTCATGTCGGTGAACTCGAGCTGCACGCGCAGATCGGGCTTGTCCGAGCCGTAGCGACGCATCGCTTCGGTCCAGCTCATGATCGGGAACGGCTCGGCCAGGTCGACGCCCTGCACCACCTTGAAGACGTGGCGGATCAGGTTCTCGAAGATCTCGCGGATCTCGAATTCGTTCAGGAACGAGGTTTCGCAGTCGATCTGGGTGAATTCAGGCTGGCGGTCGGCGCGCAGGTCTTCGTCGCGGAAGCACTTGGTGATCTGGTAGTAGCGGTCGAAGCCCGACACCATCAGCATCTGCTTGAACAGCTGCGGCGACTGCGGCAGCGCGAAGAAGTGGCCGGCGTTGACGCGCGAGGGCACCAGGTAGTCGCGCGCGCCTTCGGGCGTGCTCTTGGCCAGCATCGGGGTCTCGATGTCGATGAAGCCCAGCTGGTCCAGGAACTTGCGGGTCTCGATCGAGACGCGGTAGCGCAGCATCAGGTTGCGCTGCATCTGCGGGCGGCGCAGGTCCAGCACGCGGTGCGTCAGGCGGGTGGTTTCCGACAGGTTGTCGTCGTCCAGCTGGAACGGCGGCGTGACCGACGCGTTCAGGATCTCGACTTCCTTGCACAGCACTTCGATTTCGCCCGAGGCCAGCTCGGCGTTGGCGGTGCCCGCCGGACGCTCGCGCACCAGGCCGGTGACGCGGATGCAGAATTCGTTGCGCAGGCGCTCGGCGGTGGCGAAGGCGGCGTTATCCGGATCGAACACGATCTGCGCCAGGCCCGCGCGATCGCGCAAGTCGATGAAGATGACCCCGCCGTGGTCGCGGCGGCGGTTCACCCAGCCATACAGGGTGACGGTCTGGCCGAGATGGTCGCGGCAAACCTGGCCGGTGTAGCAGGTACGCATCGGGATAACTCCGTTGTGTGCTTGGTAGTAGCGTAAAGGGTTACAGGTCGACGCCCGGCGCGCGCTGCGCGTCCGGCGTCGGAGCGGGCGGCGCCGGCCGGGCGCCCGGCATGGCCGGACCCGGGGCGACGACGCCCATGGAAACGATGTACTTCAAGGCCGCGTCCACGCTCATCTGCAGGTCCACCGTGTCGGCACGGGGCACCATCAGGAAGAAGCCGGACGTGGGATTCGGCGTGGTCGGCACGTACACGCTGATGTGGTCCCCGGGCAAGCGCTCGGCCACTTCACCGCTGGGCGTGCCGGTGACGAATGCGATGGTCCAGCTGCCGGCGCGCGGATACTGCACCAGCACCGCCCGGCGGAACGCCTGGCCGTTCGGGGCTAGCACGGTATCGCTGACCTGCTTGACCGAGTTGTAGATCGAACGCACCAGGGGAATGCGGCCCAGCAGGTTTTCCCACTGGTCCACCATGGTACGGCCGATCAGGTTGGCCGCGAAGATGCCCGTCAACAGTACCACCACGATGACCAGGACGAAGCGGAAGCCGGGAATGTCGACGCCGAACAGCGATTCGGACGACAGGAAGCCAGGCACGAACCCTTCGAGGGTGGCGACCAGCAGCCCCAGCACCCACACCGTGATGACCAGGGGAACCCAGATCAGCAGGCCGGTGATGAAGTACTTTTTGATGACGCGCATACGCATCGCGCGCGTGCTCAGGAAGTGGTGGCCGGTCCCGCGGCCGGCGCGGGGGCAGCGGCCGGAGCCGGTGCGCTGGCGGCCGGCGCGGCGCTGTCAGCGGGCGTCGACGGGGCGCTGGCGCCGGTGGCCTGCTGGCCGCCGCTGCCGTTGCCGCGGAAATCGGTGACGTACCAGCCCGAGCCCTTGAGCTGGAAGCCAGCCGCGGTCACTTGCTTGGAAAACGTGCTCTGGCCGCATTCGGGGCAAACCGAAAGCGGCGCGTCGGAAATCTTCTGCAGGACGTCTTTGGCATGGCCACAGGCGCTGCACTTGTAAGCGTAGATGGGCATCGAGGGCTCCCAGGCGCGGGCCCGGTATATCTATGACCGTCGACCGGACGCTGCGCAAAACCAGGGGCGCGAGGGTCCTCCAACGAGAGGCCCCGGGGCCGGAACTGGCTTGGACCGGACAACGGCCGGGCACGGCCGGAAAAATACGGGAAAGTCTTGAATTTTAGCGGTTTTTCATGAAAGGCCGGCGGCACCCCCGCGACGGGGCGCCCCGGGGCTCCGGCGGGGGTGCGCGCCCCGCTCCGTCAGACGGGCAGCAGGAACATCAGGGCGGCCACCAGCGTCGGCCCCAGGGCGGACAAAAACAGCCGTCCGGACGAGATGCTGCCGTCCGGGAAATGATTCTTCAGGATGGCGAAACCGGCCGGATTCGGGGCGTTGGCGATCACCGTCAGGCCGCCGCCCGTCACCGCGCCCGCCACCAGCATGTAGCGCCAGGCCTCGCTGGTGCCTTCCACCAGCGACCCCAGGTAGGTCAGCGCGGCGTTGTCGGTGATCGCCGTCAGGGCGGTCGCGCCCCAGAACAGCACGAACGGCTCCAGGCCGCCCAAGAGGTCCTGCAGCCACCACTTCTGCAGGCCGCCCAGCACCACCAGGCCCGCCAGGAAGAAACCCACCATCAGCCCCTCCTTGATGAGCAGGCGGTTCTGGTGGCGCTTGTAGGCCTCGGCAAAACCGATGAACATCATCAGCAGGCCCAGGAAGATCGCCGGATGATGCGCGCTCAGCACCACCGCCACCAGGAACACCAGGTGGATCAGCATCACCAGCGCCGGCACCGGCGGGCGGTTGTCCTTGCCGTCCGGCGCGTCGACCCCGCCGCCCGTGCCCACCGAGCGCTCCAGCAGCGCCTTGCGGCAGATGAAGGTCAGCAGGCCCGCGTTCAGGCACACCGCCACCGCCGCGCGCCAGCCGAAATGCTGCGCCATGAAGGCCGAGTCCCAGCCGAAGGTGGACGCCACCATCAGCACCGGCGGCGCCGCGTACGAGGTCAGCACGCCGCCGATGGAGACGTTGACGAACAGCACGCCGAGCGTCAGGTACTTGAAGCCGGCGCGCCCGCTGCTGCGGAAATAGGCGTCGCGCAGCAGGATGGCCGCCAGCGTCATGGCCGCCGGCTCGGTGATGAACGAGCCGCCCAGCGGCACCAGCGACATCACCACGAAGAACGTTGCCAGCTCCCGCGGCAGCGGCAGCACGCGCGCCGTGGCGCGCACCAGCAGGCCCACCAGCTCCAGGATCGGCCGGCTGGCCGCCACCACCATGATGGTGAACACGAACAGCGGTTCGGTGAAGTTGCGCGTGTCCATGTAGCCGATGGCCGCGGACGGCCCCGACAGCGCCGCCATCGCCACGATCAGGGCGAACGCCCACACGCCGAACACCGCCTCGACCTCGGCCAGCAGGTGCCAGAAGCCGGCGTGCGGGCCGCCGCGATGGGCCAACCGCGCAAACACGGGAACGGAGAAGGTGTGCAACACCGCCACGACGAACAGGAGTGTGGCAATGACTTCTATGGACTGGGGCATCGAAAGCGCTTCCGGAATGGGAATCCGGGTCACGCGCACGCGGCCCCGAATCGGCGGACAAGGGTCGCACTATAGCGTAGCGACCTCGACCCGCCCTATAGGGACAACGCCAGGATCCACCCGTTTTTCAGGCGATCGGCGCCGGCGGTTCGCCGCCCTGCTGCGCGTCCCGCATCTCCATCAGCAGGCTGTGCAGCATCTCGGTAGACAGGCCGTGCAGCACCAGCCGGTAGCCGGCGCGCAGCGTCGACATCGGCACCAGCGGATGGCTGTTGTTGACCAGAATCAGGTGCTGCGGCGCGCCCAGCAGCTTGGCCGCGTAGATGCCGATGGTCTCGTCCAGCTGCAGCGAGTTGGCCGCGCGCCAGAAGTCGTTGTCGGTCAGCATCAGCTGGTAGAGCGGCGTGAACAGTTCGATGGCGCTCTGCAGGTCGAGGAAATTCAGCCTGCCCTGCGGCATGTCCTCGAGCTTGAGACCCGGGTCGCGGATCATCGAGAAGTCGACGCGCTCGGGCGCATGCATCTCCACGCCGGCGTCGCGCAGCGCCTGGTTCAGCCGGATCACGAAGTTGAACAGGTTCAGGTCGTGCTTGACGAACAGCTCGTCCTTGAGATCGTCGATCTCCATCGGCTCGAGCGGCGTGGTGGCCACGCGCACCGGCGAATTGGCCGCGATGAACGCCAGGATCTGCGCGCCCAGGTGGAAATGCCGCAGGATCAGCCAGTTGGCCTCGGGCGACACGAAGCGCTTCAGGCCCCACGCCAGGATGCGGTGCAGCAGCCGCGAATGCGACCAGCGGCGCGGCAGGAAGGTCTTGATGACCTGGATCAGGATGATGAAAGCGCGCGCCAGCGGCCGCAGGAACGGCAGCAGGTACTGGCGCGAGCCGCAGCTCGAATCGGTCAGCCAGGCCTTCTTGACCTTGTCCGGCAGCGGCGTGCTGCGATCCAGGTACAGCGCCAGCCAGGGGCTCGGATCGGCGGGATCGTGCCCCTTGGCCAGGAATTCCGGTTCCTTGTTCATGCGGCGTCATCCTCCATCACGTGATGAAACTGCATCAGGTACAGCGCGGCCGTGCGGCGCGCGGTGTCGACGATGCGCTGCTCGGCGCGGCCGTCCTCGTCGCAGTCCAGCGCCAGTTCCACCGCCGTCAGCCAGCGCGCCAGGTGGTTCTCGTCGTTGTGGCCATGGTATTCCAGGAAGCGGAAGGCGTCCGGCGGCAGCTTCAGGCTGGCCTTGAGCAGCGGCAGCAGGGCCGGCACGATGCGCTGGCCGGTGCCCTCGATGATGTAGATGGCGCCCAGGAGGCCGATCGGGTCGCGCGTGGCGGCCAGGCTGTGCAGATAGGCGTTGAGCGCCTCGCCTCCGGGGTTGCGGCGCAGCGCGTCGATGCTGTCGATGGCGCCGCCGGCCGTGCGGTAGTCCTGGAACAGGATCTGGAAATCGTTCTGCTCCTCGCCGGCATGCATGTCGATCAGCGCGGCCAGCGGCTGGTACTGCTCGGTCAGCGAGGCCGCGCCTTCGCGCATCCACTTGCTGCCCTCGCGCACCTGCGGGATCCAGTTCTCCATCCAGTTCAGGTAGTCGGCGGTCTCGAAGCGGCGGTTGCGCAGGCGCCGCACCACCGGCGTGCGCCAGACGCGCGAGCGGTAGTCGTGCCAGATCGCCGCCAGTTCGGTCAGCAGCTGGCCCAGGCCCTGCGGCGCCATGTCCGGATCGTGCGGCGGCGCGATGGCGTCGGCATCGGCGCTGTGCGCGTCCTCGCGCCCGGCCGCGGCCGCGGCCGGCGTGGCGCCCACCACGGCCACCGACGGCGCGGCCTCATGCGCCGCCTCGGCTTCCAGCAACATGTAGGCCGCCATGAAGCGGCCCGACTCGGGGATGTAGCAGAAGATCTGCTCGCCCGGCTTGATCTCGCGCGTTTCCAGGAACTCGGCCAGCATGATCAGGATCGACGCCGCGCCGGTGTTGCCGCGCCAGGCCAGGTTGCTGAACCAGCGCTCGCGCGGGATCACCAGGCCGGCCTTCTCCATCAGGTCCTCGACCACCGGAATGAATTTCTCGGACGAGTAATGGCACAGGAAATGGTCGACCTGATCCGGATCCAGCCAGCCGTCGCGCACCAGCTTGGCGTACTCGTGGATGCCGATGTCGAACAGATGCGGCAGCAGGCGGATGTCCTGGCGCAGCGACAGCGCGCCATCGGCCTCGGCCTCGTTCCACGACGGATAGTCCAGGTGGCCCTTCTGCCGGTCGGCCGACAAGCCCAACTGCATGCAGACCGGATAGTCGCCCGAGAACGAACGCTGGTGCACCCACTTCAGGCGCAGCCGCACGCCCTTGGAGGCGCCCGGCAGCGGCCGGCCGCCGCGTCCCAGCAGCAGCGCGCCAGCGCCGTCCGACAGCATCCAGCGCAGGAAATGCGCATCGAAGTCGGCGTCATAACCACGCGCGGCAAAGCGCGAGCGCTTGAACAGGCGCGACGGCAACTCGGCCGCCACCGCCAGCGCGCTGGCGTGGCCGCCCATCTCGACGCCCTGCGCAGCCACCTGGATCGCCGACACGCCCGCGGCGCAGATGCCGTGCACCGACAGCGTCTCCATCGGATGCGCGGCCAGCTCGCCCTGGATCATGTTGGCAAAGCCCGGCATCAACGCATCGCCGCCCGACGAGCCGCTGGTCAGCAGCGACACGTCCGCCAGGTCGCCGTCATTGCGCCGCAGGCAATCGCGGATGGCGTTGGCGGCCAGCTGCGCGTTGGTGAAAACGGTGGAACCCTCGGCATCGATCGCGTAGTAACGCTGCTTGATGCCGTTCTCGGCCAGGATGCGGCTCTTGATGCGGCTGGACATGCGGTTCAGCGGCGCGATGTAGCTGTCCATGGCCTCGTTGGACACGGGTTCGCCCGGCATGAAATAGCCGGCGCTTTCCAGGTAAACACGATTGAACGCGATAGGCATGGCGGGTCTCTAGTGGCAGGTATGGGGTTGCGGCGCTAGCGCACGTGCTCGGGCGCCATGCACGAGCGGCTGCGAAAGCGCGGCAGGAAGGTGCCCAGCACGAACACGCGGAACATGTACGGCGTCAGGCCGCCTTCGTTCAGCGCGGGCGTCACGCGGGCCCGGTAATGGTCGCGGTGCAACCGGGTCAGTTCGGACCAGTGCGCGCGCGGACTCTCGTGATGCGCGGTGTGCAGGCCGATGTTGAACAGCAGCGGATTGACCAGCCCTTCGAAATTGCGGGCGTAGTTCAGGCCCGCGACGGCGCGCGGCCCGCCATCGGCGTGCGCGTGCTGCAGGTAGTTGGTGGCCAGCAGCCAGTGCAGGCCATGCAGTTGCGGAATGATGACGAACACCAGCGCCTTGACCGGATTGATCGCCAGCAGGCCGCCCCACAGCCCCAGCCAGGCGCCGTACTGGCACAGGCAATAGCGCCAGGCGCCCGGCCAGTGGCGGCGCAGCCGCCCGAGCCAGGCGAAGAACAGCGGATACAGCACCCACACGGCCTGCGCCGGATGGATCAGGTAGCCCCACAGGTGATTGGTGTCGCCGCCGAAGCGATAGGTGCGCGCCACGTCGCGCGCGCCGTGCTTGAAGCGGTGATGGTTGGCCACGTGCGCCGGATAGAACACGAAGGTGGGATGCCCCTGCAGCAGCGTGATCCAGAAATCGGTGGCGCGATTGGCCCAGCGGCCATGCCACATGCGGATGTGCGTGTGGTTGTGATGGATCACGCCGATGCCCAGCGTCAGGAACAACATCAACGCATACAGCGGCCACCAGAAGCCGTGCAGCCACTGCCACGCCGCCAGGGCGGGCAGCGCGGCCAGGTAGGCCAGGCTCTGCCAATCGCGCCGGTTGCGCAGCGCGGGCAGCCGGCGCCTCTTGCTAAGCCCGTCCGCCAATCGATTCTCGCTGCCGGAAAGCCTCCAGCTGGGACGTCGCCGCCTCGGCCTTCAGCCGGGTGCGGAACAGGCGGTCCATGAAGGTGAACTGGAAACCGAAATTGCCGTTGTAGCAGGCGTGGTGCAGGTGATGCCGGCGGCTCGCGGCGAACCAGTGCGAATACGACACGTTGGGAAAAAAGTCGTAGTTGGCGTGGCCGATGCAGTTGAAGAACAGGCTGAACAGCGGCACCGACGCCAGCGACCAGAAGCTGAAATCATGCAGCACCATCGGCAGCATGATGACGTTGCCCAGCATCAGCGCCTCGATCGGATGGAAGCTGTAGGTCGAGAACGGCGTGGTCACCACCGAGCGGTGGTGCGGCAGGTGGAAACGGCGCAGCAGCTTGGTGTGCAGCAGCCGGTGGTTGATCCAGAAATGCACGTCGTTCCAGGCCACCAGGGCCAGGATCTCCAGCGTGATTTTCTGCCAGCTGGCATCCGGATCCAGGTGCGCCCAGCCCAGCTGCAGCAGGCCCCAGGGAAAGATCATGCCGGTGCCGAACAGCAGGATCGACACGCCCGACTGCGTGAACTCGCGGCGCAACTGGCCCGGCGCCAGCGGCCGCGGATCGAGCGGCCGGCCGATGCCCAGCGCCGGCAGGATGCGCTGGGTCAGCAGCCAGGTGGCCGCGCCGAAAAGCAGGTAGATGCCGCCGAAGAACAGCAGGCCCGCCAGCATGACCTGCCAGGCGGACAACGCGACAAAAGCTTGGGCCATGAACGTTTTGTTTCACCCCGGAGAATGGCCGCATCATAAGCAATCCGTCAGCCTCGCGGTGAGACATTTATTACCAAATGAATCCGGGCGCCACAAAGCTGCCGCGCCCGGGCGCAACTTCCCGCTATTGGCAGGGAAACTGCCGGTTCAGGCCCGCTACCGCCGCGTCCATGCGCCGCGCCAGCGCCGCGCTGGCGGCCGGCATGGGTTCGCGCAGCTCGTCGCTGAGCAGCCCCTGGCGCCCCAGCTGTGCCTTGACCGGTCCCGGGTTGGGTTCGGCGAAGGCCAGCTGGATCACCGGCGCCAGCGCCTGGAACAGCCTGCGCGCCAGGTCCAGCTGCTGCGCCCGCACCGCCTGGTGCATGGCCACGAACAGATCGGGACGGATATGCGCGGCCGCCGCGATCAGGCCGCTGCCGCCCAGGCACAGCAGCGACAGCGATTGCAGGTCCTCGCCCGCCAGCACGTTCATGTTGCCGTCGGCGATCAGCGCCAGGGTCTTGTCGAGCGAACCGCCGCAGTCCTTGATCGCGGCGATGTTCGGATGCGCGGCCAGCGACAGCAATGTCGCGGTCTCCAGCGTTGTGCCTGTGCGATAGGGAATGTCGTACAGCACCAGGGGAAAGCGCGAGGCATCGGCCAGGCTGCGGAAATAGGCGGCCGCGCCGTCCTGGCCCGGGCGCACGTAGTATGGCGCCGGCGCCAGGATGCCGGCCAGCGGCCGGGTGCCGAACGCGGCCAGCCGCTGCAGCACGTGGCCCTGGTGATTGCCCGCCAGGCCCATCACCACCGGCATGGCGCCGGCCTCGTTCAGCACGGCGTCCAGCACCGCCAGTTGCTCGGCGTCATCGAGCGCCGCGGCTTCGCCCGTGCTGCCGCAGACGACCAGGCCGTCGACGCCCGCGGCCTTGAAATGGCGCACCAGGCGGCGCAAGGCCCCGCCATCGACGGCGCCGCCGGAAAACGGCGTCACCAGGGGAATCCAGACGCCTTGGAACGGGGATTGATGAGTTTGCATGAACACTCCTTCGGTGTAAGCGGACCGTGGTTGGACCGTACAGAAGTGCTCGGGATACTAGGGGGGTGCGCGCGAAGGCGCCGTGGCGCCGCCGTGAGGCCGCTGTTCCGTCGCCCATCTGACGGAACAGCATGCTCCGGTCAGATGAGCGGCTGTTTTTTGGATTTCAGGCCGGCGCAAACCGTCGCCACGCCGAGGGCGCGGAACAGGAAAGCGGACTGGAGGGCCTGAGGAATCATGAATGGAATAAAGGGTTGAAACCGGCCGCGAGCGACCGATGCGCAAATCTACCGGGCCGCCGCCACGCTGTCAACGCAGGCTGGCCAGGAAGATCGCGCACAGCGCTTCCATGCCCTGGCGATCGTCTTCGTCGAAGCGGTCCGGCACCGGGCTGTCCACGTCCCACACGCCGATCAACTCGCCCCGGTGCACCAGCGGCACCACGATCTCGGAACGCGAGGCCGCGTCGCAGGCGATGTGGCCGGGGAACGCGTGCACGTCCGGCACCAGCTGCGTCTGGCGCTGGCTGGCGGCCGCGCCGCACACGCCGCGATTGAGCGGAATGCGCACGCAGGCCGGCTTGCCCTGGAACGGGCCCAGCACCAGCTCGGTGCCGTCAAACAGGTAGAACCCGACCCAGTTCAGGTCGGGCAGCGCCTGGTAGGCCAGCGCGCTCAGGTTGGCGGCATTGGCGATGCGGTCGTGCTCGCCGTCCAGCAGGGCGCGGGCCTGCTTGGCCAGTTCGGCGTACAGCGCGGCCTTGGAATCGGCGGTGATCGGGGCGGCTTCAAACATATATCTAAATGTAACTGTACAGGCGATTATCGATGCAAGTGATTTTAGGGGCTGCCCACGATAAAGGGGCCGCCTTGCCACGCTGTGGGACAATAGTTTACGCAGTAACGTCTTTACCGCGCCGTTGTCATCACCCCGTCACCCCCTTCTTGATTAAGAAGCAAACCATGGACAAGCCTCTCGAACCGACGTTCGCATTTTCCGAACGCGCCCTGCAACTCACCAGCTCCGCGATCCGCGAGATCCTCAAGGTCACCGAGCGCCCCGAAGTCATTTCGTTCGCAGGCGGCCTGCCGGCGCCCGGCGGCTTCCCGGTAGAAGTGGTGCGTGCGGCATTCGACAAGGTACTGTCCACCAACGGCCGCGCCGCCCTGCAGTACGGTCCCACCGAAGGCTACGCGCCGCTGCGCCAATGGGTCGCCGACGACCTGAACCGCGCCGGCGCCAATGTCGCCGCCGACCAGGTCCTGATCGTGTCCGGCTCGCAGCAGGCGCTGGACCTGCTGGGCAAGGTGCTGGTCGACAAGGACAGCAAGGTGCTGGTCGAAGACCCCAGCTACCTGGGCGCCCTGCAATCGTTCAGCCTGTACCAGCCCAAGTACGTGCCGGTGCCCACCGATGACGGCGGCCTGATCCCCGAGGCCATCACGCCCGAGCTGGCCGCTGGCGCCCGCTTCCTGTACGCGCTGCCCAACTTCCAGAACCCGACCGGCCGAACCCTCAGCCTGGAACGCCGCATCGCGCTGGTCAAGCGCGCCGCCGAGCTCGGCCTGACCATCATCGAAGACGATCCCTACGGTGAACTGCGCTACGCCGGCGAACCGCAACCGGGCCTGATCGCCCTGGCCGCCGAATACGGCGCCAACGTCGTGCGCCTGGGCACGTTCTCCAAGGTGCTGGCCCCCGGCCTGCGCCTGGGCTACATCGCCGCCGCCCGTCCGCTGATCAACAAGCTGGTGCAGGCCAAGCAGGCCACCGACCTGCACACGCCCACGCTGACCCAGATGGCCGTGTACGAAATCGTCAAGGACGGCTTCCTCGAAGAGCACCTGCCCAACGTGCGCGAGATCTACCGCGCCCAGGGCAGCTGCATGCTGGACGCCATCGCGCGCGAATTCCCCGCCACCGTCAGCTGGACCAAGCCCGAAGGCGGCATGTTCATCTGGGTGACGCTGCCCGAGCACATCGACAGCACCAAGCTGCTGGAAAAGGCCATCGCCCAGAACGTCGCGTTCGTGCCGGGCGCGCCGTTCTACAGCGGCGCCGGCCGCGCCAACACGCTGCGCCTGAGCTTCGCCACCGTGCCGGAAGACAAGATCCGCACCGGCATCGCCATCCTGGGCAAGCTGCTCAAGGAATACACGGCCTGAAAACCGGGTCCTGACCAGGCTTGACGGTCCCACGGCCGGGCGCGATGCCCGGCCGTTGTTTTATGCTGTCGGCTTTCCTCCCTTTTCTTTCGCCGTGACAGTGAGCGCTCCGCAACCCTCTCCCGTCGACCTCAGCGACATTGTTTTCACCGACTGGGTCGAACGTTGGCTGCCCAAATCGTGGCGCCCCTACGCCCGGCTGTGCCGGCTCGACCGCCCCATCGGCACCTGGCTGACGCTGCTGCCCTGTATCGCCGCCCTGATCCAGGCCGCCGGCGGCCTGCCCGACCTGCAACGCCTGGTGGTGTTCTCGCTGGGCGCGCTGCTGATGCGCGGCATCGGCTGCACCGTCAACGACATGTGCGACCGCGACTTCGACAAGCACGTCGAACGCACCCGCTTCCGTCCGTTGACCAGCGGCCAGCTCAGCATGCGTAATGCGGTCTGGTTTTTATTTGGCCAATTGGTGGTCTGCGGCTCGCTGCTTTTCTTCCTGAATGGCATGAGCCGCTGGCTCGCGCTGGCCGTTTTGCCGTTCGTTTTCATCTATCCGCTGTGCAAGCGCGTCACCTATTGGCCGCAGGTCGTCCTGGGCATCTGCTTCAACTGGGGCATGCTGATGGCCTGGTCGGATACGCAGAACCACGTGTCCCTGGCCGCCATCGCGATGTGGTTCGGCGCGGTGCTGTGGCAGGTGGGCTACGACAGCATCTACGCCTACGTCGATGTGCGCGATGACCGCAGCCTGGGCCTGCATTCCACGGCCATGCGCTTCGGCGACCAGGGCAAATTGTGGATCGGCGGCTTCTATTTGGCCACCGTGATCCTGTGGGCCTGGGGCGGCTATGCCATCGGCATGTCGTGGGCCTATTACGTCGGCATGGCGGCGATCGGCGTGCACCTGGCGTGGCAGTTGAAGGTGTTCGACATCCAGCGTCCCGACCGCAACTTCATGCTGTTCCGCGCCAACCTCTGGCTGGGCGCGATCCTGGTCGCGGCGGCGCTCGCGGGCACCCTGATCGGCTGATCCGGCGCATTGCGGACGCGCCATGCTTGGGAGATGATGGCCGTTCCGACACGCTTTACGGAGACACCGATGTCCGCTCTGACGAAAACCCTGCTGGCCTTTGCTTCGGCCAGTGCCCTGCTCGGCGCCCTGCCGGCCCACGCCCAGGCCACCACCGATTGCTCGGCCCAGCGCGGCTGCGCTGCCAAGTTCTGCCATCTCGAAAACGAAATCACGTATGCGCGCGCCCACGGCAACACGCACCGGGTGGCTGGCTTGCAGAAGGCGCTGGCAGAGGCCAAGGCCTACTGCACCGACAGCCGCCTGCAATCGCAACGCGAAGCCGACGTGCGCGACAAGCAGAACAAGGTGTCCGAGCGCGAAGACGAGCTCAAGGCCGCTCGCGCCAAGGGCAAGCAGGAAAAGATCGACAAGGCCCAGCGCAAGCTGGACGAAGCCCGCACCGAATACGACGCCGCGCTGGCCGACCTGAACCGCTGACCCCTTCCCCTTGCCGTATCCGCCCCCGGAGCCCCGCGCTCCAGGGGGCAGGTTCCGCGCCGCGCCTCCCCGCACCGCCTTTTTTTATCGCCCGTCTCTCGCCTGCCGAGACGCGGCTTGCGAGCGCACGCCCGCTGCCTGCCCCGCGGGCCGGAAACCTACCCCGCCCCTCTCGTCCGCGGCCAATGCCGCCAACCACTACCTATTGCGTCATCAAATGGAAATATCGCCACCTATGGTGCCATTTGGTAAGTTCCCAGCCGATTAGTATTCATTTTGGAAAGATGTTTTCAGGTAATAAGGGTTTATCCCAGGGTTATTTGGGCCGAGAATGCATCTCATCGGGACACAGCAAGCGACCCCCGGCAATCAGGCCAGAGGATCGGATCCCAAGCTCAAGACATATGGAGGTCTGCTATGAAAACCCTTGCTACCGCTTTGATGCTGTCCATGTCCGTTCTGGCCGCCGCTGGCGCCCAAGCCGCTGAAGCCGACCAAGGCCCGACGCGCGCCCAGGTTCAAGCCGAACTGCAACAAGCCAAGGTTTCCGGCCAATACACCTTCGGCGAAGAAGGCTACCCCGCCGCTATCGCCTCGAAGTCGAGCCTGACCTCGCAGCAAGTGCAGGACCAACTGGCCCAGGCCAAGAATGCCGGTGAAGTCACCTTCGGCAACATGGACTACCCGCCCGTCGCCCACGCCGCCAGCACCACGTCGCTGAGCCGCAGCCAGGTCCAGACCGAACTGGCCCAAGCCAAGGCGGAAGGCCTGGTCACCTTCGGCAACATGGACTACCCCCCCATGGGCAGCTGATTGCACGGCCTGGCTTCCAGGCCCGGCAATCGCCCCCAAAGCCCTCCGGCCTCACCCGGGGGGCTTTTCTTTTTGACGTTTCGATCTTCAATTAAGTCATAACGACGTTACTTACAGCCGTTACGACGCTTTGCTATCTACAAATCGACAGCGCCCGCGCATAGGATGAGGCCAACCCATCCCCCTCTATGCAGGAGCCGCACCATGTCCCCCTCCCCCAAGCCCATCCTCCTCCTGGGCGCCGGCAAAATCGGTTTCGCCATCGCCCTGATGCTCGAGCGCAGCGGCGACTATTCGGTCCTGGTGGCCGACCAGGATCCGGCGCGGCTGCGCGTTGTCGCGGAATTGGGTTGCGAGACGCGCCAGATCAGCGACGACGCATCGCTGGCCCGCTGCATCGAGGGCCGCTACGCGGTGGTCAACGCCCTGCCGTTCCATCGCGCCATCGCGGTCGCGCAGTTGTGCGCCCAGGCCGGCGTGCACTATTTCGACCTGACCGAAGACGTCGCCAGCACCCATGCCATCCAGGCGTTGGCCAGCGACGCCCGCGCGGTGCTGATGCCGCAGTGCGGCCTGGCGCCGGGCTTCATCGGCATCGTCGGCAATGCGCTGGCGCGACGCTTCGACACCCTGCTGGACCTGCGCATGCGCGTGGGCGCATTGCCGCGCTACCCGTCCAACAGCCTGCGCTACAACCTGACCTGGAGCACGGAAGGGTTGATCAACGAATACTGCAATCCGTGCGAGGCCATCGTCGACGGCCAATTGACCAGCGTGCCGGCGCTCGAAGGCTACGAGACCTTCGCGCTGGATGGGGTCGAGTACGAGGCCTTCAACACCTCGGGCGGCCTGGGCACCTTGCCGGCGACCTTGCTGGGACGCGCCCGCAACGTGGACTACAAGTCGGTGCGCTATCCCGGGCACTGCAACCTGATGAAGCTGCTGCTCAATGACCTGCGCCTGCGCGATCGTCGCGACCTGCTCAAGGACATCTTCGAGACCGCGATTCCCACCACCGAGCAGGATGTCATCGTCATCCAGGCGCAAGCCTCGGGCCACCGTCACGGCCGGCTGGAGGAAGAGTCCTATCCCATCCGCGTGTTCGGCGCCGACGTCGACGGTCACCGGCTCAGCGCCATCCAGCTGTCGACCGCGGCCGGCATTTGCGCGGCGCTGGATCTCGTTGCCCACCAGGTGCTGCCGCAGCGCGGCTTCGTGGGCCAGGAGCAGATCTCGCTGGAGGCCTTGCTGGCCAACCGCTTTGGCCGCGTCTATGCGGGCAAGCCGCTGGCCCTGGCCGGCGCCGTGACCGAAGACCGCTGAGCCCGGCGACGCGCGCGGCATCATCGCGCAGCGGGCCGGCTGTCGGCCCGTCCGCCGCCCCGATCCGCGCGGTCGCGTTCAGGTCCACCCTTCCAGGCGCAGCGTCGCCCGCACCAAACGCTGCTCTTCCTGTTCGATCTCGGCCAGGTTCTGCCGCACGCTGTCGACGTGGTCGGCCGCGGCGCGGCGCGCCTGCTCCGGCTGGCGGCCGATCACCGCATTGAAGAGCCGCGCGTGCTGCTTGTCGATCTGGCGCTTTTCGGGCTCGCGGTGGTACAGGTTGTTCACACAGGCGAACACCGAACCGAGCATCAGGTCGTTGAGCGACTGCAGCGTGTGCACCAGCACCGGATTGTGCGAGGCCTCGCAGATGGCCAGGTGAAAGGCATGATCCAGGTGCGCGTGCGTGGCGGTGTCCGCGGCCTGCGTGTTCACCATATCGTCGTAGCGCCGACGGATCATGATGAAATCGGCCTCGGTGCCGCGCAAGGCCGCCAGCCGCGCCGAATCCGCCTCCAGCAGCGAGCGCACTTCCAGCAGGTCATACAGCGTGCGCGGCTGCGAATTGAACAGATGCATCAGCGGCCCGGCGTCCACCTTCGAGATGCGGGCCACGAACGAGCCCTTGCCCTGCGAGGTATGGATGATCTCGCGCGCGCGCAGCAGCTTGAGCCCTTCGCGCAGCGCGGTGCGCGACACGCCCAGTTTTTCCGTGAGCCGCCGTTCCGATGGCAAGGCCTGGCCGGCCTTCAGGACGCCGTCCAGGATCAGGCGCTCGATGCGCTCCGCCACCTCGTCCGCCACCTGGCGGGGTTTCGCTTCAGTTTCCGCGTGCATTGCGTTCTCCAGACCAGTGGTATGACCATGCCGCCGCCATCCTTGGTCCGTCGCTCCCTGCCTTTGTAAGTTACTGATATAGAACCATAAAAAAACGATGTTTGCCGGACCGCCGCCAAATAAACTGGTATGACCAGCGGTTTTTGATATGGACTTTGGGTCGGGTGCGAACGATGATGTCAGGACCGATTCGCCCGGCGCCCGCGCCGCCCAGACCTACTACCGTCAGAGATCCGCATGACTCAACGCACCCAGCACCACGGCCTGCAAGTGGCGGCCAATCTCAGCCAGTTCATCGAAAAGGAAGCGTTGCCCGGCTCCGGCCTGGATGCCGACGCGTTCTGGAAGGGATTCGCGGCCCTGGTGCATGACCTGGCGCCCAAGAACCGCGCCCTGCTGGCCGAGCGCGACCGCCTGCAGGCCGAACTCGACGCCTGGCATCGCGCCCATCCGGGCCCGATCGCCGATCCGGCGGCCTACCGCCAGTTCCTGGAAGGCATCGGCTACCTGCTGCCGCAGCCGGCCTCGGTGCGCGCCACCACCGACCACGTCGATACCGAAATCTCGCAACAGGCCGGTCCGCAGCTGGTCGTGCCGATGTCCAACTCGCGCTATGCGCTGAACGCGGCCAACGCGCGCTGGGGCAGCCTGTACGATGCCCTTTACGGCACCGACGCGATTCCCGCCACGCCGGGCGACAACGGCGCCGGCTACAACCCCGAGCGCGGCCGCGCCGTCATCGCCCGCGCCCGCCAGTTCCTCGATACCGCCGCGCCGCTGGCGCAGGGCTCGCACGCCGACGCCCGCGGCTACACGGTCGAGAACGGCCAGCTGAAGATCGCGCTGGCCAGCGGCGCCACCACGCTCAAGACGCCGGCGCAGTTCACCGGCTACCAGGGCGACGCCAGCGCGCCCACGGCCATCCTCCTCAAGAACAACGGCCTGCATTTCGAGATCCAGGTCGACCGCGCCCACAGCATCGGCGCCACCGATGCCGCTGGCGTCAAGGACGTGCTGGTCGAGGCCGCGCTGACCACCATCATGGATTGCGAGGACTCGGTCGCCGCGGTCGACGCCGAAGACAAGGTCCACATCTACCGCAACTGGCTCGGCCTGATGAAGGGCGACCTGACCGAGGACGTCACCAAGGGCGGCAAGACCTTCACCCGCAAGCTCAACGCGGACCGCCAGTACACGCGTCCGGACGGCTCGGCGCTGACGCTGCATGGCCGCTCGCTGATGTTCGTGCGCAACGTCGGCCACCTCATGACCAACCCGGCGGTGCTGGACCGCGACGGCCAGGAGATCCCCGAGGGCATCCTCGACGCCGTGGTCACCAGCCTGGCGGCGCTGCAGGATCGCGAGCGCAAGCTCAACTCGCGCACCGGCTCGGTCTACATCGTCAAGCCCAAGATGCACGGCCCGGTCGAGGCCGCGTTCGCCAGCGAGCTGTTCGATCGCGTCGAGGACCTGCTGGGCCTGCCGCGCAACACCCTGAAAATGGGCATCATGGATGAAGAGCGCCGCACCAGCATCAACCTGAAGGCCTGCATCCAGGCCGCGGCGTCGCGCGTGGCGTTCATCAACACGGGCTTCCTCGACCGCACCGGCGACGAAATGCATTCGAGCATGGAAGCCGGCCCCATGCTGCGCAAGGGCGACATGAAGTCCACCGCCTGGATCACCGCCTACGAGCGCAACAACGTGCTGGTCGGCCTGGACGCCGGCCTGCGCGGCCGCGCGCAGATCGGCAAGGGCATGTGGGCCATGCCCGACCTGATGGCCGCCATGCTCGAACAGAAGATCGCCCATCCCAAGGCCGGCGCCAATACGGCCTGGGTGCCCTCTCCCACCGCCGCCACGCTGCACGCGCTGCACTACCATCAGGTGGACGTGCAGGCAGTCCAGCAGGAACTCGAGCGCACCAAGCTCGACAGCGTGCGCGACGAACTGCTGGCCGGCCTGCTGACGGTGCCGGTGGGCGACCGCAGCAAGTGGTCCGCCGCCGACATCCAGCAGGAACTGGACAACAACGTGCAGGGCATCCTGGGCTACGTGGTCCGCTGGATCGACCAGGGCGTGGGCTGCTCCAAGGTGCCGGACATCCACAACGTCGGCCTCATGGAAGACCGCGCCACGCTGCGCATCTCCAGCCAGCACATCGCCAACTGGCTGCGCCACGGCGTGACCAACAACGACCAGGTCATGGAGACCTTCAAGCGCATGGCCAAGGTGGTGGACGGCCAGAACGCCGGCGATCCCCACTACCTGCCGATGGCGGGCCACTTCGACAGCTCGCTGGCGTTCAAGGCCGCCTGCGCGCTGGTGTTCGAGGGCCTGACCCAGCCCAACGGCTACACCGAGCCGCTGCTGCACAAGTTCCGCCTGGATTTCAAGGCCGCCCGCGCCTGAGTCTTCCGCCTCGGCACGCGCAACACCCGGACACCGGGCAGCCCAGGCTGCCCGGTTTTTTTTGGGGTGCGCGGCCCCGACCCGGCGCGTTGATCGCGCTTTTTTCGCACAGTCGTGCTAAATTTCCGACATGACTGCCAAGACCGAAAAAAGCGAACTGACCTTCGCGGCCATTGTGGACGCGGCCCTCGACATGGCCGCCGCCCAGGGGCTGGAAAGCCTGTCGCTCGGTCAATTGGCCAAGCGCCTGGGCATCAGCAAGAGCGGCGTGTTCTCGCGGGTGGGATCGCGCGAAGCCCTGCAGCAGGCAGTGCTCGAGGAATACGACCGCCGCTTCGTGGCGGCCGTCTTCACGCCCGCCATGGCCCAGCCCCGCGGCCTGCCGCGGTTGAACGCGCTTGTCACGCTCTGGATCGAGCGCGCCTGCAACGTCGAGCTGCTGACCGGCTGCATCTACGTGGCCGGCGCCTTCGAGTTCGACGACGTCGAGTCGCCGCTGCGGGCGGTGCTTGAAGAGCGCCTCAAGCGCTGGCGCGCCGCCATGGTGCGCACGGTCGGCCAGGCATTGGAAGAAGGCCACCTGCGCCCGGACACCGATCCGGAACAGCTGGTGTTCGAGGTCTACAGCCTGATGATCGGGCTGATGCACGACGCCCGTTTCCTGCGCGATCCGCGCGCCCGCGAACGGGTGCGGGCCGCGTACGAACGGCTGATTTCCACGTATCGCAGCTTCCAGTACATCACGTAGTCGTTGCAACGGATACCGGCACGGGCCGGTATTTCTTTCGGATAATTTCGCACGATCGTGCGAATTTTTGGACAAGGAACGAGATCATGGTCTTCTACATCGGCGGGGCCGTCGTCATCGCGGCGCTGGCGCGTTTCTGGCTGCTGTGGCGCGCCCTCCTGCGCCAGTTGCCGGACCAGCCGCACCATCTGGTGCTGTTCTAGGCGCGACCACCGGCGGGCAGGCCGGCCCCCGGGGCGGGTCGGCGCGTGGCGCTCGCCCGCGGCGCGCATCCCGGTCTATATTTCACATTCACTCCCCGTCACTGCCCCCATGTCGCGCTCCGTTCACCTACTGATCATCGATCCGCAAAACGATTTCTGCGACCTCCCTGCGGAATATCTCCCCGTCGATCCGCTGACCGGCCGCGCCACCGCGCCCGCGTTGCCGGTGCCGGGCGCGCATGCCGACATGCAGCGGCTGGCGCGCTTCGTCGATGCCGCCGCGCCCGCGCTGTCGGCCGTCACCGTCACGCTGGATTCGCACCATCGGCTCGACATCGCCCATCCGACCTTCTGGCGCGGCGGCGACGGCCGCCCGGTGGCGCCCTTCACGCCCATCACCGCCAGCCAGGTGCGTTCGGGCGCCTTCCTGCCCCGCCACGTCGACGACCTGCCGCGTACGCTGTCCTATCTGGACGAACTGGAGACGCGCGGCCGCTACACCTTGATGGTCTGGCCGGTGCACTGCGAGATCGGCACCTGGGGCCACAACGTCCACCCGGACGTGCGCGCCGCCTATGGCCGCTGGGAAGAAGAAAGCCAGTACATCGTGCGCAAGGTGCCCAAGGGCGCCAACCCCTGGACCGAGCACTACAGCGCGCTGATGGCCGAAGTGCCCGATGCCGATGATCCGCGCAGCCAGCTCAACCGCAAGCTGCTGGACTCGCTGGACCGCTCCGATCTCATCATCGTGGCCGGCGTGGCGGGCAGCCATTGCGTCAAGGCCACGGTCGAGCACCTCGCCGAACATCTGCCGGGTGGCAACCTGTCGCGCGTGGTGCTGCTGACCGACTGCATCAGTCCGGTCACCGGCTTCGCCGACGCGCAGTCCGCCTTCCTGCAGCGCATGCGCGACCTCGGCATGCAGGCGCGCAGCAGCGCGGACATGGCGCGCGCCCTGGGGTAATACCCCCGCGCCGCCCGCGCCAAAAACACAACGGCCGCACGCTTGCGCGTTGCGGCCGTGGCACTGGAAAAACGGATGGATCAGGCGGCGGGCTTGTCCTGGCACTCGACGTACAGGGCGCTGATCGCTTCGCACAGGGCCGGCGGCGCCTGGAACAGGCGTGACACCAGCATGCAGCCCTGCACCGTGGCGAACACCGCCCGGCCGGCCGCTTCGGCGGTGCCCGAAAACTTCAAGGTGCCCTCTTCGGCGCCTTGCGCCAATACACGGGTGAGCCAGGCTTCGTGCGCACGGAAGAATCCCTGCAGCGCGCCGCGCACGCGGTCGGGCAGGCTCATCATTTCGGCGGCCAACATGCCGCCCAGGCACAGTTCGCCGTGGCCGCAAGCCTTCGATTCCATCATCGTCAGATAGGCGTCGAGCTGGGCGTGGGCCGGCTGCGCGGTGTCGATGCTGCGCACCGACGCCAGGGCACGAGCGCTGTAGGCTTCGACGGCCTCGTAGAGCAGGTCGTCCTTGCCGGGAAAGTAGTAGTGGATGCTGGACGTCTTCACGCCCACGTGCTCGGCCAGGTCGCGATAGCTGAAGCCGTTGCAGCCGCGGGTACGGATCAGCTTTTCGGCATGGGCCAAAAGCTGGTCGCGGGTGGTGTTGGGGGTCGGAGTGTCCATGGCTGAATATTACCTACTAATAGGTCGGTTCGTCATCGGCGGTATCCCTAGGCGGTGATCCGATGCAACCGTGCGAACCCCGGCCGGGAATGATCCCGCCCCCCGGGGTTCGCAGTGGCCGTCATCGGACTCAGCCTTGCACGGGCGGGTAGTCCAGTTCGCCGCTTTCGGTCAGGCCCTGGGCGCGCGCGGCGGCCAGTTCCTGCTTCACCTGGGCGCGGCTCTTGTCGCCGGCGCTGGCGAAGGCGGTGGCGGCGTAGCCTTCTTCACCGCTGGCCAGTTCGCCGTTGGCGCGGGCGGCGGCCAGTTCTTGCTGCACTTGGGCGCGGGTCACCGTGCTGTGGGTGTCCACGGCGGGCGGATAGTCCAGTTCACCCGCATGGGCGGCGCCCAGGAACGAAGCGGTCAGGATCAGGGCGGATACGAGGGTCTTCATGGTGGATCTCCAGTAAGGATCAGTACGGCACGATTACGTTGTTGCTATCTATCTGTAGATAGATTCGATGGGAAAAAAATCAGCCTTGGACGGGCGGATAGTCCAGTTCGCCACTTTCGGTCAGGCCTTGGGCGCGGGCGGCGGCCAGTTCCTGCTTCACCTGGGCGCGGCTCTTGTCGCTGGCGCTGGCGAACGCGGTGGCGGCGTAGCCTTCTTCGGTCGTGGCCAGTTCACCGTTGGCGCGGGCGGCAGCCAGTTCTTGCTGCACCTGGGCGCGGGTCACCGTGCTTTGGGTGTTCAGGGCGGGCGGGTAGTCCAGTTCGCCGGCTTGGGCGGCGCCGATGAAGGAGGCGGACAGGATCAGGGCGGATACGAGGGTCTTCATGATGTGATCTCCAGATAACGATGGCTAGGGTGTTTCGTTTAAACTATCTACTTATAGGTAGATAACAAGGCAAATAAAAAGGGGTGCTACTGTATTTCTGGTTTGGGGCGACGCTGCGGTGTTGCTGGGTGCTGCGTCGATGGATGAATCTTACCTACTACTAGATAGATAGCGCAAGAGGCTTTTATGAAACTAAATATTTCACGCCACCGAACTGCGCTTTTCCTCCCCGCGCCTGCCTGAAGCCCCTCCTCCTCCGGCCGGTCCGTCAGCGGCTGCATAGGACGATCCCGGCCCTCGCGGGCGGCACTGCCTCCGTTGGAAACATCACGCCGTTGCAGCGATGCCGGAATGCGCCCTTTCACCCCTGTTGAAAAGCTGTGGAAAAACCCCGAATCACGGTGCACAAGCTGTGCATATGCTGTGCGCAGCCTGTGGACAGCAAGCCCTCCCGCTACCTGTAGATCCAGCCTGCGGGCGGCTTGCAGGCGGGTGGCGAAGCACGGATCCGAAATCCGGCCGGTTGAGGCACCGCCTCGCCGGCCCGAGGGCGCCAGGGACCTGTCTGGCAGACCCTGTGAACAAGCGGTGGACAAGGCCCGAAAATCAGTGGGCAAGCTGTTGAAATGCTGTGCACAGCCTGTGGATAGCTGGCGAGATTTCCCTGAAAAAACAGCGGCTTCCCGCCGCAGCGCAGCCGTGGCGGCGCCCAAACGGCACAAAGCCCGGCAAGCGCAAGGGCTTGCCGGGCTTTGTTCGTGAACTGCCGCGTGGACGCGATCAGAACGGAATATCGTCGTCCATGTCGGCCAGGTTGGCGCCGCCGCCGGCGGGCGCTGCCTGGGGCGCGGGACGCTGCTGCGGCGCCGGGCGCTGGGCCGGGGCGCGCTGCTGCGGCTGGCGCGCCGGGGCGTCGTCGTAACCGCCGCCGCCACCGTAGCTGCCGCCACCGCCGCCGCCGTCTTCGCGGCCGCCCAGCATCTGCATCTGGTCGGCGACGATTTCGGTGCTGTAGCGGTCAGCGCCGGTGTCCTTGTCTTGCCACTTGCGGGTCTTCAGGCGGCCCTCGATGTAGACCGAGCGGCCCTTCTTCAGGTATTCGCCGGCGATTTCGGCCAGGCGGTTGTACATGACCACGCGGTGCCATTCGGTTTCTTCGCGGCGTTCGCCCGATGCCTTGTCCTTCCAGGTGGAGGTCGTGGCGATGGACATGTTGCAGATTGCGGCCCCGTCGGGGCTGTAGCGGACTTCCGGGTCGCGACCCAGGTTGCCCACGAGAATGACTTTGTTAACCGATGCCATGCCGTTGTCCCTCTGTTGTTGACAGCCTGTGCCACACGTTGCCGCGAGCGCGCCGGCAACAACATAAAAAGCGATGTTGAAGACCGGCTTCATGAAACTCGCCGGTCACCGCAATGATGACCGGCGACGCCGGTGAAGCCCTAGTTTGTCTTCTATTATCGACGAAAAGCGCTTGCCGCGCCAAACCGGAATCGTGACAAAGCTGTCCTGTCAGGGAAACGATTTCACCGCTGTTGGGCACCGTTGGCGGCGCGATCCGCGACTTTCCGCCGCCCGCTGGGCGGGCGGCTCAGGCCAGCGGCTTGAGCGCCCAGGTCACGGCCAGCCAGACGGCCGCCAGCACGGCCGCGCCGATGAAGACCGCGCCGGCGCCGGAGTGCGATGCCACCCAGCCGCCCAGCGCGCCGCCCGTGAACAGGCCCGCGGCCTGGGCCGTGTTGTAGAACCCCAGCGCCAGGCCCTTGTAGGCCTGCGGCGCCACGCGCGACACCAGCGAAGGCTGCAGCGCCTCCAGCACGTTGAACGCCACGAAGAAGCCGGTCAGGGCCGCCGCCAGGGTGTAGAAGCCATGGCTGGCGGCCGGCAGCAGCGCGCACACCAGCACCAGCCCGGCCACGGCGGCGCGCAGGGCGCCCCGGTGGGCGCGGCGCTTTTCGGCGACGAACACCACCGGCACCATCAGCACGAACGACACCAGGATCACCGGCAGGTAGACCTTCCAGAGCTCGCGCGCATCCAGGCCGCCGACCTTGGCCAGCAGCGCCGGCACCACCACGAACAGCGACACCTGGATCAGGTGCAGCACGAACACGCCGAAATTGAGCCGCAGCAGGTCGGTGTGGGTCAGCACCTGGCGCGGACTGGCGGCCTGCATGCTACGGGCCTGGGTGCGCGGCACCACCGGCACCACCCAGCGCGCCACCGCCAGACAGACCACGCCCAGACAGGCGATGGTCCAGAACAGGCCCGACAGGCCCCACCAGCCCACCAGCACCGGCGACAGCACCAGCGACGCGGCGAACGACAGCCCGATCGAGCCGCCCACCATGGCCATGGCGCGGGTGCGCACCTCGTCGCGGGTGGCGTCGGCCAGCCAGGCGGTCACGGCGGCCGAAATGGCCCCGGCGCCCTGGATGGCGCGGCCGATGGTGATCCAGAACACGTCGTCGGCCTGCGCACAGACCACGCTGCCCGCCACGAACAGCAGCAGGCCGAACAGCACCACGGGCCGGCGGCCCCAGCGGTCGGAGGCCAGCCCGAAGGGAATCTGCATGAATGCCTGGGTCAGGCCGTACATGCCCAGCGCCAGGCCGACGCGGGCGGGGTCATCCCCCCCGGGCAGGCCGCGGGCGGCGACGGCGAACACCGGCAGCAACAGGAACAGGCCCAGCATCCGCGCGGCGAACAAACCGGCCAGCGCCACGCTGGCGCGGCGCTCGGAAGGGGTCAATTTCAGTTTCGTGTCTGCCGGCATGCGGAATTTTCAACGATGACGAGGGCCGTTCGCGCGCGAATGTCATGCGCTTGCGGTCTGATCTATGGCCTGAGGACTCGGCGCGCTATAGTACCAAGTTGGCCTTTGCAACCGCTTAAAAGAGCCCGATAGACGTGACCATACGCATTCGGGGTGCCCGCACCCACAATCTCAAGAACGTCTCGCTGGATCTGCCGCGCCACAAGCTGGTGGTGGTCACCGGCCTGTCCGGCTCGGGCAAGTCCTCGCTGGCATTCGATACGCTCTACGCGGAGGGGCAGCGGCGCTACGTCGAAAGCCTGTCCGCCTACGCCCGCCAGTTCCTGCAGCTGATGGACAAGCCCGATGTCGACCTGATCGAGGGCCTGTCGCCGGCCATCTCGATCGAGCAGAAGGCGGCGGGCCACAACCCGCGCTCCACCGTCGGCACCATCACCGAGATCCACGACTACCTGCGCCTGCTGTACGCGCGGGTCGGCACGCCCTATTGCCCGGACCACGGCCTGCCCTTGCAGGCGCAGAGCGTCAGCCAGATGGTGGACGCGGTGCTGTCCTGGCCGGCCGACACCCGGTTGGCGGTGCTGGCCCCGATTGCGCGCGGCAAGAAAGGCAGCTTCGAGGACGAATGCGCCAGCCTGCAGGCGCAGGGCTACGTGCGCCTGCGCGTGGACGGCCAGATGGTGGAAATCGACGGCATGGCGCCGCTGAAGAAAACCGAGAAGCACGACATCGACGTGGTCATCGACCGCCTGCGCATCAAGCCCGAGAGCAAGCAGCGCCTGGCCGAGAGCTTCGAGACCGCGCTGCAGCTGGCCGACGGCCGCGCGCTGGCGCTGGACATGGACGGCAGCCGCGAGCAGGTGTTCTCCAGCCGCTACGCCTGCCCGGTGTGCAGCCACAGCCTGCCGGAACTGGAACCGCGCCTGTTCAGCTTCAACAACCCGATGGGCGCCTGCCCCAGCTGCGACGGCATCGGCCAGGTGGGCTTTTTCGATCCCAAGCGCGTGGTCGCCTTCCCCGAACTGAGCCTGGCCGCCGGCGCCATCCGCGGCTGGGACCGCCGCAACGCGTTCACCCATTCGCTGCTGACCAGCCTGGCGGCGCACTACGAATTCGACATCGAGGCGCCCTTCGAGGACCTGCCCGAGGCGCTGCGCGACAAGGTGCTGTATGGCTCGGGCGACGAGGAAATCTCGTTCCTGTACCTGAACGAAAAGGGCCGCAGCACCGTCAAGCGCCACACCTTCGAAGGCGTGATCCCGAACCTGGAGCGCCGCTGGCGCGAAACCGATTCGGCCACCGTGCGCGAGGAGCTGGGCAAGTACCGCAACATCAAGACCTGCCCGGACTGCGGCGGCTCGCGCCTGCGGCCGGAAGCGCGCCACGTGCTGATCGGCCAGGATCCGCGCGGCGACGAACGCCACGGCCAGGCCATCTATGAAGTCGAGGCGATGCCGCTGTCGACCTGCCTGGCGTGGTTCCGCGACCTGGCGCTGACCGGCGCCAAGCAGGAGATCGCGCAGCGCATCGTGCGCGAGATCGAGGCGCGCCTGAGCTTCCTGAACAACGTCGGCCTGAACTACCTGTCGCTGGACCGCAGCGCCGACACCATCTCCGGCGGCGAGGCCCAGCGCATCCGCCTGGCCAGCCAGATCGGCTCGGGCCTGACCGGGGTAATGTACGTGCTGGACGAGCCCTCCATCGGCCTGCACCAGCGCGACAACGACCGCCTCATCGGCACGCTGCAGCACCTGCGCGACCTGGGCAACAGCGTCATCGTGGTCGAGCACGACGAAGACATGATCCGCATGGCCGACTGGGTCGTGGACATGGGCCCGGGCGCGGGCGAGCACGGCGGCGAGGTGGTGGCGCAGGGCGATCCCGAAACCGTGCAGCGCGACCCGAACTCGCTCACCGGCCAGTACCTGAGCGGCCAGCGCGCCATCGCCATCCCGCAGCGCCGCCCGGTCACGGACGAACTGCCCTGGCTGACGCTCACGGGCGCCACCGGCAACAACCTCAAGAATGTCGACCTGCGCCTGCCCGCCGGCCGCCTGATCTGCGTCACCGGCGTGTCCGGTTCGGGCAAGTCGACCCTGGTCAACGACACGCTGGCGGTGGCGGTATCGCGCCAGTTGCATCACGCCCAGAGCGAACCCGCCCCCTACGCCGCGATGCAGGGCCTGGAGAACTTCGACAAGATCATCAGCGTCGACCAGAGCCCGATCGGCCGCACCCCGCGCAGCAACCCGGCCACCTACACCGGCCTGTTCACCCCGATCCGCGAGTTGTTCGCTGGCGTGCCCGAGGCCCGCACCCGCGGCTACGATCCCGGCCGCTTCAGCTTCAACGTCAAGGGCGGGCGCTGCGAGGCCTGCCAGGGCGACGGCGTGGTCAAGGTCGAGATGCACTTCCTGCCGGACATGTACGTGCCCTGCGACGTCTGCCACGGCAAGCGCTACAACCGCGAAACGCTCGAGATCCGCTACCGCGGCCGCAACATCAGCGAGGTGCTGGACCTGACGGTCGAGCAGGCGCTGGAGTATTTCGAATCGGTGCCGGCGATCGCGCGCAAGCTGCACACGCTGATCGACGTCGGCCTGTCGTACATCCGGCTGGGCCAGAGCGCCACCACGCTCTCGGGCGGCGAAGCGCAGCGCGTGAAGCTGTCGCAGGAACTGTCGCGCCGCAGCACCGGGCGCACCCTGTACATCCTGGACGAACCCACCACGGGCCTGCATTTCCGCGACATCGAACTGCTGCTGCAGGTGCTCAACCAGCTGGTGGACAGCGGCAACACCGTGCTCATCATCGAGCACAACCTGGACGTCATCAAGACCGCGGACTGGCTCGTCGACATGGGCCCGGAAGGCGGCGACGGCGGCGGCCGGGTGGTGGCGCAAGGCACGCCGGAAGACGTGGCGGCCGCGCCGGAAAGCCACACCGGACACTATCTCGGCAAACTGCTGCGCCGCACGCCGGGCGGCTGAACGGCGCGGCGCAATCAGGGCCTACTAAGGGGAATCGGCATGTACACCTTGATCATCGGCAACAAGAACTACTCGTCGTGGTCGCTGCGGCCCTGGCTCGCGCTGCGCGCCACCGGCGTCGCCTTCACCGAACAGAAGCTGGGCCTGTTCACCGAGGCGTTCGCCCGCCGCCTGGAAACGCTCACGCCGGCCGGCCTGGTGCCGGTGCTGCTGGATGGCGACCTGGCGGTCTGGGACTCGCTGGCGATCTGCGAATACGTGGCCGAACAGCATCCCGAGGCCCGCCTGTGGCCGCAGGACGCGCGCGCCCGGGCCCGCGCCCGTTCGCTGACCGCGCAGATGCACAGCGGTTTCGGCGCGCTGCGCCAGGCGCTGCCGATGAACATCGAGGCGCACCTGCCCGGCATCGATATCCCCGAGGCCGCGCGCCAGGAGATTTCGCGCATGCACGCCATCTGGCAGGACACGCGCGCGGAATTCGGCCAGGGCGGCCCGTTCCTGTTCGGCGCCTTCTCGATCGCCGATGCGTTCTTCGCGCCGATCGTGTCGCGCTTCGTCACCTACGGCATCGCCGCGGCCGGCCCGGTGCGCGACTACATGGACGCGGTGCTGGCGCTGCCGGCGATGCAGGAATGGATGCGCGACGCGCGCGCCGAAGCCACTTTCGTCGAGGCCGACGAACCCTACCGCAAACATCGTTGATGCCGGCGGGCCGCGTCTCGCCGCCTGAACCCGGCGCGCATGCCGCCCAGAACGCCGCCTGGCGCCGGCCCTAGCTCATGTCGAACAGGCGCCGGTGCTCGCGGATGGCGTAGCGGTCGGTCATGCCGGCAATGTAGTCGGCGATGGCGCGGGCCTGGTCGTTGAAGGCGGCGCGGCGATAGTCCGGCGGCAACAGGCGCGGATCGTCCAGGAACGCCGCGAACAACTCGCGCACGATGCGGCGCGCCTTGGTGGTCATGCGCAGCACGCGGTAGTGCCGATACAGGTTGTCGAACAGGAACTTCTTCAGTTCGTCAGCCTCGCGCCGGATGCCTTCCGAGAACCCCGCCAGCGGCGGCGCGCGGCGCACGTCGTCGGCGCTGGCCGGCGCCGCGTCGCGGATGCGCGCCAGCGACGTCTGCGTCAGGTCGCCGATCAGGGTGTTGATCATGCGCCGGATGGTCTCGGCCACCGCGCGGCGCGACGCCAGGCCGGGATAGCGCGCCAGCACCTCGGCGTAATGGCGCTGGAAGATCGACACGCCCTGCAGCTGCTCCAGCGTGATGAGGCCGGAACGCAGGCCGTCGTCGATGTCGTGGTTGTTGTAGGCCACTTCATCGGCCAGGTTGGCGATCTGCGCCTCCAGCGACGGCTGGGTGCGCGCCAGGAAGCGCTCGCCCACCGCGCCCAGCTGCCGCGCATGGGCCGCCGAGCAATGCTTCAAGATGCCTTCGCGGGTCTCGAAGCACAGGTTCAATCCGTTGAAATCGGCATAGCGCTCTTCAAGCTCATCGACCACCCGCAGGCTCTGCAGGTTGTGCTCGAAGCCGCCGGCCTCGGGCGCCAGTTCGCGCATGCAGGCGTTGAGCTCGTCCTGGCCGGCATGGCCGAACGGCGTGTGGCCCAGGTCGTGCGCCAGCGAAATGGCTTCGGTCAGGTCTTCCGACAGCCCCAGGCTGCGCGCCAGGGTGCGCGCGATCTGCGCCACTTCCAGGCTGTGTGTCAGCCGGGTGCGGAACAGGTCGCCTTCGTGGTTCACGAACACCTGGGTCTTGTATTCCAGCCGCCGGAACGCGCTGGAATGGATGATGCGATCGCGGTCGCGCTGGAATTCCGTGCGGTTTTCCGGCGCGGGTTCGGCATAGGCCCGGCCGCGCGATCGGGACGGGTCGGATGCATAGGAAGCCAGTTCTTTCATCTGCGACACCGTCTCTCCAGCGGTCTTTACTGAGTGGTTCGGGCCAGTACGGCGCGCACGGCATCGGCCGGCGCCGCCCGCATCATCGCTGCGCCGATGCGGGTCATGAGCACGTAGCGGATCTCGCCGCCCTCGGTCTTCTTGTCGACCTGCATCAGGTCGAGCCAGCGATCGGCCCCCAGGTCGGGCGCGACCACGGGACAGCCGATGGCCTCGACCAGGGCGTGCACGCGGGCCACGTCGGCGCGCGGGAAGCCGGCCACGTCGGCCGACAGTTCCGCCGCCTGCACCATGCCGCAGCCGACCGCCTCGCCGTGCAGCCAGGCGCCGTAGCCCAGGCCCGCCTCGATGGCGTGGCCGAAGGTATGGCCCAGGTTCAGGATGGCGCGCAGGCCGGATTCGCGTTCGTCCTTGCCCACCACCTGCGCCTTCAGCTCGCACGAACGGCGGATGGCATAGGCGATGGCCTGCGGGTCCAGGCTGCGCAATTTCTGCGCATTCTGTTCGCACCAGGTCCAGAATTCCGGATCCAGGATCAGGCCGTACTTGATGACTTCGGCCAGGCCGGCCGACACTTCGCGCGCCGGCAGCGTGGCCAGCACGGCGGTGTCGATCTCGACCGCCAGCGGCTGGTAGAACGCGCCGATCATGTTCTTGCCGAGCGGATGGTTCACGGCCGTCTTGCCGCCGACCGACGAATCGACCTGGGCCAGCAGGGTCGTGGGCACCTGCACGAAACGCACGCCGCGCATGTAGACCGCGGCGGCGAAGCCGGTCATGTCGCCGATCACGCCGCCGCCCAGCGCCACCAGCACGCAGCGGCGGTCCAGGCGATGGGTCAAGAACGCGTCGAAGATCAGGTTCAGGGACTGCCAGTCTTTGTACGACTCGCCGTCGGGCAGCTCGATGCGCAGCACCCGCTTGCCGGTGCGCGCCAGCGCGGCTTCGGCGCGTTCGCCGTACAAGGCGGCCACGGTCGGGTTGGTCACCACCGCGATGGCGGTGGCGTCGGCGGGGATGCTCTCGTGCAGGGCATCCAGGCGCCCCGGCGCGATGCGGATCGGGTACTGTCCGCCCGGGGTGTCGACCTCAACAACGTTCATATCTGCTTCTCGAAGGCTTGTAATTGCGGCAGGAGCGCCTTGACCAGGGTGTGGATGGGCATGGAGCCGGTTTCCACCACCAGGTCGGCGACTTCCTTGTAGAGGGGTTCGCGCAGGGTCATCAGGTCGCGCAGCGTGCCGCGCGGATCGGCGGTGGCCAGCAGGGGCCGGTTGCGATCGCGGCAGGTGCGGCGGAACAATTCGTCCACACTGGCCCTCAAATAGACCACGATGCCCCGCTCGCGCAGGCGCAACCGGTTTTCGGCGGCCAGGATGGCGCCGCCGCCGGTGGCGAGAATTATGTTGCGGCGTTGGGTACACTCTTCCAGGGCGGCGGATTCCCGGCGACGGAAACCGGCCTCACCCTCGATTTCGAAGATTACCGGCACCCGCACGCCGCAACGCGCCTCGAGCTCATGGTCCAGATCGATAAAATCGCGCCCCAGGGCTCGCGCCAGGCCACGGCCGATGGTCGTCTTGCCCGCCCCCATCATCCCCACCAGGAAGATGGGCAGGTCGTGCGGCAACGACACGGTCTTGCCCAGGCACTCCGAGGCGCAAGGCGGGTTTTCGGGCGCCTCGCCGGAGGGCGCCAGGTCCGGGTCAGCCTCCGGACATGAGTGAGCGGAAAAGTTCATGACGGCATTATCACATCTGCCGCCAAGTTGCCCGCGCACCACACTGAACTATCTTGTTACAGAAACCGATCCGCCACACTGAGGCGGGACCGGAGATACCCGTAAAATCGCCGCGATGAGCAAGCCGCAGAATTCCTCCAAAAAAGACAAGCCCGCCAATAACGGTTCCCCGATATTGCGTTTTTTCGTCAAGACCGGCATTTTCTTTGCCGGCCTGTTCCTGTGCGGCGTGCTGCTGGCGGGCATGGCGCTGGCGCTGGCCTGGCCCAACCTGCCGGACCTGAACGCCATGACGGACTACCGCCCGCGGGTGCCGCTGCGCGTCTACACGGCGGACAAGGTGCTGATCGGCGAGTTCGGCGAAGAGCGCCGCAACGTGCTGCGCTTCAATGAAATCCCGGACGTGATGAAGTCCGCGGTGCTGGCGGCCGAGGACGACCGCTTCTACCAGCACGGCGGGATCGACTGGACCGGCGTGGTGCGCGCCGGCCTGACCAACCTGATCAACATGTCCAAGACGCAGGGCGCCAGCACGATCACCATGCAGGTGGCGCGCAACTTCTACCTGTCGTCGGAAAAGACCTACTCGCGCAAGTTCTACGAACTGCTGCTGACGTTCAAGATCGAATCCGAGCTCACCAAGGACCAGATCCTCGAGCTCTACATGAACCAGATCTACCTGGGTCACCGCGCCTACGGCTTCGCCGCCGCCTCGCGCACCTATTTCGGCAAGCCGCTGTCCGAAGTGACGCCGGCCGAGGCCGCGATGCTGGCCGGCATTCCCAAGGCCCCGTCGCGCTTCAACCCGATCTCCAACCGCCCCCGCGCCGAACTGCGCCAGCGCTACGTGCTGGGCCGCATGCAGTCGCTGGGCTACCTGACCGAGCCTGAGTACAAACAGGCGATGGCGCAGCAGATCGTCATGAAGTCGGCGGAAGGCACGCCGGCCGGCGGCTACAGCATCCATGGCGAATACGTGGCCGAACTGGCGCGCCAGCTGCTGTTCAATGTGTACCAGGACAACGTCTACTCGCGCGGCATCAACATCTACACCACGGTCCAGTCCAAGGACCAGGAAGCGGCCTACCGCGCCGTGCGCGAAGGCGTGCTGGAATACACCCGCCGCGCGCCCTACCCCGGCCCCGAGGAACAGCTCGACCTGCCCCCGGGCACCGAGAACAACCCGCAAGCCCTGGATGAATTCCTGGACGGCGTGTTCGACAAGTTCGGCGACAGCGGCGACCTGCTGACCGCGCTGGTGCTGTCGGCCAGCCCCACCGAAGTGAAGCTGGCGCGCAGTTCGCGCGAGATCATCACTGTCACCGACAAGAAGGTGCTGGGCGTGGTGGCGCGCGCGCTCAACGACAAGGCCAAGCCCGAGCAGCGCATCAAGCGCGGTTCGGTGGTCTACATCCGCAAGCTGGGCGACAACTGGGAAATCATCAACCTGCCGTCGGTGCAGGCCGCGTTCGTGGCGCTGTCGCCGCAGGACGGCGCGATCCGCGCCATGGTCGGCGGTTTCGATTTCTACCGCGGCAACTTCAATCGCGTGACGCAGGCCTGGCGCCAGCCCGGCTCGAACATCAAGCCGTTCATCTACGCCGCCTCGCTCGAGCGCGGCCTGACGCCGGCCACGCAGATCTCCGACCAGCCGTTCGAGCTGACCGCGGCGCAGACCGGCTCCAAGGCCTGGAACCCGAAGAACTACGGCAACCAGTACGAGCCCATGCTGACGCTGCGCCAGGGCCTGTACAAGTCCAAGAACATGGTCTCGATCCGCATCCTGCAGGCCATCGGTCCGCAGTACGCCCAGGACTACCTGACCCGCTTCGGCTTCGACAAGGCGCGCCAGCCCGCGGTGCTGCCGCTGGCGCTGGGCGCCGGCTCGGTGACCCCGCTGCAGCTGGCCGGCGCGTTCTCGGTGTTCGCCAACGGCGGCTACCGCGTCACGCCCTACCTGATCGATCGCGTCACCGACAGCAACGGCAAGATCGTGATGCAGGCCAAGCCGACCGTGGCCGGCGACGCCGCCGCCCGCGCCATCGACCCGCGCACCGCCTGGATCATGGACGACGTGCTGCGCGGCGTGGCCACCTACGGCACCGCCGCCCGCGCCCGCGTGCTGCTCAAGCGCAACGACATCGCCGGCAAGACTGGCACCACCAACGAATCGGTGGACGCCTGGTTCTCGGGCTATACGCCCTCGCTGGTGGCCACCGCCTGGCTCGGCTTCGATCAGCCCAAGTCGCTGGGTTCGCGTGAAACCGGCGGCGGCGTGGCCATGCCGATCTGGGTCGATTACATGCAGGACGTGCTCAAGGGCGTGCCGGAAGAAAAGCCGCGCCCCCGTCCCGACGGCATCATCGTCGAGAACGGCGAGTACTACTTCTCGGAATTCCCGCCCGGACAGGCGGTGGCGCGCCTGGGCCTGCCGCAGGCCGATACGCTGGGCGAGTTCCTGAACGGCCTGAACAACGACAGCGGCGAAGACAACCGCATCAAGGTCGGACCGGGCGTGGGCTCGCAGAACGCCCAACCCTGGTCGCAGAAGATCCCGTTCTGAACGGAATGAAAAAAAGGCCGGCGTCAGCCGGCCTTTTTCTTGGGCGTTACAGGCGGATCGTGACGGGCACGCCGGCCGCCGCCGAACAGATCTGGGACAGGGCGTCCGGCAATTTCGGGCCGCCTCGGGTATCGTTCCAGTTCTGGCCGTCGTAACGGTAGTGGAAGCCGCCGCTGCGCGCGGCCACCCACAGTTCCTGCATGGCGGCCTGGCTGTTCACCACCACGTGGGTATTGTCTTCGAAGACCATCGTCAGCACATTGCCGCTGCGGCTGGTTTCGACGTCGACGTCGAGCGAAGCCGCCCAGTCATCGGCCTGGCTTTCGATGCTGTTCAGCACCTGGTCGATCAACGCAAGAAATTCGGATTCGGTCATAATCGAGCCTGCAAGAATTACGGAGTTCCCAGTGTTCCAATTGGCATTCAGCCGCATGTCTCTTCGCATTGTAGCCACGCTCTTGGCGACCGGCATGGTTGCGGCCTGCGGCTACAAGGGTCCGTTGTATACCCCGACGCCTGATGGGAAACCGCCATCAACCCACCAGCGACCGCCCACGACGCCACAAATCCCGACGCCCCTCTCCCTGCCATGACCGCCGCGTTCCCAGTTCCGCCCGAACTGGCCGGGCACCCCTTCTTCCAGTACCGCAACAACGTGCTGTACGCCGAAGACGTGCCGCTGGACCATCTGGCCGAAAAACTGGGAACGCCGCTCTACGTCTACTCCCGCGCGGCGCTCAAGGCCGCCTGGGAGACTTACCGTAGCGCCATCGGGCAACGCCCCGTGCAGGTCTGCTACGGCATGAAGGCCAATTCCAACCTGGCCGTCCTCAAGGAATTCGCCCGCCTGGGCGCGGGGTTCGACATCGTCTCCGGCGGTGAATTGAAACGCGCCCTGGCCGTCGGCGCCGATCCCGCCCGCATCGTCTTCTCCGGCGTCGGCAAGCAGGCCTGGGAGATGCGCGCGGCGCTGGCCGCCGGCGTCATGGGCTTCAACGTCGAATCCGAGGCCGAACTGCAGCGGCTGTCCGACGTGGCCCAGGACATGGGCTTGCGCGCCAGGGTATCGCTGCGCGTCAACCCGGATGTGGACGCGCAGACCCATCCCTATATTTCCACCGGCCTCAAGGAAAACAAGTTCGGCATCCCCATCGGGGCGGCGCTGGACGCCTACCGCAGCGCCCGCCTGCTGCCCGGCCTGGAGATCACCGGCCTGGACTGCCACATCGGCTCGCAGCTGACCGACATCAGTCCCTATTTCGACGCGCTGGAAAAACTGCTCGACCTGGTCGCCGACCTGGACGGCATCGGCATCCGCCTGTCGCACCTGGACCTGGGCGGCGGCCTGGGCATCCGCTACCGTGACGAAGTGCCGCCCTCGCCCAAGGCGCTGCTGGATCACGTGTTCCAGCGCCTGCAGGCGCGCGGCCAGGGCCATTTGCAGCTGGTGCTCGAACCCGGCCGGTCGCTGGTCGGCAACGCCGGCGTGCTGCTGACCACCGTCCAGTACCTGAAGCACGGCGAGGCGCGCAATTTCGCCATCGTCGATGCCGCCATGAACGACCTGCTGCGGCCGGCGCTGTACGACGCCTGGCACGGCCTGCGGCCGCTGCGGCCGCGCGCCGGCGACACGCTCGAATACGACGTCGTCGGCCCGGTCTGCGAAAGCGCCGACTGGCTGGCGCGGCAGCGCGCGCTGGCGCTGGAACAGGGCGACGTGCTGGCGCTGGAATCGGCCGGCGCCTACGGCATGACCATGGCCGGCAACTACAACACCCGCCCGCGCGCGGCCGAGGTCATGGTCGACGGCGACCGCTATCACGTGGTGCGCCAGCGCGAAACGCTGGACGACCTGCTGCGCGGCGAATCGACGCTGCCCTGAACGCCCCGCCGCCCCACGAAAAAGGCCCCGTCGAAACGGGGCCTTTTGCCGTGCGCGTCTGGCTCAGAGCTGGCCGTAGGAATGCAGGCCCGACAGGAACATGTTCACGCCGAGGAAGGCGAAGCCGGTGATCAGCAGGCCCGTCAGCGCCCAATAGGCCGCCATGGTGCCGCGCAGGCCCTTGATCAGGCGCATGTGCAGCCAGGCCGCGTAGTTCAGCCAGACGATCAGCGCCCAGGTTTCCTTGGGGTCCCACTGCCAGTAGGCGCCCCAGGCGTCCGCGGCCCACAGCGCGCCCAGGATGGTCGCCACGGTGAAGAAGGCGAAGCCGATGGCGATGGCGCGGTACATGATGTCGTCCAGCACCTCCAGCGGCGGCAGCGCGGCCGCGATGCGGCGCCGGCCCAGCAGGATGGCGCCGACGATCACGGCGCCGATGCCGAAGTACAGCATCCAGGTGGCCGACAGGCCATCGGTGCGGAACACCATGGGCTCGGCGCACAGCAGCACGCCCAGCACGAACAGCGGCGCCAGCTTGAGCCACGACGAGGTCTGGCCGTGCTGCTTGACCAGGTAGGCAAAGCCGACCATCGCCGCCAGCGAGAAGGTGCCATAGCCGATGAAATTGGCCGGCACGTGCAGCTTCATCCACCAGCTCTTGAGCGCCGGCACCAGCGGCTGGATCTGCCCGGCGTCGCGCGTGAACGAATACCACAGCAGGAACACCACCGCCGAGGTCACCACCAGCAGCACGAAGCCGCCCAGCGCGCGCGTGGCGTACTTGCGTTCGTAGTACAGGTAGAACAGCGCCGTGATCAGCGCGAACAGCACGAACACTTCGTACAGGTTGCTGACCGGGATGTGGCCCAGGTCCGGGCCCATCAGGTGGCCTTCGCGCCAGCGCACCAGCAGGCCGGTGACGCCCGCGAACACCGCGCCCCAGGTCAGCGCCGTACCCAGCCAGGCCGCGGTCGGGCTGAAGAAGCCGATCCAGTAGCAGACCATGGCCAGCGCGAACAGCGCGCTCATCCACAGGATGGCCGACTGCGACGAGAACAGGTATTTCAGGAAGAACACCTGCTCGGCCCGCGCCAGGTCATTGCCGTAGAGCATCAGCGCCAGGCCGGCCGCGATCGCACAGGCCACCATCAGGCGGCGCAGGGGCCGCCACAGCCAGCCCATCCAGGCCAGCACCGGCACGGTGCCGCACAGGATGATCTTCTCGTAGTAGTCCATGGCGCCGCTGAAACGCGTCAGCGCGAAACCGGCGCCCGCCGCCAGCAGCAGGAAGAACACGATGTCCGTCCAGTCCGGCCGGCCGCGCTGCGCGCGGCTGTCACCGGTCTCGGACAGGCTGTCCTGCCAGAGGTTGTCGGGCGTGGGGGAATGCGTGGTGGTCGTCGTGGACATAGGAAACCTTAAGACCCTTTCTGGCGCAGCAGCGCCTGCTTGAAGCGATCGAATTCCTGGTTGAAGTCGAGTGTACGCTTCTGCGACGTCATCGCCGCCAGGATGCCGCTGCCGCCTTGCTGCGGCTTGATCCAGATCCAGACGCGACGATCCCGAATATAGAACATCGAGAACACCCCCAGCACCAGCAGCAGGCTGCCGAGGTAGACCGTATTCTTGCCCGGCGTGCGGCTGACCTGGAACACGCTGGCCTGCACGTGGTTGAAATCGGCCAGCGAGAAGAAGACCGGCGCCGGATAGACCGTCAGGTCCGACAACGCCGCCACCGCCAGGCGCGACCACAGCGCGGCGCGCTCGGCCTCGGGGCCTTCGGTCGGGACCGGCGGCAACCCGGCGCGTTCGCGCTCGACCGCCCGCAGTTCGTTCATGCTGGCGCCGATCAGGCGGATCACCACGTCCGCGGCGCGCTCCAGGTCGGCGGCCGGCGTGTTGGCCTGCAGGAACGCGGCCACGGCCTGCAGGCCGCCGGAAGCATAGGTTTCCAGGGCGCGCTCGGCGGCCGTCTGCAGCGGCTGGTGGTCGGCGCCGCTGGGGCTGTTGCGCTCGGCGAAGCGGCGGGCCGCCTCCTGGCGCGCGGCGGGATCGGCCAGCGTCGCGCGCAGCCGCATGAACTCGGCCACGGAGCTGTCGTCGTCGGCCGGGATGCGCAGATAGCGGAACGGCTCGGAGGCATTGTTGCGTATGCCGGCCAGGAACACGCTGGCGCCGTCCAGCTGCACCGGCAGCATGTAATTCTGGAATTCGTGCGCCTGGCCGGCGTCGTCGATCAACTTGTATTCGACGCTGGGGCCCACGTTGCGCAGGTTCTCGTTCTTCTTGCCGGCGGCGCTGCCGGACACCGAGGCCACGTGCTCGGCGAAGCTCTGGTTGCCGCCCTTGGGATCGCCGCGGGTCAGGTCCTCGACGTTGATCGGGCGCAGGGCCGTGATCTCCACGCCCATGCTGCGCGGGCCACGCGCTGTGTTAGCGCTTACTTCGGCGGTCTTGCCCACGGTGCCGTCAACATTGAACGTGGCGCTGTCGGCGCCCACCAGCGGATAGCCCTTGAGCACCACCGTGCTGCCGCCGTCGTCGAAGCTGGACTGGTAGACCGTCATGCCCTTGAACCGCAGCGGCTCGTTGACCTCGATGGTCGAATCGAAACTCTTGCCGGTATCCGGATCGGTCACTTCGACTTCGCTGGCGAAGCGGCTGGGCATGCCGGTCGAGTAGTAATCGACGACGAATTTCTTGAGCTTCAGGGTGAACGGCATCGGCTGCACCAGCGCGCCGTCGCCCACCATCACCACCGCGGTGCTGGCCTGGCCATTTTCCGGCACCAGCACGCTGGCGCGGAAGCTCGGGTTGTTGACCGACAGGCGGCCGCTCTCCGGCACCTCGGAAATCAGCATGTTCTCGACGATCGGCTTCTTGCCGCCGAACATCACCTGCAGGCGCACCGGCAGCTCGCTGTCGAGCAGCCCGCCGATACAGATGATGACCATGGCGGCGTGGGCGAACACGTAGCCCAGCCGGTTGGCGCTGCCCTTCTTGGCCGCCAGCAGCACGCCGGTGCTGTCCTGGCGCTCGCGCACCGCGTAGCCCATGCGCTTGAGCAGCGCGGTCAGGCCCGCCGCGGTCTGCGGCACGTCGGTCGGCGCCTCGGTCTCGACGCGATGCGGAAAGGCCCGCAGGCTGCCGCCGCGCACGTGCTCGCGGAACGAGCGCGCGTCGCGCAGCATCTTGGGCGCATTGCGGATCAGACAGACCGTGGTCGAGATGACCAGGAACGCCATGATCAGCAGGAACCACCAGCTGTTGTAGACGTGCCAGATCGAGAACTTGTCGAACACCTCGAACCAGAACGGGCCGAACTGGTCGATGTAGTTGTTGGACGACCGGTTCTGCTGCAGCACCGTTCCCACCAGGCTCGCCACGCAGATGAACATCAGCAGGCTGACGGCGAAGCGCATCGAGCCCAGCAATTCAAACAGATCGCGGGGCAGGCTGCGCAGGGAGGGACGGGAGTGTGTCTGAGTCGAATTCATGAAAAAAGGGGGGCCGCACGATCGGCTACCCCCCTCGTAGACAGCGCAGGACGGAAACAGGTTCCGTCATGCCCAGGTTGCGTGAACGCGGACCAGCCGCGCGCGTTGCCGGCGGGTGCTTACCGCAGGCCGGCCGCGTAGTCCGCCACGGCCTTGATGTCGGCATCCGACATCCGGTCGGCCACGGCGTGCATCACGTCGTTGGCGCGATCGCCGCTGCGGAACAGCTTGAGCTGCTCTTCGATATACAAGGGGAACTGGCCCGACAGGCGGGGATACTGGCCCGGAATGCCCGCGCCGTTGGCAGAATGGCATGCCGCACAGGCGGGAACATTGCGCTCGGGCAATCCACCGCGCCAGATCTTTTGACCCAGATCAACCAACTTCTCATAACCGGCGGTGGCCGGCTCTTTCAGCGGTTGCTGCGCCAGGTACAGCGCGATGTTCTGCATGTCGGCCGGCGTCAGGTTCTGCGCCATGGCGGTCATGGGGGTGGGATTGCCGCCCGGGCCGTTGCGCACCGGCAGCTTGGCGCCCTGCTTGACCTGGAAGTCGGTCAATTGCTTGACCAGATATTCGTGGGGTTGCGCAGCCAGGTTGGGATTCACCGGGATGGTGCTGTTACCCGCCGCGCCATGACAGGACGCACAGGCGATGATGCCGCGCGAGGCATCGCCCTGGTCAAACAGCTGCCCGCCCTTGGCGGCATCTGGCTTGGCCGGGCCCGCGGCGCCATCGGCGGCGAAACTCGTAGTAGATAAGGCGGAGGCGCCGAGCAACAGCCCGCTCGCAACCAACATCCGGGACAGCACACGCTTCATGAAGACCTCGACGATCACATCGATCAAGGCGCAAAAAGGCGCCCACGCCTGCCCGCACATCTGGAAAACCGTATCGAACCTGATTTGCCCGTTTGCCTGCTCGTCAAAGGCCGGGGTACCTGGGAAACCGGCTGGCCGGCTGGTACGAAATGCCCTCAACAGTAAGCAAAAGAGACGGCTCCGCGCACGGGGACCACTGTTGCAAACGCCGGATTATACAATAGGGCTCGAAACCAACTGTAGCCAAAGCCATCCGTGTCCCTCCTACATCGCGCCTCTTTCCTCACGTCAGCCGCTCGCCTCGACCAGTTGCCGCCCCCTGATGCGCCCGAGGTTTGCTTCGTCGGCCGCTCCAACGCCGGCAAGTCCACGGCCATCAACGTGCTGTGCAACCAACGCCGTCTCGCCTTCTCGAGCAAGACGCCGGGCCGCACGCGCCTGATCAACATGTTCGGCCTGCCCGACCCGTTGAACCCGGAAGGCCACATCGGCTATCTCGTCGACCTGCCCGGCTACGGCTATGCGTCCGTGGCCCGCGATGAAAAGGAAAAGTGGGCCGACATCCTGGGCGGCTACCTGCGCGACCGCGAATCGCTGGCCGGCATCGTGCTGCTCATCGACATCCGCCGCGGCGTCACCGAACTGGACCGCCGCCTGGCCAACTTCATCGCCCCCACCGGCCGCCCGGTGCTGGCGCTGCTCACCAAAGCCGACAAGCTGCCTTACGGCCAGCGCGTGCGCACCGTGTTCTCGGTACGCAAGGACCTGGCGGACATCGGCGCCCTGCACACCATCCCCTTCTCGGCGCCGGAGCGCATCGGCCTGGAAGAAGCTGGCGCGCACATAGAAAACTGGATTTCTCCCAAGGTCGTACCATGAACCCGCAGATCATCACCCCCGACTTCCCGGTTTCCCGCCCCCGCCGCCTGCGCCGCGACGACTACACCCGCCGCCTGGTGCGCGAGAACGCCCTCACCGTCAACGACCTGATCTATCCGGTCTTCGTGGCCGAGGGCAATGGCCTGAAGCAGGCCGTGCCGTCGCTGCCGGGCGTGGTGCGCTATTCGCTGGACACGTTGCTGCCGGTGGCCGAGGAATGCGTGGCGCTGGGCATCCCGGTGCTGTCGCTGTTTCCCGCCATCGACCCGGCGCTCAAGACGCCCGACGGCATCGAGGCCACCAATCCCGACGGCCTGATCCCGCGCGTGGTGCGCGAGCTGAAGAAGCAATTCCCGGACCTGGGCGTGCTGTGCGACGTGGCGCTGGACCCGTACACCAGCCATGGCCAGGACGGCGTCATCGATGAAAACGGCTACGTCATCAACGAGCCGACCGTCGAGATCCTCGTCAAGCAGGCGCTGACGCAGGCCGCCGCCGGCGTCGACATGGTCGCCCCCAGCGACATGATGGACGGCCGCATCGGCGCCGTGCGCCGCGCGCTCGAAGCCAACGGCTACATCCACACGCAGATCATGGCCTACTCGGCCAAGTACGCCAGCGCCTTCTACGGCCCGTTCCGCGACGCCGTGGGCTCGGCCACCAACCTGGGCAAGTCCAACAAGATGGCCTACCAGATGGACCCGGGCAACCTGGACGAAGCGCTGCGTGAAGTCGCCGCCGACCTGCAGGAAGGCGCCGACATGGTCATGGTCAAGCCCGGCATGCCGTACCTGGACGTGCTGCGCCGCGTCAAGGACACCTTCCGCGTGCCGACCTTCGCCTACCAGGTGAGCGGTGAATACGCGATGATCAAGGCGGCTTCGGCCAATGGCTGGCTGGACCACGACAAGGTCATGATGGAAGCCCTGCTGGCGTTCAAGCGCGCCGGCGCCGACGGCATCCTGACGTACTTCGCGATCGAAGCGGCGCGGCTGCTCAAGCAGCAGCGCTGATCCTGGAGGGCGAGGCCGCCACGGCCCTGCCCCGCTTGTCATCCGCGCGCATCGACATGATGCGCGCGTGCCAACGGCGGGCCCTTGCGGCCCGCCGCGTTTTCAGCGCGATGCCGGCGCGCCACGGCGCAGGCCGAGCCACGTGCCGCTGAGAATGCAGGCCAGCCCCGCCACGTGCACCAGCGTCACGTGCTCGTCCAGGAACAGCGCGGCGAACAGCAGACCGAAGATCGGCAGCCAGTTCACGAACAGCGCCGCGCGACTGATGCCCAGCCTGGCGATGCCGGCGTTCCACAGGATGTTGCTGACGCCCGAGGCGATCACCGCCGAGAACAGCAGCACCAGCCACGGCCACCAGGTCATGCTCCAGTTGTCCGCGTCATACGACGATGGCGTCATCGCCGCGTGCACCATCAACATCAGGCCGCCGGCCAGGTACATGTACCAGAGCATCGCCAGCGGATCGAGCGTGCGCGAGATGCGCTGGATCACCAGCCCGCCGAACACGAACACCGCCACCGCCAGGAACACGATGGCATCGCCCCAGCCAGTCAGCCCCAGCTGCGCGCCGCTGCCCACCACCACCATCGCCACGCCGGCCAGGCCCAGCAAGGCGCCGGCGATCCGCAGCCACGTCAGCCGCTCGCGATAGAACAGCGCCGCCAGCAGCGCCGACAGCAAGGGACTGGTGGCCATCAGCAGCGTGCCATTGGCGGCCGACGAGAACTGCAACCCGTACACCAGCGCGGTCTGGTGCGCGTACACCACCAGGAAGCCGGCCAGCGCCACCCAGGCCAGTTCCACGCGCCCCAGCTTCGGAATGCGGCCGCGCCGGGCCTTGACGATGAGCGTGACGGCGACGAACGCCACGGCGATCCGCAAGGCCGCCAGGGCGCGGATATCCATGTGCTGCGTCAGGTACTTGATGGAGACGATGTTCAGGCCCCAGGTGGCCATGACGAACATCAGTTGCAGATAGATCAGACCGGTGCGGTCCTGGCTTGCATCGACTGTCGGAGACGTCACGGGCGCCGGCCTGAGGGAGTGGAGGCGCCGCCCACGCGGCGCGAGCCCTCATGGTAGCGGCCGGCCGCCGCTCAGCGCAATAGCACGCGGTCCAGCGACTCGGTGAAACGCTTGGCGTCCTGGAAGCCCACCACGCGGGCCTCCGGCAGTTCCTTGCCACCGGGTTCGAAGAACATGATCCCCGGCGGGCCGAACAGGCGGAAGCGCTTGAGCAGCGCGCGATCGTCGGCATTGTTGGCGGTCACGTCGGCCTGCACCAGCAGCATGCCGGCCATGCGTTGCGCCACGCCCGGATCGGTGAAGGTGAAACGCTCCATCTCGCGGCACGACACGCACCAGTCGGCGTAGAAGTCCAGCATCACCGGCTGCTGGCTCTGCGCCAGCAGCGCATCCAGTTCGGCGTTGTTGCGCACCCGCTTGAACTGCACTTCGCCGGCATGCGCCGCGGCGCCGGCCGCGGCCGGGCCGCCGGAAGCGAAGTGCGACAGCGGCTGCAGCACGTCGCGGCCGCCGCTGGCCGCGCCGATCAGCCACGCGGCGGCGGCCAGGGCCAGCAACAGGCCGATGCCCTTGCCGAACATGCGCGCCGAGCCGGCGCCGGCCGGCAGCGCGTCGAACGCGCGCAGCATCACCGCGCCGACGATCGCCAGGAAGGCCCAGCCGGTCATCTGCACCCAGGTCGGCACCACCGGAATCAGCATCCACCAGGCGGTCGCCAGCAGCAGCATGCCGAACAGCCGCTTGACGCCATCCATCCACGGCCCCGCCTTGGGCAGCAGCGCGCCCGACGAGGCGCCGACGATCAGCAGCGGCACGCCCATGCCCCACGCCATCGCGAACAGGGCCGAGCCGCCCAGCACTACGTCGCCGGTCTGCGAGATATACAGCAGCGCGCCCGCCAGCGGCGCGGCCACGCACGGCCCGACGATCAGCGCCGACAGCGCGCCCATCAGCAAGGCGCCGGTATAGCGGCCGCCGGGAATGCGCGACGAGCGCTCGGCCAGCCGCGCCTGGATGCCGGACGGCATCTGGAAGGTGAAGGCATCGAACATCGCCAGCGCCAGCACCGCCAGCAGGATCGCGAACAACGTCAGGATCCACGGCGTCTGCAGCCACGCGGCCAGGCCCGCGCCGCTCAGGCCGGCGGCCACGCCCAGCGCGGTGTAGACCACCGACATGCCCAGCACGTAGGTCGCCGCCAGCGCCAGGCCGCGGCCGCGCGTCGGACGTTCCTGGCTGGCGCCGCCCAGCACGATCGAGGACAGGATGGGAATCATGGGCAGCACGCAGGGCGTGAACGCCAGCAGCAGGCCCAGCACCAGGAACACGCCGGCCGTCTTGATCCAGCCCAGCCCACCCAGGGCATCGGCCAGGCCGGTGTCGCCCGCGTTCACCAGCGCGCTCAGGCCACCGCCCGAAGCCGCCGGCGCGGCCGAGGCGCCGCCGCTGCCCGCCAGCGCGTAGCCGCCCGCCACCGGCGTCAGCTTCACGCTGCTGTCCATCGGCGGATAGCACAGGCCGGCATCGGCGCAGCCCTGGCCGGTCAGCGTCAGCGTGAACGGCTGGCCGCCAGGCGTCACCGGCACGCGGATCACCACGTCCTGGTGATAGACCTCCATGTCCTTCTCGAAGGTCGGGTCGTATTTGACGTCGCCCTTGGGATAGACCGGCTCGCCCAGCGTGGCCGCGCCCAGCGGGCTGATGCTGATGCCGAAGCGCTCGCGGTACATGTAGTAGCCCGGCGCCACGCGGAAACGCAGCTCGACGGTATCGGGCGTGGCCATCGCCGCGCTGAAGACAAACGCCTTTTCAGGCTCGAGGAACTCGGCCTCGGCGCGCGCCGGCGCGTTCCAGGCCAGCCACAGCATGGCCACGGCCAGCAGCGCCAACAGCTTGGGGAAAAAGGCACGCATCGGTGCGCCGGTTCGGACCGCGGGTTGCAACATCAGTCTCTCTTGTTCTGCACGACGGCCGTTTGCTGGCGCACCCAGTCGAGATAGGGCGCAGCGCCGCCGATGACCGGCAGCACGATGATTTCGGGCACGTCGTAGGGATGCATCTGCGCCAGGGCCTGGACCACGGCCTGGTGGCGCGCGTAGGTGGTCTTGATGTGGATGGGGATTTCCTCGGCCCCTTCCACCTCGCCTTGCCACTGGTAGATGGACAGGCCCGGCGCGCCAAGGTTCACGCAGGCGGCCAGGCCATCCTCGACCAGCACGTGGGCGATGCGCTTGGCCAGCAACAGGTCCGGCGCATTGCTGATGACCAGCACGACGTCGTCATCGCGCAACATGGAGCCTCCTGGGAATACCCGTGTGGGATGTAACTCGGGGTATTTTATCGGTATCGCCGCCCGCGTCCGCCGACAATCAGACCCGTGGCCATCGCGCACCCCATCCCACCGAGACAAGCATGTCCGACAACTGCCTGTTCTGCCGCATCGCCCGCCACGAGATCCCGGCCCACATCATCCACGAAGACGACCGCCTGATGGCCTTCCTGGACATCCAGCCGGTGCGCCCCGGGCACACGCTGATCATCCCCAAGCAGCACTATCCCTACTACGAGGACATGCCCGCCGACCTGGCCGGCCACATCGTCAACCTGGGGCAGAAGCTGGGGCGCCACATGAAGCGGCTTTACGGCGTGGACCGCGTCGGCTTCGCCTTCACCGGCATCCACGTGGCGCACACCCATGCGCACGTGATCCCCATGCACCATCCGCAGGACGTGACCTCGACCCAGTACATCGAGCAGCAGGACCTGACCTTCCGCATGCCGCCGCAGGCGCCCCAGGAGGCCCTGGCGGCCACCGCCGCGCAATTGCGGGGGGAACTGCACGCCTCGTAGCGATCGGCCCGCCTGCGCCGTCTGGGCGATCCGCAAGCGTCGCGCAAAAAAACAAGGGCGGGTCCGAAGACCCGCCCTTGTCGCTTATCTAGACACCGAAACTTATTCGGCGCTGTCCTCAGCGGCCTCATCGACTTCCGGACGGTCGACCAACTCCATGAAAGCCATGGGAGCGTTGTCGCCTTGACGGAAACCCATCTTCAGCACGCGGGTGTAGCCGCCGTTGCGGGCCGCGTAGCGCGGGCCGATTTCGGCGAACAGCTTCACCACGGCGTCGCGATCGCGCAGACGGGCAAAAGCCAGACGCTTGTTCGCGAGGGTGGGTTCTTTACCCAGCGTGATCAGGGGTTCGATGACGCGGCGCAGTTCTTTCGCCTTGGGCAGCGTGGTCTTGATGGCTTCGTGGGTGATCAACGAAACGGCCATGTTGCGGAACATGGCAAGACGGTGACTGCTGGTGCGGTTGAGCTTACGCAAGCCATTACCGTGACGCATGATAAGTATCCTTTGAATCTAATGAAGGCGTTTCCGCCATCGGGTTATCCGGCTCTTCTATCAACCTGCAATCAGGCCGCGGTCCGGTGGAAAACGGTGCATTTTACGACGGTTTCGCAAACCGCCCGGCGGTGAGGCCGGGCGCCGCGGGAAACGCCCCTGCGAGAGGGGCGCCACCCTGCAAGACTTACGGACGCTCCAGGCCCAGCGGGGGCCAGTTTTCGAGCTTCATGCCCAGCGTCAGGCCGCGTGCGGCCAGGACTTCCTTGATCTCGTTGAGCGACTTGCGACCCAGGTTCGGGGTCTTGAGCAGTTCGTTCTCGGTGCGCTGGATCAGGTCGCCGATGTAGTAGATGTTTTCGGCCTTCAGGCAGTTGGCCGAACGCACGGTCAGTTCCAGGTCGTCGACCGGACGCAGCAGCACCGGGTCGATCTGCGGCGTGCCGCGGACCGGGGCTTCGTACGAATCGCCAGCGCCTTCCAGGGCGGCGAAGACCGAGATCTGGTCCATCAGGATGCGAGCCGACTGGCGCACCGCTTCCTCGGGCGAGATGACGCCGTTGGTTTCGATGTCCAGGACCAGCTTGTCCAGGTCGGTGCGCTGTTCCACGCGGGCGCTTTCAACCGCGTAGCTGACGCGGCGGACCGGGCTGAACGAGGCGTCCAGGACGATGCGGCCGATGGTGTGGGTGCGGTCTTCCGACAGCGCGCGCACGTTGCCCGGCACGTAGCCGCGGCCCTTTTCGACCTTGATCTGCATTTCCAGCTTGCCCGCGTCCGTCAGGTTGCAGATGGCGTGGCCGGGGTTGATGATCTCGACGTCGTGCGGCAGCTCGATGTCGCTGGCCAGCACGGTGCCGGCGCCGGTCTTGCGCAGGACCAGGGTGACTTCGTCACGGTTGTGCAGCTTGAAGACCACGCCCTTCAGGTTCAGCAGGATGTCGACGACATCTTCGCGAACGCCCGGGATGGTCGAGTATTCGTGCACCACGCCCGTCATCTGGACTTCGGTCGGCGCGTAGCCGGTCATCGAAGACAGCAGGATGCGGCGCAGGGCGTTGCCCAGCGTATGGCCGTAGCCGCGCTCGAACGGCTCCATCACGATCTTGGCATGGTGGGTGCCGACCGGTTCGACTTCAATGGAGCGCGGCTTCAGGAAACCTTGAGTGGACATGTACTGTGTTCCTTTTCAATACCCTCGGCTCGTTACACCGATAAGGCTGATGGACAGGTTGAAACGTGAAACGCGGGCAGCGCAAAAAGCCGCCCGATACTTACCGCAAAGCCCGCCCCGCCGAATGGCGGAAAGCGGGCTGCTGCGAGACTTGCAAACCGGTCGCGAAACCAGCGTGCCAGCACCTTGCGAAGGAGGCGCCGGCAGGCGTGATTAACGCGAGTACAGTTCGACGACCATCGATTCGTTGATGTCGCGAGCGACGTCAGCGCGATCGGGGGCCGACTTGAACGTGCCGGTCAGCTTGGTCGTGTCGACTTCCACCCACTGGGGGATGCCGATGCTGGTGGCCAGGTCGAGCGATTCCTTGATACGGCCTTGCTTCTTGGCCTTTTCACGGATCGAGATGACGTCGCCAGCCTTGACCAGCATCGAAGCGATGTCGGCGGTGTGGCCGTTCAGCTCGATGGCGCGGTGGCTCACCAGCTGGCGAGCTTCGGCGCGGGTCGAGCCGAAGCCCATGCGGTAGACGACGTTGTCCAGGCGCGATTCCAGCAGCTGGATCAGCGTTTCGCCGGTGTTGCCACGGCGACGCTCGGCTTCAGCGAAGTACTTGCGGAATTGCTTTTCCAGCACGCCGTACATGCGCTTGAGCTTTTGCTTTTCGCGCAGCTGCAGGCCGTAGTCGGAAGTGCGGGCACCCGAAGTGCGGCCGTGTTGGCCAGGCTTGGAATCCAGCTTGCACTTGGAATCCAGCGAGCGACGGGCGCTCTTCAGGAACAGGTCAGTACCCTCGCGGCGCGAGAGCTTGCATTTGGGTCCAATATAACGTGCCATGTGGATTCCCTTTAGATACGACGACGCTTCGGCGGACGGCAGCCGTTGTGCGGAACGGGCGTGATGTCGGCGATGGACGAGATCTTGATGCCCAGCGCGTTCAGCGCGCGGACCGACGATTCACGGCCGGGGCCGGGGCCCTTGATACGCACTTCCAGCGTCTTGATGCCGTATTCCAGCGCGACACGGCCGGCCGTTTCAGCGGCGACCTGCGCGGCGAACGGGGTCGACTTACGCGAACCCTTGAAGCCAGCACCGCCCGACGTGGCCCACGACAAAGCGTTGCCCTGACGGTCGGTGATGGTGATGATGGTGTTGTTGAACGAAGCGTGAACGTGCGCGATGCCGTCCGAGACGTTCTTCTTGACCTTTTTGCGCACGCGCGAAGCGCCGCTGGTGGAAGCTTTCGCCATAATCCAGTTCCTCGATTATTTCTTCAGGGACGCAGCAGCACGACGCGGGCCCTTGCGGGTCCGGGCGTTGGTGCGAGTGCGCTGGCCGCGCACGGGCAGGCCGCGCTTGTGGCGCATGCCGCGGTAGGTTCCCAGGTCGATCAAACGCTTGATCGAGAGCTGCACTTCACGACGCAGGTCACCTTCGACCGTGAACACACCAACGTGTTCACGGACGCGTTCCAGTTCAGCGTCGCTCAGATCCTTGACCTTTTTGTCAAACGGGACGTTAGCCGCTTCGCAGATCTTGCGAGCGCGCGTACGACCGATGCCAAAAATGGCGGTCAGGCCGATCTCGGCGTGCTGATGCGGCGGAATGTTAATGCCAGCAATACGGGCCATGACTGTTCCTTGAATAAATCCGTTGCGTAGTCGCTAACCCGAGTTAGCCTTGACGCTGCTTGTGACGCGGGTCGGTGCAGATAACGCGCACCACGCCGTGACGTTTGATAACTTTGCAGTTGCGGCAGATCCGCTTAACCGATGCCATTACTTTCATGGTTGACTCCTAATTTTCCGTAATCCGGTTTCGCTCACTTGGAGCGGAAAACAATCCTGGCTCGCGTCAGGTCATAGGGCGTGAGCTCCACTGTGACCTTGTCACCCGGCAGGATCCGGATGTAATGCATACGCATCTTGCCGGAAATATGGCCCAACACCACGTGGCCGTTTTCGAGCTTGACGCGAAATGTCGCGTTCGGGAGGTTCTCAAGAACCTCGCCTTGCATCTGAATGACGTCGTCCTTGGACATCTTTTGCTTACCGCATCGGCAAACCCGCGCCCTTGAAGTTAGCCTTCTTGAGCAACGAGTCGTACTGGTGAGACATCATGTAGGCCTGGACCTGCGCCATGAAATCCATCGTCACCACCACAATAATCAACAGAGACGTACCACCGAAGTAGAAGGGGACGTTCCACCGCATCACCAAGAATTCCGGCAACAGGCACACCAACGTGATGTAGATGGCACCTGCGAGCGTCAAACGCATCAGGATCTTGTCGATGTAGCGGGCCGTCTGTTCGCCCGGACGGATGCCCGGAACAAACGCACCACTCTTCTTCAGGTTGTCCGCCGTTTCGCGGCTGTTGAACACCAGAGCCGTGTAGAAAAAGCAGAAGAAAATAATCGCGACCGAATACAGCGTGATGTAGAGCGGTTGACGAGGCGACAGGGCCGCAGCCAGGTCGCTAAGCCAGCGCATGTTCTCACTGCTGGAGAACCAGCTCGTGATCGTTGCCGGGAACAGGATGATCGACGACGCGAAGATCGGCGGAATCACCCCGGCCATGTTCAGCTTCAGCGGCAGGTGCGAGCTTTGACCACCGTAGACCTTGTTGCCGACCTGACGCTTGGCGTAGTTCACCGTGATCTTGCGCTGTCCGCGTTCCACGAACACCACAAAAGCGGTAACCAGCACCACCAGGGCCACGATGAACAGTGCCGACAGCACGGACATCGCGTTGGTGCGAACCAGGTCCAACAGTGCAGCCAGCGCCGCGGGCAGACCCGCAACGATACCTGCGAAGATCAGGATGGAAATCCCGTTACCGAGACCGCGTTCCGTGATCTGCTCACCCAGCCACATGACGAACATGGTGCCGGTGACCAGGGTCACGACGGTCGTGAAGCGAAACAGCATGCCCGGATCGATCACAAGTCCCTGCTGGGACTCAAGCGCAACCGAAATGCCCACAGCCTGCACCAGCGCCAGCACGACCGTGCCATAGCGGGTGTATTGGGTAATCTTCCGACGGCCGGCCTCGCCCTCTTTCTTGAGCGCTTCCAGCGACGGCACCACCACCGACATCAACTGCATGATGATGGATGCCGAAATGTACGGCATGATCCCCAGGGCAAAAATCGAGAAGCGCGAGAGCGCCCCGCCCGAGAACATGTTGAACAGGCCCAGGATCCCGCCCTGGTTCTGACGGAACAAGTCCGCCAGCGCGTCCGGGTTGATACCCGGAACGGGGATGTGTGTACCCAAACGGTAAACCACCAGGGCGAGCACCAGGAACACGAGGCGGCGCTTGAGGTCGCCGTACCGCGTTCCGGTTTTACCCAATGCCTGCGCGTTAGCCACTCGTCACCTCGTGATCAAGCAAGCGAGCCGCCCGCGGCTTCGATGGCGGCGCGAGCGCCGGCCGTCGCGGTAATGCCCTTGAGCACGACCTTGCGCGAGAGTTCACCCGACTTGATGACCTTGGCGTAACGAACCGCCTGGCCAATCACGCCAGCCGCCTTCAGCACTTGCACGTCGATTTCGTCGACGGGCACGGCTTGCAGGTCCGACAGACGGACTTCGGCGTACAGGTGCTGACCGAGCGGGGTGAAACCACGCTTGGGCAGGCGACGCTGCAGCGGCATTTGACCGCCTTCGAAGCCAACCTTATGGAAACCGCCCGAGCGCGACTTCTGACCCTTGTGACCACGGCCGGCGGTCTTACCCAGACCCGAACCGATGCCACGGCCGACGCGGCGCTTGGCGTGCTTGCTGCCCTCGGCGGGCTTCAGCGAATTAAGTTGCATATCCGACATGGTGATTCCTTAGGCTTCCGAGACGGAAACGAGATAATCCACCTTACGGATCATCCCACGCACCTCGGGCGTATCGACCAGCACGCGGCTGCTGTTGATACGGCCCAAGCCCAGACCGCGAACCGTGTCACGGTGCGATTGCTTGGTACCGATCACGGAGCGCACGAGGGTCACTTTGATCTGCTTCTGAGCCATGATTTACCCCAGGATCTCTTCGACGGTCTTGCCGCGCTTAGCAGCAACATCCGCCGGGGTCAGGGAGGCGCGCAGGCCGTTCAACGTGGCGCGAACCATGTTGTAGGGGTTGCTCGAGCCCAGGCTCTTGGCAACCACGTTACGCACACCCATCACTTCGAAAATAGCGCGCATCGGGCCGCCGGCGATGACGCCGGTACCTTCAGCAGCGGGCGAAATCAGCACGGTGGCGGCGCCATGCTTGCCGACCACGGTGTGGTGCAGCGTGCCGTTCTTCAGGGCCACCTTGAACATGCCGCGACGGGCCTGTTCCATAGCCTTCTGAACCGACACCGGCACTTCACGCGCCTTGCCCTTGCCCATGCCGACGCGGCCATCGCCATCGCCAACCACGGTCAGCGCGGCAAAGCTCATGGTGCGACCACCCTTGACCACTTTGCTCACGCGGTTGACCGCGATCATCTTTTCGCGGAGGCCGTCATCGTTCTCTTTTTCCGCGGCGTTCTTGCCTTGTACTTTAGCCATTTGACAGATCCTCGCTTAGAACTTCAGGCCGGCTTCACGCGCGGCGTCGGCCAGCGCTTTCACGCGGCCATGGTAACGAAAGCCCGAGCGATCGAAAGCGACCAGTTCGATACCGGCAGCCTTGGCCTTTTCGGCCACGCGCTTGCCAACCAGCGAAGCGGCGGCCTTGTTGCCACCTTGGCCGGTCTGACCAGCCAGCTGGGCGCGCACTTCGGCTTCCACCGTCGAGGCGCTGACCAGAACGCGATCGCCTTCCGGCGAAATGATATTGGCGTAGATGTGCTGGTTCGAGCGGAAAACCGAGAGGCGATGAACGCGCAGCTCGTTGATCTTCCGGCGGGTAGGAACCGCACGACGCAAACGGGAAACTTTTTTGTCCATGATTCGTCCTTGCGTGCGCCGTTATTTCTTCTTGGTTTCTTTGATGACGACGCGTTCGTCCGAGTAACGCACGCCCTTGCCCTTGTAGGGTTCGGGTTCGCGGTACGCGCGGATTTCAGCGGCCACCTGGCCGACGACTTGCTTGTTGGAGCCCTTGATGACGATTTCCGTCTGGGTGGGGCATTCGGCCTTGATACCGGCCGGCAACTTGTGCAAAACGTCGTGCGAGAAACCGAGCTGCAGCTTAACGGCGTCGCCTTGAATCGAGGCGCGGTAACCCACGCCAACCAGATTCAGCTTGCGCTCGAATCCCTTGCTCACGCCGTTGACCATGTTGGCCACCAGCGCGCGCACGGTACCCGACATGGCGTTGGCGTGGCGGGTTTCGTTGGCGGCAACAAACGTCAGCTTGCCGTTGTCCAACGCGACCGTGACGTCGCCAGTCAGGGCTTGGGTCAGGGAGCCCAGCGGGCCCTTGACGGTGATCTGATCCTGCTTGATGTCAGCTTCGACACCCTTGGGCAGGTCGACCGGATACTTAGCGATACGTGACATTCGAATTTCTCCTTAGGCCACGTAGCACAGCACTTCGCCGCCGACGCCGTTGGCGCGAGCCTTACGGTCGGTCATGACGCCGCGCGAGGTCGACACGATAGCCACGCCCAGGCCGTTCATGACCTGAGGAATGCTGGTACGGCCCTTGTAGATACGCAGACCGGGGCGCGAAACACGTTCGATGCGCTCGATGACCGGACGGCCAGCGTAGTACTTCAGGGTGATCTCGAGCTCAGGCTTGGCCTGGGTGCCCTTGATTTCAAAGCTGTCGATGTAGCCTTCGTCCTTCAGCACAGCGGCAATGGCCGCCTTCAGCTTCGAGGAGGGCATGTTCACCGTAACTTTGTCCACTTGCTGCGCATTGCGAATGCGGGTCAGCATATCGGCGATGGGATCGCTCATGCTCATATTCGTTCTCCTACCAGCTGGCCTTGGTGATGCCGGGGATTTCACCCTTCATCGCCATTTCACGCAGTTTGTGGCGCGTCAGGCCGAACTTGCGGAACACACCGCGCGGACGACCGGTGACCACGCAACGGTTACGTTGACGCGTCGGGTTGGCATTGCGCGGCAGCTGTTGCAGCTTCAGCCGAGCTTGGTAACGTTCTTCGTCGGTCTTCGACTGGTCGTCGATGATCGACTTCAACTCAGCGCGCTTGGCAGCGAACTTGTCAGCCAGCTTGGCGCGCTTGATGTCGCGATTGATGAGGGAAAGTTTAGCCACGTCATCAGCCCCTTAGTTACGGAACGGGAAGCTGAAGGCCGTCAACAGCGCCTTGGCTTCTTCGTCGGTCTTCGCGGTGGTGGTGATGCTGATGTTCAGCCCACGCAGCGCGTCGATCTTGTCGTACTCGATTTCGGGGAAAATGATCTGCTCTTTCACCCCGATGTTGTAGTTGCCACGGCCGTCGAAAGCACGACCCGAGATGCCGCGGAAGTCGCGCACGCGAGGCAGCGCAACCGCCACCAGGCGATCCAGGAATTCGTACATGCGTTGACCACGCAGCGTGACCATGCAACCGATCGGGTAGTTTTCGCGGATCTTGAAACCGGCGATAGCCTTCTTGGTCTTGGTCACGACAGGCTTTTGGCCAGCGATCTTGGTCAGGTCCGAGACAGCGTGCTCGATGACCTTCTTGTCGGCGACGGCTTCCGAGACACCCATGTTCAGGGTGATCTTGGTGATGCGCGGCACTTCCATGGCGCTCTTGTAGCCGAACTTGGCCTGCAGGTCGCCAGCGACCTTGCTCTTGTAGAAATCTTGCAAACGAGACATGTCTATCGCCCCTTACGCCTTGGCGCCGACAACGGCACCATTGGAACGGAACACGCGAACCTTGCGGCCTTCGACTTCTTGCACGCCGACGCGGTCGCCACGACCGGTAGCGGGGTTGAAGAGCGCCACATTCGAGATGTGGATCGGCATGGTCTTTTCGACGATGCCACCCGGGTTGTTGGCCATCGGGTTGGCTTTCACGTGCTTCTTGACGACGTTGACGCCTTCGACCAGAACGTGGTCGGCATCGACGCGCGCCAGCACGGTACCGCGACGCTTCTTGTCGCGGCCGGTCAGGACGATGACTTCGTCGCCTTTACGAATGTTGTTCATCGTAGGGCTCCTTACAGCACTTCCGGGGCCAGCGACACGATCTTCATGAACTTCTCGGTACGCAGTTCACGCGTAACGGGTCCGAAGATGCGGGTGCCGATGGGCTCCAGCTTGGCATTGAGCAACACGGCGGCATTGCCACCGAAACGAATCAGCGAACCGTCCTTACGGCGCACGCCCTTGGCGGTACGAACCACCACGGCATTGTAAATTTCGCCTTTCTTGACGCGTCCGCGCGGAGCCGCATCTTTGACGCTCACCTTGATGATGTCGCCGATACCGGCATAACGGCGCTTGGAGCCACCGAGCACCTTAATGCACATGACATGACGCGCACCAGTGTTATCGGCCACGTCCAGCGTGGTCTGCATTTGGATCATGATTTTTCCTGTTCCAACTTAACTGGAAATACGGTTTTCCCCAAAAAAGGGAACACTGCAATTCCTGCCAGTTTTGGTCCCGTCAGGTCAGCCGCCCTGCTTTATTGCTGGCTGGCGCATCGAGCTTTCGCATCGAACGCCATCAACTGGTGGCAACGCAACGACCCTGGGTTGAAATCCTGCGGGTATTCCCCCAACACGTTGGCCCGGCTAGTTCCTGGCCAATCGACAATCTGGGAAAGCTGACCATTCTATCCTGGTTAGATTTTGAGCGCAAGGCCTTTGTTGAGAGAGTGAGCAAATACGCGACAGTGCCTGTGGACAACTGTCTCTTTTCCACCCTCCCGGGGGTCGATTTAGTCTGACCCCGTTTTATTTCGGTAGTAGTTGCGCTCCCAGGCGTCGTGGTTGGCCTTGCCGCGCCGGATCTCGTCGGTGAACGGCGCCGCCATCAGCACCAGCCGGTTGAGCCAGCGGATCGGCGCCCGGCAGGGACGCTCGAAGTCGATGAACAGCACCGCGCGGGTGCCGTCCGTGTCGTTGTGCACCTGGTGCGGGTAGAGATCGTCGAACACCACGGCCTGGCCTTCCTTCCAGTGGTAGCGCTCGCCGCCCACCTCGATCCAGCAGCGTTCCGCCGGCTGCGGCACCAGCAGCCCCAGGTGCAGGCGCAGGACTCCGTTGTACGGGCCGGTGTGCAGGGGAATGCGCTTGCCCGGTTCGAGGATCGAATAGAACGCGGTGCGCAGGCCGGGAATCTCGCGCAGCGCCCGGGCGGTGGCTGGGCAGCGCGCCAGGTTGCGGTCCGAGCGCAGGCCGTAGCCCATGAAGACGAAGGTCTTCCACTGGTCGTCGGAGGTGATCATGCCAACATCCGGGGACAGTTCATGGAAGGACGGCAGCTGCTCGCGCTCGGCCAGCAGGGCCATCAGTTCGGCGCGGATGGCGGGCGCCTGGGCCTCGAGGCGGGCGATCCAGGGGAACTGGCTGTTCTGGAAGATCGGGTGGTCGCCCACCAGGGAGGACTGCGCGATACGGTGGCGCAACCAATCGATGAAACGGAAAAAGACGCGGGAATAGACACTGGGCTGGCTGGGCGGACGCGTATCGACGGGTTGCACAATAGTTATCTATATAGACAGCCAAAGATGCACCATTTTGTCCATGGCGCCCCCGGGGCGCAAGTACCGGCCATTGGCTCCTAGCCGGCGGCGGGGATTGGACCTCCCCGCGGCGGACAAGCTGGTTTAGACTGGCACGGGCGATTGCGATCGCTACCCACTCCTATTTCGCAAGGAAAGACAGGCATGTATGAACAGTTGGCGCTGTATATCGACGGCGAATTCGTCGCCGGCGAGGGCAGGCGCACCCAGGACGTCATCAACCCGGCCACGCTGGAAGTGCTCGGCCAGCTGCCTCACGCCACCGAAGCGGATCTGGACCGTGCGCTAGCCGCCGCCCAGCGCGCGTTCGAATCCTGGAAGAAATCGTCTCCCATGGATCGTTCGGCCATCCTGCGCAAGGTCGCCACCCTGTCGCGCGAGCGCGCCAAGGAAATCGGCCGCAACATGACGCTGGACCAGGGCAAGCCGCTGGCCGAAGCCATCGGCGAAGTCACCTCCTGCGCCGAGCACGCCGACTGGCACGCCGAGGAATGCCGCCGCATCTACGGCCGCGTGATCCCGCCGCGCAACCCCGACGTGCGCCAGATCGTGGTGCGCGAGCCGATCGGCGTCTGCGCCGCCTTCACGCCCTGGAACTTCCCCTACAACCAGGCCATCCGCAAGATCGCCGCCGCGCTCGGCGCCGGCTGCACGGTGGTGCTGAAGGGTCCGGAAGACTCGCCCAGCGCCGTCATGGCGATCGCCCGCATGTTCCACGACGCCGGCCTGCCCAAGGGTTGCCTGAACATCGTCTGGGGCGAACCGGCCAAGATTTCCGACTACCTGATCCGTTCGCCGATCGTGCGCAAGGTCTCGTTCACCGGCTCGGTGCCGGTGGGCAAGCAGCTGGCCGCGCTGGCCGGCGCGCACATGAAGCGCGTCACGATGGAACTGGGCGGCCACTCGCCGGTGCTGGTGTTCGACGACGCCGACATCGACCGCGCCGCCACCATGCTGGCCAAGTTCAAAGTCCGCAACGCCGGCCAGGTGTGCGTCTCGCCGACCCGCTTCTACGTGCAGAACGGCGCCTACGAACAGTTCCTGGCGCGCTTCTCCGACGTGCTCAAGAACATCAAGGTCGGCGACGGCCTGGAAGCCGGCACCGACATGGGCCCGCTGGCGCACGAGCGCCGCGTGCCCGCCATGAGCGCCTTCATCGACGACGCCAAGAAGCATGGCGGCAAGGTGGTGGTGGGCGGCGGCCCGCTGGACCGCAAGGGCTTCTTCTTCGCCCCCACGGTCGTGACCGACCTGCCCGACAACTCCATGCTGATGACCGAAGAGCCCTTCGGTCCGGTGGCGCCGGTGGTCCGCTTCACCGACACCGATGAAGTGCTGGCGCGCGCCAACAGCCTGCCGTTCGGCCTGTCTTCCTACGTCTTCACCAACTCGCTGCAGACCGCCACCAAGGTCTCCAACGGCCTGGAAGCCGGCATGGTCAACATCAACCACTTCGGCAGCGCGCTGGCCGAGACGCCGTTCGGCGGCATCAAGGACAGCGGCATCGGCAGCGAAGGCGGCCTCGAAACGTTCGATGGCTACCTGGTCACCAAGTTCATCACGCACATCTGATCGCTGTTGCATCAGTCCCGAAAAGCCCCGCAAGGGGCTTTTTTTTCGCCCTCGCCGCGCGATTGTTTCTCACTTTGGCGCCATTCTTTCATGTTGCTGTAATCCTGGCCGGCGAGGATTGCGCCTCACTCGCGGGCGGCACCTCCCAGGAACAGGGAAAACGCGCCTGAAGAAAAATCCGTTCCAATCAGAGAAGCACAATGCATCGATATCAGCAAAGCGCGCGCGCGCTGGGCGCGGCCGCGCTCATGGGTCTGTTGGCCGCCTGTGGTGGCGACAAGGATGACGACGACAAATCGCCGACCGCCGAAACGCCGGTGGTACAGCCGGCCGCGATCCAGGTCGCGTTCATGCCCGACATCCACTTCCACGACATCTACGCGGACTTCAAGGACGGCTCGTTCCCGGGCATCCCGAACCCCAAGCGCGGCGACAACGCCACCATCCGCACGATGTACGCGCAGCTGACGTCGACGCGCCTGTTCAACGAGAACTACTTCGCCTTCCTGGCCGCGCTGGACGACGCGGTGGCGCGCGGCGTGAAGTACATCGCCCTGCCCGGCGACTTCTCCGACGACGGCCAGCCGGTGCACATGCGCGGCCTGGTCAAGATCATGGACGAGTACACGCGCAAGCATGGCATCCAGTTCTTCGCCGCCCCCGGCAACCATGACCCGGTGCGGCCCTTCAACCAGGCCAACGGCAAGAGCGACTACCTGGGCCTCGATCCGGTGACCGGCGACATCGGCTTCTCGCAGCCGATCTACAGCCGCGGCGGCAACGCCGCCTGCAGCACGCCCTATGCCGGCGACTGGGCGCGCGTGGGCGATACCTACTGCACCGAGGAAGTGCTGCACATGGGCTACGCGGGCATCACCGACGCCCTGACCCAGCACGGCTTCATGCCCAAGCCCGAATACCTGTACTACGAGACCCCGTACAGCAGCTACAAGTACGAGGACTACAACTACAACACCGCGTTGTCGCAGGCCAGCTGGATCAACCGCCAGTACGAGATCTGCGCGCAAGGCACCGGCGGCCCGAACAAGCCGGCCAACTACACCTTCTGCAAGATGGTGCCGGACACCTCGTACGTGGTCGAGCCGGTCAAGGGCGTGTGGCTGGTCGGCATCGACGCCAACGTCTACGTGCCGACCGGCAACGGCGCCAACGACTTCACCGGCTCGGGCGACCAGGGCTACAACAAGATGCTCACGCACAAGGCGCACGTCATCAAGTGGCTGGCCGATGTGGTGGCGCGCGGCAAGGCGCAGGGCAAGCAGGTGGTGGCGTTCAGCCATTTCCCGATGACCGAGTTCTTCAACGGCGCGTCCGATGACATCGAGGCGCTGCTGGGCGCCAACAAGATGCAGATGGTGCGCCGCCCGGCCGAGAACACCACGCGCGCGCTGGCCGACACCGGCCTGAAGGTGCACGTGGGCGGCCACATGCACTTCAACGACACCGCGTCGCGCAACTACGGCGGCGACAAGGCGCTGTTCAACATCCAGGCGCCGTCGATGGCGGCCTACGTGCCGGCATACAAGCTGATGACGATGCAGGGCGCCGACCAGATCGAGCTGCAGACCATCCGCCTGGACAAGGTGCCGCGCTTTGACGAACTGTTCGACCTGTACCGCGCCGAGCACGCCTACAACGTGCCGCCGCGCTGGGACGTGTCGATCCTGGATGCCAAGGACTACGGCGACTTCAACTACCGCTACATGAGCGAACTGGTGCGCCTGCGCCTGCTGAACGATGACTGGCGCTGCGAAATGCGCGAGCTGGTCAAGAGCCCGCTGACCGGCGCCGACCTGCTGGTGCTGTCGCAGCTGCGCACTTCGGTGACGCTGGGCGAACTGCAGAACACCGGCGACCGCGCCCAGCTGACGCCCGAGTTCTTCAACTGCCTGTACGTCGCGGGCGGCCCGACCGCCAGCAACCCGGCCTTCGCCGGCGACATGGCCGACGCCACCACCCGCGCCCGGGCGCTGGCGCAGGCCAACGGCATGCAGCTGGCCGACTTCGCCAAGTGGAAGGCGCTGGACATGGCGGGCGACTTCGTGCGCCTGGCCAACGCCGGCGACCTGGCCTACGCCGACATCCCGGCGCAGCGCGCCAGCCAGTACAAGCTGCTGGCCCAGGCCCTGAGCCAGACCAACGCCAGCATGCAGATGAACGGCGACCGGGTCAGCGACGCCAATACCCCGGCCGACATGTTCAAGGCGCGCTTCAAGCCGCTGATGGCGATCATGCTGAAGCTGGCCGATGGCCTGCCGTCCGAGCACATCCGCCTGGACCTGAAGACCAACAGCCTGGTCAACCTGTCGACCACGCCGTCGCCGTTCTGATCGAACCGCGGGCCGCCGGCCCGATGCGACAAGGCCCGCGCGAGCGGGCCTTTTTCATTGCGCGGCGCGAACCTAGCCGCGCGCGCGCCATTCGCGCGGCGACACGCCGAAGCGGCGCTTGAACAGCCGGCTGAAATGCGAGGGATGGGCGAAGCCGGCCTGATACGCCAGCTCGGCGATGCCGCGGTGGCGTTGCGCCGGGTTCAGCAGCAGTTCGCGGCAGCGCTCCAGGCGCTGGTCGAAGACGAAGCTTTCCACCGACAGGTCGCCCGCCTGGAAGATGCGGTGCAGGTAGGCCACCGACAGGCCGCAGCCCTGCGCCACCCGCTGCGGCGACAGCGCCGGGTCGGCCAGGTGCTGGCGGATGTAGGCCATGGCGCGCTGGCGATGCGCCATCGTCACGCTGCTGTCGGCTTCCGAGGCGTGGCCCTGCCCCGGCTGCACCAGGAACAGCACGATCAGGTCGATCAGCCGTTCGCCCAGCTCGGCCGCCTCGGCCGGCGACCAGCCGTCCAGCCCTTTGAAAAGGTGGTCCATGTAGCTGGCCAGCATCGCGCCGCGCGGCGACCCGTCGTCGACGCGCAGTTTGTAGAAGGGGCCGATGCGCGAATCGCGCTGCGACAGCGCGCTGCGCGGGAACGACACGCTCAGGCTGCGGTAGCCGTCGGCGCCGAGCGCGGTGGCCTGGTAAGGCAGGCTCTGGTTCATCAGGTAGACGCAGCCGGGCTCGACCTGGAACTCGCGGCCCTGTTGCACCACGGCCAGCGGCCCGGCCAGCGGCAGGCCGAAGGTGTAGAACTCCTGGTCCAGCCGCGAGGCATTGCCGGCGGTGCGCTCGATCTTCTGTCCCTGATAGTGCAGGTCGTTGAACTGCAGGCTGGCGCGCCGCACGTAGCGCACGTGACCGGCGAACTGGCCGGCCTGGCCATGGTGCACCTCGAACGGCCCGAAGGCATCCGACAGGGCCGCGCGCCATTGCTCGTACCGCTCGGCGCCAGCGATGGCCGAAGTGGCGAATTCCGTGTCGGGCATGGCGCGGTCTCCTGGTTCGCGGGGGTCGGCGGGGGCTCGTGACCCTGCGTCTACATATTCTTGACTCACCCTGCCGCGGGTGGTCCGGCGCATTGTGGCCGCGCCTTGCGCAAGTCTATAGTCAGCGCCACAAGCATACAACCTGGACAACCCGGGAGGAGACGCATGGCCAACGCGCCCGCACAGGCCGCTCGCCACACGCCGGCTTCGCGCTATCTGCGCTGCGAAGGCCGCGAGCTGCATTACACCGAATGGGGCCGTCCGGACGCCCCCGCGCTCATCATGTGGCACGGCCTGGCCCGGACCGGCCGCGACTTCGACGAGCTGGCGCAGGCGCTGGCCGGCGACTACCGCATCATCTGCCCCGACACGATCGGGCGCGGGCTGTCGCAATGGAGCCCCGATCCGGTGGCCGAGTACCGGCTGGACTTCTACGCGCGGCTGGCGCGCGCCCTGCTCGACGGCCTGGGGCTGGACCGGGTGCGCTGGGTCGGCACCTCGATGGGCGGCGCCACCGGCATGTACGCCGCCGCCACCACGCTCAAGCACCGCATCACGCACCTGGTGGTCAACGACATCGGGCCGTCGCTGCCGCAGCCGGCCATCGACCGCATCCTGGCCTATGCCGGCAATCCGCCGGCCTTCGACACCGTCACCGAACTGGAGACCTGGCTGCGCGCCGCCTACAAGCCGTATGGCTGGCAGAGCGACGAGCAATGGCGCCGCATGGCCGAGACCTCGGTGCGCCGCCTGCCCGACGGCCGCGTCACGGCACATTACGATCCGGCCATCGTCGGTCAGTTCCACCACCACCCGGCGGACTATGAACGCTGGGCCGAATACGACAGCCTGCGCATGCCGCTGCTGCTGCTGCGCGGCGCCGATTCCGATCTGCTGCTGCCCGAGGTCGCCGAGGCCATGACCCGCCGCGGCCCGCGCGCTCAGCGCATCGACTTCCCGGACTGCGGCCATGCGCCGGCCTTGAACGTCGCGCCGCAGATCAACGCCGTCCGCCAATTTCTCGCCACGCCGGCCGCCGACGCAGCCGCCGGCGCCCTCTGAACAAGGAGACTCCCATGAAACGCATCCTGCTCGCCGCGCTGGCCGGCCTGTGCCTGAGTTCGGCCGCCATGGCCAAGGACTTCGTCGTGGCGCACGTCTACGACAAGACCGGGCCGCTGGAGGCCTATGCCAAGCAGACCCACAACGGCCTGATGCTGGGCCTGGAATACGCCACGCAGGGCACCATGACGGTGGCCGGACGCAAGATCCGCGTGATCGAGAAGGACAACCAGGGCAAGCCCGACGTCGCCCGCGCCCAGCTCGCCTCGGCCTACGCCGATGACAACGCCGACATCGCGGTGGGGCCGACCTCGTCGGGCGTGGCGCTGGCCATGCTGCCGATCGCCGAGGAATACGAGAAGATCCTGCTGGTGGAGCCGGCGGTGGCCGACTCGATCACCGGCGACAAGTGGAACAAGTACATCTTCCGCACCGGCCGCAATTCGTCGCAGGACGCCATCGCCAACGCCGTCGCCTTCGACCAGCCGGATACGTCCATCGCCATGCTGGCGCAGGACTACGCGTTCGGCCGCGACGGCGTCAAGGCCTTCAAGGGCGCGCTCAAGCAGGCCAAGATCGTGCACGAGGAATACCTGCCGGCCAACGCCACCGACTTCACCGCTGGCGCGCAACGCCTGTTCGACGCGCTCAAGGACAAGCCGGGCCGCAAGATCATCTTCATCCTGTGGGCCGGCGCCGGCAATCCATTCAAGATCGCCGATCTCGACCCCAAGCGCTTCGGCATCGAGATCGCCACCGGCGGCAACACGCTAGCCGCAATGACGCCGCTCAAGTCGCTGGCCGGCATGGAAGGCGCGACCTATTACTACTACGGCATCCCCAAGAACCCGATCAACGACTGGCTGGTGGCCGAGCACCAGAAGCGCTACGGCCAGCCGCCGGACTTCTTCACCGCCGGCGGCATGTCGGCCGCCATCGCCATCGTGACGGCGCTGAACAAGAGCGCCGGCAAGAGCGACACCGACACGCTCATCAAGACGATGGAAGGCATGAGCTTCGACACGCCCAAGGGCAAGATGACCTTCCGCCCGGAAGACCACCAGGCCATGCAGTCGATGTACCACTTCCGCATCAAGAACGACGCCTCGGTGCCGTGGGCGGTGCAGGATCTGGTCAAGGAAATCACGCCCGACCAGATGGCGGTGCCGATCCAGAACAAACGCTGAGCCCTGCCCTTCATGCTGGAAACCCAATCGCTCACGATCCGCTTCGGCGGCCACGTGGCCGTCAACGCGGTGAGCTGCCGCTTCGCGCCGGGCAGCCTGACGGCCATCGTCGGGCCCAACGGCGCGGGCAAGACCACCTATTTCAACCTGATCTCGGGGCAGCTGCGCGCCAGCGCCGGCTCGGTGCACCTGAACGGCCGCGACCTGACCGGTCTGTCGGCGCCGGCGCGCATGCATGCCGGCCTGGGGCGCGCCTTCCAGCTGACGCAGCTGTTCCCGCGCCTGTCGGTGCGCGAGAACGTGCGGCTGGCGCTGCAGTCGCGCCAGCAGGGTCTGGGCTGGCGCCAGATCCGCTTCTGGCGCACCTGGGACGATGACCGGGCGCTGCTGGCGCGCGCCGACGCGCTGCTCGAACGCACCCGCCTGACGGCCCGCCGCGGCCAGGCCGCGGCCGACCTGCCGCACGGCGACCAGCGCAAGCTCGAGATCGCCATGCTGATCGCGCTGGAGCCGCAGGTGTTCATGTTCGACGAGCCCACCGCCGGCATGAGCGTGGATGACGTGCCCGTGGTGCTGGACCTGATCCGCGAGATCAAGGCCGACGCGTCCAAGACGATCCTGCTGGTGGAGCACAAGATGGACGTGGTGCGCGAACTGGCGGACCGCATCGTGGTGCTGCACAACGGCGAATTGATGGCCGACGGCGAGCCCGCCGAGGTGATCGCCTCGCCGATCGTGCAGCAGGCCTACCTGGGCGCCGCCCTGCCGGAGAAGACGACATGAGCGCGGCCACCTTGCTGGAACTGAAGGACGTGCACACGCACATCGGCGCGTATCACATCCTGCACGGCGTGGACCTGTCGGTGCCGGCCGCGGGCGTCACCATGCTGCTGGGCCGCAACGGCGCCGGCAAGACCACCACGCTGCGCACCATCATGGGCCTGTGGAAGGCCACGCAGGGCCACATCGGCTTTGACGGCGCCGCGGTCGGCGGCCCGGGCGTGCGCACCTCGCCGCCCGACATGGCGCGCCAGGGCATCGCCTACGTGCCGGAGAACATGGGCATCTTCGCCGACCTGTCGGTGAAAGAGAACATCCTGCTGGCCGCGCGCCAGGCGCGCAGCGCCGCGCAGCTGGACACCGCGCGGCTGGAATGGATCTTCGGCTTCTTCCCCGCGCTGCGCAAATTCTGGCTGTACCCCGCCGGCAAGCTGTCGGGCGGCCAGAAGCAGATGCTGGCGGTCGCGCGCGCCATCATCGAGCCGCGCCGCCTGCTGCTGGTCGACGAGCCCAGCAAGGGCCTGGCGCCCGCCATCATCCAGAACATGATCGACGCCTTCATCGAACTCAAGCAGGCCTCCACCACCATCCTGCTGGTGGAGCAGAACTTCAATTTCGCGCGCCAGGTGGGCGACCACGTCGCGGTCATGGACAACGGCCGGGTGGTGCACGCCGGCGGCATGGCCGAGCTGGCGCACGACGACGCGCTGCAGACCCGCCTGCTGGGCCTGTCGCTGGGAGCGCACCAATGAGCGCCGCCGATATCGATACGCCGCTGCCGCAGACCCGCGCCGATCTGCGCCCGGCGCTGCTGGTGCTGGCGCTGGCCGCCATCGCGCTGCCGCTGGTCGGCTCGTTCTCGACCTGGGTGACGCTGACCTTCGCCGGCCTGGCGATGGGCATGATCATCTTCATCGTGGCCTCCGGCATGACGCTGGTGTTCGGCCTGATGGACGTGCTGAACTTCGGCCACGGCCTGTTCATCGCCATCGGCGCCTACATGGCGGCCACGGTGCTCGGCGCGATGTCCGACTGGACCCAGACCGGCAGCCTGTGGCTGAACCTGGCCGCGGTGCTGCCCGCCATGATCGTCGGCATGCTGGTGGCCGGCGCGGTGGGCGTGGCGTTCGAGCGCGTGATCGTGCGGCCGGTCTATGGCCAGCACCTCAAGCAGATCCTCATCACCATGGGCGGCATGATCATCGGCGAAGAGATCATCAAGATGCTGTGGGGTCCGCAGACGCTGTCGCTGCCCCTGCCCGAGGCGTTGCGCGGCGCGCTGCTGGTCGGCGACGCCGCCATCGAGAAATTCCGCATCGTCGCGCTGGTGGTGGGCCTGGCGGTGCTGGGCGGCATGCTGTGGCTGCTGAACCGCACCAAGCTCGGCCTGCTGATCCGCGCCGGGGTCGAGGACCGCGAGATGGTCGAGAGCCTGGGCTACCGCATCCGCCATCTGTTCGTCGGCGTGTTCGTGGCCGGCTCGATGCTGGCCGGCCTGGGCGGCGTGCTGTGGGGGCTGTACCAGCAATCCATCGTGCCGCAGCTGGGCGCGCAGGTGAACGTGCTGATCTTCATCGTCATCATGATCGGCGGACTGGGCTCGACGGTGGGCTGCCTGATCGGCGCGCTGCTGGTCGGGCTGATGGCCAACTACACCGGCTTCCTGATGCCCAAGGCCGCGCTGTTCTCGAACATCGCGCTGATGGTCGCCATCCTGCTGTGGCGCCCGCAGGGCGTGTATCCGGTCACGAATCGCTAGGAATCGCCCTCATGTCCTTCCGCCTGCTTTCCGGCGATCCTCCGCGCAGCACGCTGCTGGCGGTCATGCTGGTCGCCATCGTCATCGCGCTGGCCGCCGCGCCGTTCCTGTTTCCCGGCCCCAAGTCGCTGGCCGTGGCGGCCAAAATCCTGGTGTTCGTGATCCTGGTCGCCAGCTATGACCTGCTGCTGGGCTACACCGGCATCGTCAGCTTCGCCCACACCATGTTCTTCGGCATCGGCGCCTATGGCGTGGCGATCGCCAGCCTGCGCATGGACGCCAGCTGGCTGTCGGTGCTGGCGGGGACGGCCGCGGGACTGGTCGTGTCGCTGGTGTTCGCGCTGGTGATTGGCCTGGCCAGCCTGCGCGTGCGCGCCATCTTCTACGCCATGATCACGCTGGCGGTCGCGGCGGCGTTCCAGACGCTGGTGTCGCAGCTGTCCGACCTGACCGGCGGCGAGGACGGCCTGAACTTCAAGGTGCCGCAGATGCTGCGCCCGGCCTACCGGCCGTTCGCCGAGCCGCTGTTCGGCGTGACCATCGACGGCCGCATCATCACCTACTACCTGATCGCCGCGGTCTGCGTGGCGCTGTTCCTGATGCTGCTGCGCATCGTCAATTCGCCGTTCGGCCGGGTGCTGCAGGCGATCCGCGAGAATCCGTTCCGCGCCGAGGCCATCGGCTACCGCACGGTGCTGTACCGCAGCCTGTCGAACCTGCTGGCGGCGGCGTTCGCCACGCTGGCCGGCGCGCTGTATGCGCTCTGGCTGCGCTACAACGGCCCGGACACGTCGCTGTCGTTCGAGATCATGCTCAACATCCTGCTGATGGTGGTGATCGGCGGCATGGGCACGATGTACGGCGCGGTGATCGGCGCCAGCCTGTTCGTGTTCGCGCAGAGCTATCTGCAAGACGGGCTGCACGTGATCCATGACGCCGTCGCCGGCGTCGCGCCGCTGGCGCTGCTGTTCGAGCCGGACCGCTGGCTGCTGTGGCTGGGCATCCTGTTCGTGCTGTCGGTGTACTACTTCCCGACCGGGATCGCCGGGCGCTTGCGGGAGCTGGCGCGGCGGGGCTGACCGCCCGACAGGCGTGGCGGGTTCACCGGCGGGTTCAAACGGACGGCGCGGCGCATCGCCACGCGGACAGAACGCCTAGCGTCCGCCCTGCCGCATCGTGTCGGCGTCGCGCCGCAGATCATCGACCCGACGCTGCATCGTGTCCACGCTGCGCTGGGCGGCGCCGCCCAGCTGCGAGCCCGACGGCGTCGGGGCGAGCGGCGCCATGTTCATCGGCGCGCCGTTGTTCAGGGGGATCATCGCCGGCGGATAGGGGTCGACCGCGGCCGGCTTCTGCGTCAAGAGACGCTCCAGCACCTGCAGCTGATCGCGCTGCGCCTGCAACGCGCGCTCGTTGTCCAGCACGGCCTGCTCGCCTTCATCGTCGGTGCCGAAAATGGCGGCGTGGTCGAGCGACAGGCCGTCCAGGCGCACGCGCGGGTCGGGACCGGCATTCAGGACATTGCGGCCGATCGCGGCGGGATCGGTGGCCGGCGTGATGCTGCCCGCCGGCTTTGCCGGCGTGGCGGTGGAGCCCTCGGCCGTGGCCGGCGGTTCGACCCAGCGCTGGCCCTGCCCTTGCGCCAACACGGGCATCGCGGCCAGCAACCCCAGCGCGAGCGCGTTCCTGAAACCTCGCATGATGTCCTTCGTCTCTCCCGGGCACCACGGCTTGACGCGATGATCGGCGCCAACCTGCCCCTGCCGCCGATATATTACTGCCCGCCACTGGGCCGGGCTGTCGCGGGCGGGACGCCGCGACGCTCAGAACCCCACGCGGTCCTCGGCGGCCAGGGGCGCGCCCAGGTCGCGTTCGTCCATCTCCCAGATCAGCAGACGCGGCGGACTCTGCTTCCACGCGGGACTCTTGAAGTACGCCTGCGCCGCGCCGCCGAACTTGCCGCCGTCGCGGGCGAAGTTGCCGACGGCCACGCCGAGATCCCGCGACAGCTGCGGCAGGAACTCCGAGGTGCGCGAGAACGAGGTGCCGACCAGCGCCAGCGACGGCAAGGCGCTGTCGCCGAACAGGTCATCGGCGTCGCCGGCCGAGGCGGCGGCTTCCGGCGTATACGTATGCAGCGCGACCACTTCGGCGCGCGGCTGCCAGGCCAGCGGCAGCCAATCGACGCCGGCCAGTCGCACCAGATCGCCCGGCCGCGGCGCGGGCGGCTGGGCGGTGACGCGCCAGCGCTGCGGCGCCTGCAGCGCAACACCGCTGGCGCGCACCTGCTCGGCGACGGCGCGCGCCGCCGCGCCGGCGCCGGCCTCGGTCCAGTGCGAGTCGTTGCGGTAGTAGGCGTCCTGCGGCACGCCACGCAGCGCTGCGCTCAGGTCGACCGTCGCCACGCCCTGCGCGCGCAGCACGCCGACCCAGCTCGACAGCCGGTCCTCGAAGCCCGCCGACCGGTGCAGTCCGCACAGGCGCGCGGACTCGATGCGGCTCTTGTCCGGCACCACGGCCACCAGCAACTGGATGCCACGGACGGCCAGCGCGTCGCGCAGCGACACCACGATGCGGGCGCGCTCGGCCTGGTTCTCGCGCGCGCCGGGATGGGGCTGCAATTCGTCGCCCAGGAACAGCCAGCCATCGCACCCCTGCCGCACCCGCGCGCCCAGGTCGCCGAGCGTCAGCCAGCCCAGGCCGCGCTGCAGGCGCGCGGCCTCGCTGCTGAATGTCATGTCGGCCAGCCGCAACGACAGGTCGTGCGTGACGCCACCATCGAGCACCCGCGGCAGCGAAGTGTCGTCCGGCAGCACGTCGTGGTCCACGCTCCACCAGATGTTGCTGAGCATGGCGCCGGCCATGAAGAGCACCAGCGCCACGCCAGCCAGCTGGCTGGCGCGGCGGTTGGCCACGGAGGCATGGGCAATGGGCGGCGGGGCCGGGGTATCGTGATGGACGCTCATCGTCTCCGGCCTCAGAACTGGAAGTAGAGGAAAGGCACGGCGCCGCGCGCCGCGATCAGCGCGTAGGCCAGCAGGAAGCCGGCCACCGGCCACACCGCGCTCCAGGCCGTGCGCAACATGCCCGCCGGCCGCATCGACCACCACGGCTGCCAGGCGGGCAGGATGACGCACACAATGCCCAGCGCCGCGGCCAGCCAGTGGGTCGGCCGCAGCACGTACAACATCGAATCGCCCAGGCCGATGCCGTTCAGGCCGAACTGGCCGCGATACATGGCCAGCGCGGCATGGAAGTCGACCGCGCGGAAGATGGTCCAGGCCAGCATCACGAACAACAGCGTGGCGATGCGCGACAGCCAGCCCGGCAGCGCCGGCAGGCCATTGCCGTTCCAGGCGCGCGCCACGGCCAGCGCGGCGCCATGCGCCAGGCCCCACAGCAGGAAGTTCCAGCTCTCGCCACCGTGCCAGAGACCGGCGATGCCCATGGTCAGCAGCAGGTTGCGGTAGGTCTTCCACACGCCCAGGCGATTGCCGCCCATGGGGATGTACAGGTAGTCGCGGATCCAGCTCGACAGCGACAGGTGCCAGCGCCGCCAGAAGTCCTGGATGCTGCGCGCCAGGTACGGATTGTTGAAGTTCTCCGGCAGGTGAAAACCCATCATCAGGCCCAGGCCGATGGCCATCGCGCTATAGCCGGCGAAGTCGAAGAACAGCTGCAGGGTGTAGGCGCCGCAGCCGATCCAGGCGTCGGCCAGCGATGGCGTGCGCAGCGCGAAGGCGGCGTCGACCACGGGCGCCAGCGTGTCGGCCACCAGCACCTTCATGCTCATGCCGATCATGAAGCGCCGCGCCCCCAGGCAGAAATTGCGCCAATCCATGGTGCGATGGGCGATCTCTTTCTCGACCCAGGCCCAGCGGATGATGGGGCCGGCGATCAGCTGGCCGAACATGGCCTTGTAGGCGGCGAAGTCGATGAAGTTGCGCTCGGCGCGCACGTCCTGGCGATAGACGTCGACCAGGTACGAGATGGCCTGCAGCACGAAGAACGACAGGCCCGCCGGCAGCGCCACCCGTTCCCAGGCCAGCGGCACGGCGCCCGCCATGGCGGCGATGTCGTTGAACGTCGTCACCAGGATGTTGGCGTACTTGTACCAGCACAGCGCCGCCACATTGGCCGTCAGCAGCAGGGTCAGCAGCACCTTGCGGCGATGGCCGGCGCGCAGCTGCTCCAGCATCAGGCCGCCGGCCCACGCCACGACAGTCACCGCGACCAGCAGCAACAGGTAGATGGGCTTGAGCCAGCTGTAGAAGATCCAGCTGCCGACCAGCAGCACGAAGTTGCGCGCGCGTTGCGGCGTCAGGGCGTAGACGACGAGAAACAGCGGCAGGAACAGCGTCAGGAATTCGAGGGACGCGAAGACCATGGCGGAGGGTGGCCGGAGATATTGTTATCGAAGCGGGGGCCGCGCCCCCGCCGGTCATGGGCCGGATCAGCGGGCCGTCTGGTCCGCCGCGTGCAGCAGGCGCGAACCCTGCGCCGACGGCAGCAGGAACACGGTATGGCGCTCGCCGGCCTGCAGCGCGCCCAGATCCAGCTCCTGTCCCGCGGGCTGGCCGCCGCAGCTGGCGCGCACCTTCAAGGACACGGGATTGACCAGGCGCCGGGCGACCGCGCCATCGGCCACGTGCTCGAACATCGCCAGGTTGCGCGGCACGGCCAGCAGGCCGGCGTCCGCGCATGACGGATCGAGGTTGTAGAAACCCACCGAGACCTTGAGCGCGTTGAAGTCCTCGGGCTGCTCGCGCACGATGCGCGCCTGCAGGCCGTCCTTGCCGGGCAGGCCGACCACCGAGGCGAATTCGCCGGGCTGCACCGAGATGTCCACCTCCTGCTTGCGGCCGCCGCTTTCGAGCAGGCCCTGCATCTTCGCGCCCGCCTTGACCGGCATGAAATCCGACGCGGGATGGGCGGCGTCGAGCTGGATGCGCGCCTGCGATCCCTTGGCGCTCACCGCCATCGGCTCGGCGCCGGCGTTGACGAAGCGCACGAACGACGCGTCTTCGGCCGGGCCGGTTTCATAGAGCTGGATCTGCGCCGCGCCGGCAACGCCGGCGGCCAGGGCGAACGACAGGGCGGCCAGGCCGCGCGACAGGAAGAGGCTCATCCGTTGTCCTTTGGTAGCGGGGATCGCGCGCGTCATTTCTTCTGCAGCGCCTTGACCTGCGGCAGATCGCCCAATTGCTTGGCAATGGCATCGCCCCAGGCCTTGTAGCCGGTGTTGGTGTAGTGCTGGCCGTCGGTGGTGGGCCACTGGCCGGGCGTCGAGAACTGGGTCGAATCGATGTACGCGCAGGGCGCCACGTTGCTGCCCAGGAAGGCCGACACCTGCTTGACCCGCGCGAAATTCTTGTTGTACTTGCCGCCCTCGGTGCCCCAGCTGGGGCCGATCCAGACGCAGGCCGTGCCGGTGCCCGAGATGGCCTTGGTCAGCGCGGTCGTCTGCTGCCAGGCCCAGGTCTTGGGAAAGGACGGATTGGTGTAGCCAGCCATGGTGTCGCCCAGCACGATCACCACCAGGTTGGGCTTCTTGGCCGCGATCAGGTCGGTCACCGGCGTGGTGCTGGCGTCCTTGCCCTTGAGCACGATCTGGCCGCCGTTGAGGCGCTCGGCGCCGCCGCAGGTGCTGGGCGTGGTCTTGAGCCAGTCGCCGGCATTGCTGCCGCACACGCCGATGGTCTGCACCACCGCGCCCTGCTTGACCAGGTCGTCCTGCAGGGTCGTGATCAGGTAGCCCGGCGCGGCCAAATGGCTGTCGCCGATCAGCAGGATGCTCATTCCGGCAAAAAGAGAGGTCAGCATGGCAATACTCCTTGATGAAACGTCCCTAGCGGGCGTACGGCGACTGATAGGGATTGACCGGCAGGTCCAGCGGGCGCGTCTGCGGATAGAACGCGTAGCGCAGATAGAGCCCGCCCACGTACTGGCGATAGTCGGTGGCGTTGTCCATGGCCATGGTGCCGCCCAGGAACAGATTGGGCGACAGCTGGTACTCGCCCGCGGCCGCGAGGTTGTAGCCCACGCCGGTGCGCGACTGCCCCTCGTAGGTCGCCGAGGTGCCGTAGACGGAGCGGTTCACCGCGTTGGCCGCCGCCTGCATGCCGCCGTTGGTCGGGAAATAGTCGGCGCCGTCTTCCTTGAAATGACGCAGGCCGACCGAGCCTTGCAGCTTGTAGGTGAAGCGGCCGTCACGCTGCGCCCAGGTCACCGGCACGCTCAGCGCGTAGAACTGCTGCGGGCTGAAATAGCCGCCGTTGCCGTAGGTGAAGAAGCGCTGATTGTTGTCGTAGAAGATGGCGCCCAGGTTCAGGCCGGCCGTCAGCATGCGGTTGGTGTCGCGCGTCAGGTTCCAGTAGATGCCGGTGCCGACCTCGGTGCGGCTGTTGGACTCGACATTGTGGCCGTCCAGGCTGCGCCACGAGCCGTAGGCATAGACGCCATAGTCCTTGTTGTCCATGCCGATCTGGCCGCCCACGCCGGTGGCCGTGACCGCGCCCCAGCGCTGGCCGGTGCGATCGTCGCGCGCGCCGGCGAACGACACCAGGCTGTCGGTCACCGCGCGGCGCGACAGGTCCACGCTGTACCAGGTGCCCGCGCTGCGGTCGATGGGGCCGTTCAGGCGCACGCCGCCGACCACGTTGGAATACTCGAAGCCCAGCGGCGTGGTGCCGATGTCGGCGCTCAGGCCCTGCATGGTGTAGCCGACCGACAGGCCCACGCCCGAGTCGCGCTGCTTGCCGGCTCCGCCCACCAATCCGGCCTGCTGTGCCGCGGCCGCCACCGGACCGCCGCCAAAGCGGCTGTTGCTGGCGTAGTCGTCGCCCAGGCGGCCGGCGTCCAAGGTGACCGGCGTGGCGCGCAGCGAGATCTTGCCGTCGCCGGCCGGGATCAGCGCCTCGATGGGCGCGTCGATCTCGGTCATCTTGCTCATGCCGGCCTCGCCGTTGTTGGAACGGACGAAGCCGCCGACGCGGACCTCGGCGCTACGCTCCTGCATGACCTCGTCCAGTTCCCGCTGCAGGGAGGGCGACGCCGCGCCGCTGCCGCCGCCATAGGCCGCGGGCGGGTTGGCGGCCGCGCGCGAGTCCTGCGCGCCGGCGATGACATACGGTTCCTGGCGCGACGCCGCGGGCGCGCCGTCATAGCTCGCGCCGTAACCCGCGGCATAGCCCGTGCCGTAGCCGGCGCCATAGGCGGGGGCCTGCGGGTCGTTGAAGGCCTCTCCCATGACCTGCGTCACGCGGGTGGACCGCGAACGCTGGCCCGGCAGGCCGACGAAGGGGTTGCCGTCGGCATAGTTGGCGGGCGCCGCGCCGCTGGCCACCATGGTGCCGCCGCCGCGCGCCTGCTGGGCGGCGATGGCCTGCTGGTACAACTCGGCGGCGCGCCCGGTCTTGCCGCGCGAGCGGTAGATGCGCGCCGCGCCGGCCAGCACATCGGGATCGTTCGGCGCCAGCGCCAGCGCCTTATCCATCGAGGCTTCGGCCGAGCGCCAGTCATCGGCCTCGGCGGCGATGCCGGCCACGGCGATCTGCAATTGCGCATTGTCGGGATCGCGCGCCTGCAGGCCACGGTAGATGGCCAGGGCCTTGTCGCGGTCGCCGGCGGCGACGTACATGCGCGCCAGCGCGCCCTGGGCCAGGGGATCGTCCGGCCGGCGCTTGAGCACCGGCTGCAGGATGTCGTAGGCCGCCACCAGGTCGCCGCGCTGGCGCATGGCTTCGGCCTGGCGCACGGTGTACAGGCTGACCAGGTCCTGGAAGCTGCGGTGCTGGTCGGCGTCCATGGGCTGCTTCTGCACCTGGCGCAACACGGCCGCGGTGCCCGCGTCATCGCCGCTCTTGAGCAGCACGCTGGCGTACGGGATCAACACATCCGGGCCGGCCGGCCGGCTTCCATCCACCAGCGGCCGCATCACGGCGAGCGCCTGCGGCGTATCGCCCGCGTCGATATAGGCCTGGGCGATGGCGCCAAGCAACTCGGGATCGTTGCCCGCCGCGGCCTGCAGGCCGGCCAGGCGCTGGCGCGCCTGCGCCACGTCGCCCGACTGCGCCAGGCGCGCGGCCTGGGCCGCCTGCTCGTGCACCCACACGTTGCGCTGGAAGCGCGTGATTTCCGGGGTGCGGCGGTTCTCGGGAATGCGCGCCAGGGTGTCGTAGGCGCGGCCCCATTCGCCGCGCTCGGACGCGAACAGCGCGCTGGCGTGCAGCGCGTCGGCCGAGTCCGGCTGCGCGCGCAGCGTTTCATCCATGATCTGTTGCGCGCGGACCGACTCGCCGCCGCGCAAGAGCAGCCGCGCCAGCTCGTAGGCGGTCCAGGGATTGCGCGGGTCGGTCCTGCGCGCGTCTTCCAGCATGCGGCGCGCGCCGGCCGTGTCGCCGCGCTTTTCCGCCTCGCGCGCCTGGCCCGCCATCACGGCGGCGCGCAGGCGGCTGACATCGCCCGCCTGCCCCGCCGGCAGCGCGTCGACCAGCCGCAGGGCCTCTTCGGCGCGGCCGGTCTGGGCCAGCACGTCGGCCAGGCCGCGAACCGCCTCGGGATCATTCTTGTGCCGGGCCAGCACGTAGCGATAGGTCTTCTCGGCGTTGGCCATGTCGCCGGCGCTGGCATAGGCCCGGCCAATGGCGTTGTAGGCGCCGGTGGCGTTGCCGTCCAGGCGGATGGCCTGTTCCAGCAGCTTGCGCGCGCCGTCGGCATCGCCGCGCTGGCGCGCCGCCTCGGCCTGGTCCAGCAGGTTCCAGTAGCGCACGCCGGCCAGGGCGCGGGTCCAGTTGCGGCCGGCGCCCGGACGGGCCGCGGCGCGCGACAGCAGTTCCTGGGCCTCGGCATTGCGGTCCTGCTGCATGCGCACCAGTCCCAGGCCGCCCAGCGCGTCCGGATCGTTGGGGGTGGCGCGCAGCTTTTCCTGGAACGCGGCTTCGGCCGCGGCCAGGTCGCCGTTCTTCAGCGCCGCGAAGCCGCGCGCCAGGCGCGCATCCTGGCGCCAGACCGGCGCCGGCGCGCCGCGCCTGGCCGACGGGTTGTCGAGCACCGCGCGCACTTCCTTGTCGTCCGGATGCGCCGCCAGATAGGCCTCGAACAGCGGCTTCTCGCTGGCGTTCGGCGCGCCCAGCCAGATCAGCCCGGCGCGCCAGCTTTCGGTGGCGTCGGCGCCGACGTCCTTGCGTTGCGACAGCTGCGCCAGCATGCGCACGCCGTCGGCGCGCCGGTCTTCGTCGCGGATCAGGTGTTTGGCCAGGGCCAGCTGGACATTCGGATTGCCGGGCATCTCGCGCGAGAGCCGCTGCAGGCCGGTGATGGCGCGCGACAGGCCCTTGTCGGAATAGCCGAGGAAGCTGTAGTACTCGAGCGCGATCTCGCCCTGCGGCTCGCGCCCCTGCAAGGCCTGGTCGTAGGCCTGCATCGCCTTGTCGATCTCGCCCGAGGCCGCCAGCATGCGGGCGCGGTCCAGGTCGGCCGCGGCGGCGCCGCCGGCCAGGCCGATATCCTGCTGCAGGCGCTTGGTGAAGGTGCCGTTGGCGTTGAGCTGCTTGAGCCGGGTCAGGTAGCCCTGGGCGTCGTCCAGGCGCTTCTCGCGCACCGCTGCCAGCCCCAGGCCGTACATCGCCTCCTGCTGCGACGGATCGGACAGCAGCAGTTTCTCCCAGGCCTGCGCGGCGCGCTTGGCGTCGCCCTGGTTCTGCCAGTAGCGTCCCTGCTCCAGCAGCGAAGCGGTGGCGGCCGGTTGCGCCCAGCCACTCTGGTGCATCAGGGCGGCCAGAACGCCGATGGCCAGCTTGTGGCGGTTCAAGGACATTTCTTCTCCCACTCCAATGACACGCGGCCGGTGGCTCCGAACCGGTAACGCTGCTCGAACCAGCCCATTCCGAACAGGCTGAGTACGTAATCGTAATAAGGTGGCTGCTGAACCGCCAGCCGGGCGGGACTCTGGCTGGCGGCCCAGGCGTCGCGCACGCGCCGCAACTGGCCCTGCAGCAGGTCATTCTGCCCGCGCGCCTGGAAGTACGGCAACAGGGCGGCCGAGAAGCCGAACGGCCCCTGGCCCTGCGCCTGGCCGCTGTCCACGTCCACCGACTCGGGCGGCGCGCCCGTGGCCGCGACCGCGGTGGCCATGCCCGACAGCGCCGCCAGCAACGGCCGGGCGGCGGGATCGGCGGCCGGCGTCATGCCGGCCCACAGATAGGTGCGGATCGCATCGTAGCTGCCCTTGGCGCCATGCACCGGGTCATTCTCGTACCGGCCCAGGGCCCCGCCCTCGCGCGACACGTCGCGGTAGGCCACCCAGTCGGCCGCGTAGCCCTTGGGCGTGGTCGCCTGGATCACCCGCACCGTATTGTTCGCCACCTGGGTCCACGGCCCCTTCGCCGAAGCCTGCGCCAGCCGCCGCAGCACGGGAACCGGCAGGTAGCTCGGATTCAGGCGCCATAGATCAGGCTGCGCGAAGCCCTCGGGCGCCGGCAACAGCATGCTGCCCAGGCCCGGCAATTGGGCCACTTCGCGCCCCTCGATCAAGGCCAGCAACGCCTGCGCGTCGCGGGTGTAGGCCGGCTGGCGCCAGAGCCTGCCGGCCTCGAGCAGGGCGTAGGCGAACCACAGGTCGGCATCCGAGGCGGCATTGCTGTCCAGCACGCCCCAGGCGCCGTCGTCGCGCTGGCCCCAGGACCAGGCCGGCAGGCGCTGCGCGGTGTCGCCGCCCGCCAGGTTGGCGACGCTCCAGCGCCACAGCCGCTCGAAGGTCTCGCGGTCATTGGCGACCAGGGCGAAGAACATGGCGTACGACTGCCCTTCCGAGGTGCTCATCTTGCGCGGCGTGCTGGCATCCACCACCCGCCCGTCGGGCTGGACGAAGTGCCTGACGAAGGCCGACCACTCCGGCCAGGCCACCGCCGTGCAGGCCGGCGCGGCCCGCGCCGCGCCCGACGCCGCCACGGCCAGGCCGAGCGCCAGCAGCGCCCGCCCGGCACGCTGGTACCAGGCGAAGCGGCGGCGGGCGGGCCGGGCCGGATGCATCAGGCTTCCTTCTTGCGCAGGCGGCGCAGCAAGGCGCGCAGCACGGCCAGCGCCACGGCGATGCCGACCAGCCAGACCAGCGCCATCACCACCAGGCGCAGCAGGGTGTAGCCCGGCCACTGCGACGACACCCACCAGTCGATGCGCTTGAGCAGCGGCAGCTGGCCCAGCGTGTAGGTCTGGTCGCCGACCAGCGCGTCGATCTGCTTGCCGCGGATCACGGACAGGCTGCCTTGCACGCTCTTGTCGTAGCCCTCGCCGCCGCGCAGCGCGGCCACGGCCGCGTCCAGCCCGTCGGGCTTGCTGCTGGCCAACAGCACCACGCTGCGCTTGGCGGCCAGCGGCGATTCGAAGCCGGCCACGATCGCGCTGACGCCTTCGCTGGTGTAGCTCATGGCCACGCGCGGTTCGCGGCGATCGAGGCGCGGATCGGTGTGGAACCAGTCGGTCACGCGGTAGATCAGGTCCGACAGGCCGAAGTGCGCGCCCGACTCGTAGCTGCCCGGAATGTGCGGAGCCCAGGTCTTGAGCAACGGATTGGCGGTGTCGCCCGCGATCACCAGCAGATCCTTGCCGGCCTGCGCGCTGGCCTGCTGCGCCCGCGTCACGGTCACGCCGGTGGCCGGATAGCCCGTGGCGTCGCCCAGGCGGCCCAGCACGTTCAGGTAGGCCGAATAGGCCGCCGCATTGGCGCGGTCATCCAGCACCACGGCCGTTTCCGACAGGTCGGCCAGGCGGGTGAAGGGGAAGCCCGCCTGCGCGAACGCGCGCAGGTCCGGCATTTCGATGAAATGCGGATAGCCCGACAGGTCGATGGTCGACTCGGGTTCGATCATGCCGCGCACGTTGTCGATGATGATGTCGCGGCACTCGCCCTGCTTGACGTAGTCGTACATGTAGCGAAACTGCAGCTGGCCGTCCGACTTCAGCAGGTCCAGCGGCACGTCCAGCTGGGCGCGCATCGGCAGGCTCTCGTCGGGCAGCACCTCGGCGCGCAGCTTGTCGCCGCCCTCGATGCGCTCCAGCGCGAACAGCGGCATCGACTTGACGAACTCGCCGTTGACGCCGAACAGCAGCGAGGAGTTGAGCGACGTCGGCTGCGGCGTGTAGCGATAGCGCAGGTCGATCGGCACCTTCTTTTCCTGCCAGCCGAACAGGTCGGGCGGCACGCGCACGTCGATGCGGATGGTGTCCGGGCTGAAGCCCGACACGTTCAGGCGCTTGGGATCGATCAGGTCGCCGAAACGCACCGGACGATCGGTGCGCAGCCAGCGCGGCGCGTCGTACGGCTGGCGCGGCTTGACGTCCGCCAGGCGCGTGATGGCGGCCGACTGGCCGGCCAACGTCTGGCTGCCAAGCGCCAGCGCGGCGGCGGCCTGCTTGAGGTCCTTGCCGTCGCGGCCCAGCACCAGCAGCAGCTTGCCGTCGGGATCGTTGGGGTTGGTGATGACGGCCAGGGTCGGGCCGTTGACGGTGGCCTGGGTCAGTCCGGCGGTGGCCGCGCCCATCGCGAACACCACGGCATTGCCGCGGCTGGGCAGCTGCGCCACCGAGGCCGGGAAATCCGAGCCGCGATAGCCCGCCAGCCCGCCGAACCACGAGGACAGCGCGCCCGCGGCTTCCAGCGTGGTGTTGTCCGGCTCGGCCTGGAACACGAACGGCAGCACCAGCTTGCGCATGTCGCGGCGGTCGAAGAACGGCAGCGGCAGATTGGCCAGCTCGTTGGGCAGCGGCAGCGCCGCGGTCGCCAGGTCCAGCGTGCTCAGGTTGCTGATGTTGGCCCACAGGCTGGAATGCAGCGGGTCTTCGCAGTTCAGCGTGTAGTGGCCGATCAGCTGCAGGCGCAGGTCGTTGTAGGGCGTGATCAGGTACGGCGGGATCTCGATGGTCTGCCGCAGATTGCTGCCGGCCGTCTCGCGCGGCACGGCAATGGTGGCGGCCACCTCGTCGTTGACCAGCACGTTGATATGCGACAGGTCGGACAGCAGCGCCGGCGAATAGGCATAGCGCAGGTCGACCCGCGCGCCGGTCACCACGCGATCGTTGCGCACGCTGAAGTTCAGCGTGTTGCTGCCGTCCACGCCGCGCAGATTGAGCGGATACTGCGCGCCGAGCTGCTTGAAGGTGTAGGTCTGGTCGGCCACGAACGGCGCTGGCGCCGGCGCCGGCGTGGCGGCCGGCACGGTGCCCGGCGCTTCGGCCGCGCTGGCCAGCAGCGAGCAGCCGGCCAGCAAGGCCAGCGACAGGCGGCCCAGCGCATGGCCGCGGCGGCGCGGCGAGCGGGACGGCACCGCTTGCGCGACCGGCGGTTGGGTCGAACGGATTTTCTTATGCATGATCACGATCCCAGGCGGCGCTGAGCGCGGGCGCGCAGCGACAGGTAGAGCAACACGGCGATGACTAGCGCGCTCAGGAGCAACGCCCCCACGAGCGTGAGCGGATGGCGCGCGAAGAACCACTGCAGGCCCAGCCAGGTCGGCAACGAACCCACGTAATAGTTCTGCTCATCCTGCAGGGTGTAGGCCTGCTTGCCGCTGATCACCGTCAGGCTGCCGCCGATGCGGTCCTGCGAGTTGTCGGCCTTGCTCTCGGTATCGCGGCTGGTCAGCAGCGCCTGCACGGCGCTGGCCAGGCCATCGGCGCTGGTGCCCGACACCACCACGGCGCTGCGGCCCGACTGCAGCGGCGATTGCAGGCCGGCCAGCGTGGCCGAGACGCCGCCGCTGGAGAAGGCCAGTTCGATGTCGGCCTGGCGCTTGCGGTCGCGCGGATCGTTGCCGAACCAGGACGCGACGCCATCGACCCAGCCCGACAGGCTGAAGCGGCGCTCCTTGCCATTGAAGCCGCTCGGCAGCGCGTCGCCCCACTGCGCCAGCAGCGGCTGGTTGTCGCCGGAGGCCAGCACCAGCAGATCCTTGTCGCGCTGCGCCGCGGCCTGCGCGCCCTGGGTGACGGTGACGCCGGTGGCCGGATAGCCGGTCGCCTGGCCCATCACGCCCAGCAAGGTCAGGTAGGCCGAGAAGTCCGACACGCCCGCGCCCTCGGGCATGACGACCGCGGTTTCCGACAGGTCGGCCATGCGCGTGAACGGGAAGCCGGCGTCGGCGAACAACGACAGGTCCGGCATGGCGGCGTACTTGGGCAGCCCGGAGATGTCGATGGTCGAGCCCGGATCGATCGCGCTGCGCACGTTGTCCAGGATGCTGTTCTGGCACTCGCCCAGCTTGGCGTATTCGTAGACGTAGTTGAACTGCAGCGCCGTCTGCGGCGGCAGCAGATAGGTCGGCACCATCACGCGCGCCTTGCCTTCCGAGGCCGGCATGCCGGTCAGGCGGTTGTAGATGCCCGGGCCTTCGTGCAGCGCGAAACTGCGGATCAACTGGTTGCCGGCCATCATCTCCATCACCGACTGCTTGGCGCCGGGACGCGGCGAATAGCGGTAGATCAGGTTCACCGGCACGCCATCGCTATGCCAGCCGAACAGGCCCGGCGGCACGCGCAGGTTGACCTGCACGGGCGGCGGCCGATGGCCCGAGACGTTCAGGTCGCGGGTCGGCACCAGCTCGCCAAACGCCACCGGCCGGTCGCTGCGCAGCCAGTTGGGCGCGTCGAACGGCTTGCGCGGCCGCGGCGTCTCCAGGCGCGTGATGCGCGCCTGCGGGCCGGATAGCGCTTCGCTGCCGAGCGCCAGCGCGGCGGCGGCCTGCTTCAGTTCCTTGGCGTCGCGCCCCATCACCAGCAGCAGCTTGCCGTGCGGGTCGCGCGGATTGGTCTGCATCGCCACCGACGGCCCCTCGATCGTCGGCGTCTGCAGTCCGGCGACCGTGTCGCCCGGCTGCAGCAGCACGACCGCGTTGCCGGCGGCCGGCAGGTCCTGCAGGCTGGCGTCGAACTTGGCGCCGCGGTAGCCCGCCAGCGCGCCGAACCACGAAGCCAGGACGCCCGCGCTCTCCAGCCGCGCCGCATCCGGACTGCGGCCCAGCACGATCGGCAGCGCCAGCTGGCGGACGTCGCGGCTGTCGAAGAACGGCACCGGCAGCAGCGCCAGGTCGTTGGGCAGGTCGACCGGCATCACGGTCAGCTCCAGCGTGCTGCGGCCGGCCACGTCGGCCCACAGGCTGGAATGCACCGGGTCTTCGCACCCCAGCGTGTAGTGGCCGATCAGCTGCACATCGAGCCGGTTGTAGTCGGCCAGCGCCGGCACCGGCAGCTCGACCGTCTGGCGGGTCGGCGTGGCCGCGGCTTCCTTGGGCAACGGCACGCTGCCCGCCACTTCGCCGTTGAGCAGCACCTTCAGGTGCGACAGGTCGGGCAGCAGCGCGGGCGAATAGCTGTAATCCAGGTTGACGCGCGCGCCGATGACCTGCTGGTCGCGGCGCGCGCTGAAGCCCAGTCCGTTGATGCCGTCCACGCCGCGCAACGGCAGCGCGCTCTGGCCGCTCAGGCGCGACAGCGGCACGGAGTAGGTCCGCGCGCCCGGCGGCAGGGCCGGCGCGGGCGCCGCCGTGGCCGCGGCGGCGGGATCGGCGGCGACGGGCTCGGCCAGGGCCGGCATGGCCGCCCCCAAGGCCAGCAACGCCGATAGCAGCGCCCGCCGCAGGACGGGCTGCGCGGGGGACGGGCAAGGCCGGGGCGGCCAAGCATCAAGCCTGGGAATCATCGCTCTGTCGTCCTCTAGTTTTTGGTGGACACGGACGTGGGACGGCGCACGGCCGCAAGGCTGCGATCGCGCAACTGGCGCAGCAGCAACGAAAAACCGCGGACGCCGATGCTCGAGATCTGTCTCAACGCGACCCACGGCGAGTCGGGCGCGTTGTTGCCCCAGGTGCTGGCCCAGGTATCGGCGCGGCCAAAGGTCATCTGCGCCAGGTCGCGTTCCTGCTCCAGCGTCAGCGACTGGAAGCTGATCCCCAGGCGGTCGCCGCGGCTGAACGTGACCAGCGCCGGGAACATCGCTTCCTCGTCATTGCGGAACAGCGACACGCTCAGCGGCATGCCATTGGGCACCAGCACGCCGGGCGGCAGCACCAGGCCCAGGCCGCCCTGCGAGTAATCGCTGGTGCGGCAGGCGACGGTGCGGCCGTCCGGCAGCAGCAGCATGGCCGCCAGCGAAATCGCCACGCGCGGCGTGTTGCGCAGTTGCCGGACCTCGCCGGCCACGGCCACGCTGGCGCTGGTCATGACGATGTTGTAGACGGTCCAGATCAGGTTCAGCACGATGGTCAGGCGCGCATCCACGCCCCCGTACCCCGTGACCAGGCTGATCACGCCGACGATGAAGCCGGCCAGGTTCAGCCCCAGCAGCACCACGTAGGGCCGCGCCAGCGTCCAGTCGAAATACGATTCGCGGATGATGCCGCCCTTGGCCGTCACGTTGAACAGCGCGGTCTTGGGACTGATCAGCGTCACCAGCGCCGGGCGCATGATGTACCAGGCCAGCACCGATTCGTAGACCTCGTTCCAGAACGAGTGGCGGAACCGCCCCTGGATGCGCGAGCCGGTCAGGTTGGACAAGACGATGTGCGGCAGGGCATAGGCCGCCACCATGATGGCCGAGGCCTGGAACACGTTGGCATGGAAGAACAGGTAGGCCAGCGGCGCCGTCAGGAACACCACCCGCGGCAGGCCGAAGAAGAAGTGCAGCATCGCGCTCAGGTAGCACAGCCGCTGCCCGATCTTCAGGCCCTTGCCCAGCAGGGGATTGTTGGTGCGGATGATCTGCGCCATGCCACGCGCCCAGCGCGTGCGCTGGCCGATGTGGCGCGACAGGTTCTCGGTCGCCAGGCCCGCGGCCTGCGGCACCGCCAGATAGGCGGTGTTGAAGCCCAGCCGGTTCATCTTCAGGGCGGTCAGCGCGTCCTCGGTCACGCTCTCGACCGCCACGCCGCCGACGGCGTCCAGCGACGAGCGGCGCATCACGGCGCACGAACCGCAGAAGAACGTGGCGTTCCACAGATCGTTGCCGTCCTGGATCACGCCGTAGAACAGTTCGCCTTCATTGGGCACGTTGCGGAAGGTGCCCAGGTTGCGCTCGAAGGGATCGGGCGAGAAGAACACGTGCGGCGTCTGCAGCAGCGCCAGCCGCTTGTCCTTGAGGAACCAGCCCATGCAGATCTGCAGGAACGAGCGCACCGTGACGTGGTCGCAGTCGAACACCGCGATGAATTCGCCGTCGGTCTTGGTCAGCGCGGCGTTGATGTTGCCGGCCTTGGCGTGCTTGTTGTCCGGCCGCGTCAGGTAGCCCACGCCCGCCTGCTCGCTGAACTCGCGGAACTCCTGACGGCGGCCGTCATCGAGCACGTAGACGCGCAGCTTGTCCGCCGGCCAGTCCAGCGACTGCGCCGCCAGCACCGACTGACGCACCACGTCCAGCGGCTCGTTGTAGGTGGGAATGTAGACATCCACGGTCGGCCAGAGGGAGCGATCGACCGGCAACGGCGTGGGCTTGCGCCGCAGCGGCCAGGCCGTCTGGAAATAGCTCAGCAGCATGACCGTCAGGGCGTAGATTTCCGCCAGCAGCAGCCCGTAGCCGAAGAACGCGTCCACCACGTTGTGAAAGCCGATGGTGTCGGTGATACGCCAATACATGTAGCGCAACGACGTGATGACCGACAGCATCACCAGCGTCAGCGTCGCCAGCCGTCCGCCCACGCGGTGCAGCAGCAGCGCCACGATCACACAGAACGCCGCGAACATCATCTGTTGCAGCAGGCCCATCTCGACCGCCACCGCCAGCACCGACAGCACGCCGGCCAGCACCAGCGACAACACCCGGACCCAGCCTATCTTCCAGATGCGCCAGGACAACAGGCTGTTGCCCAGGCGCGAGAGACGCGGATTGTGCGCCGCGGTCTCGTTGGTCACCGACTTCATGGCTGGTCCTCCCGGGGCTCGCGCAGTTGCCGCAGCAGCCATTGCGCGCTGATGCCGATGTCATTGCTGGCCTGGCTGTGCGGCGCGTGGTCGATCACCGTCGTGCCGAAGGCCAGCGCCTCGCTGACCGTGGCGTCGCGGTGGATCACGCCGGCCAGGCGGTCGGCCAGGATGCCGCGCATCACCTGCAGGGTGTCCTTAGCCAGCGCGGCGGCGCTGTCGGCCTGGTTGACCACGAAGGCATGGCCCAGGAATTCCGGGCGCCCTTCGCAGTACTGCGCGATCAGGTTCTCGACCTGCGGCAGCGTGGCGTACGAGGCGGCGTCCGGCAGCGTCACCACCAGCACCAGGTCGGCGCAGCGCAACGCCTGGCTGAGATAGATCGACGGTCCCGGCGGCGTGTCCACCAGCACCACGGTATCGGGTTCGAGATCGAGCGCCCGCAGGTGGTTCGCCAACCAGGCGTCGTCCTGGCGCATCTGCTGCTCCAGCGCCAGGCGGTCCGCTTCATTGATCTGGCCGAACGGCAACAGATAGGGGCCGGCGTCGCCCCGCACCACCGTTTCGCGCCAGGGGATGTCCGCCAGGCTGGCGCGCGCCAGTCCAGCCTCGGCGGCCTGCGATTCGGCGCCCAGGTGAAAACGCAACGCGTTCTGCGGATCCAGGTCCACCAGCAGGGCGGGATGGCCGGCCCGGCTCAGGGCCAGGCCCAGCGTGGCGGCTATCGTGGTCTTTCCTACCCCGCCCTTGGCGGAAACAATCGCGATGGTTTTCATTTTTTCGCCGCTTTCGAAGATGGCGGATCCTGGGTCGCGTCCGCGCGGGCCGTCCGCGCCAGGCGCGCGAAGACGCCTTGCAACGGCGTCGCCGCGCTGGCGGGCGCGGGCTCGGGGGCAATCGCCGCCGGCCGCTCGGGCGCGAGGGTGGGTTCGATGAGGACTTTCGGCGCGGGACGCGCGGGCGGCTCGGCGGCGACCGGCGCGCGAGGCGCGGCAACGGGCGGCTCGGCGGCGACCGGCGCGCGAGGCGCGGCAACGGGCGGGGCCGGCGCGACAACCGGCGCGCTGATCCGCGGCTCGACGGCGGCGGCAGCGACAGGCGCGACGACAACCGGCTCGGCGGCAGGCGCCGGCGGGGTTTCCCGCAAGGGCGGCCGCGGAATCTCCAGCGCATCCAGCGGCGGACGCTGCACGCGCGCGCCACGGATCAACGCGGCCACCTTGGCCGCATCCACCGCTGCGCCACGACGCACGGGCGAGAATCGGGACAACGGCAGCGCCGACACGGCCGCGCCGGGCGCCAGCGGCCAGGCCACGGCCTGCGCGGGGCGGTCGGCGGGCGAATCGCCGGCGGCGGGCGGCACGCTGGCTTGCCCCGGCCGGATGCGGCTCAGCAACGGCCAGCGGCCGCGCGCGGCGTGGGCCCGGTCCTCGCGGCCGATCTCGCGATAGTTGCGGGGATCGCCCCCGAACTCGCGATACAGGCTGGTGATGTCGTTGTCGTCTCTCATCCGTGGTCCCGCGTCCTAGCGGCCGAACCGGTAGAGAATGACACCGTGTTCATCGGACGCGCGCTGCTGCGTCACCTTCAACTGCGCATCGGCGCCCAGCAGGCGCATCCACGATTCGTAGGCGCCTTCCAGGAACCCCGCGCTCCAGTCCAGGTGCGTGGCGCCGAACGCCGCGCGCAGCGGCGCGCAGTAGTGCGCCAGCGCCAGGTGATCCTCGGCTTCTTCGATTTCCACCCAGCCCCAGTCCAGCGGACGCCAGACCTGATTGATGGCGGACTGCATCTCGACGATCGACGCGGCGCTCGACAGCGCATGCTTGTCGGCGAATGTCTCGCCGGCGCGCCGCATCAGCGTGTGCAAGCGCTGCACGGTCAGATCCTGCGACAGCTCCTGGGCGAAGGCCGCCAGCACATCGCGCCACTGGCTGGCACAGAGTCGATCATCGAGGTGGGAGAGGATGGCGCTTTGCACGTTGTTCCTTCGTCATGGACAGGCGACAGGACTTGGCCCGCAAGCGTCAGCGCGACGCGCCGCGGGACCAGGGCAAGTGTTGAAAGGCAAGGCTAGCAGGCATGCGGCGGGCCGGGTAAAGGCCGCCATGCCGAGTTGTTTCATACAGGCGTCGACGCGAATCGAGGCCGCGCGCGGGAAACCGCGCGTCAAGGGAGGCGCGGACGACACGGGGGACATCCTGGCTTTCAGGCTTTGCATAGCCTGCATCCGCGAGTTGGCAAGGCGGAGCTGCGGTACTTTAGGCCGCATTCTTGGAGCATGACCTTGCGTCTTAGACGGCAGCGCGTGGTGTCATCGGTTTGAAGTCTTTTCACGGATGCTCGTAAACGTTTTGTTTCGGGCAGTATTAACGCGTGCTGACTTATATTGCCGACAATAGCAAAATGCATCGATATATATGCATCCAGCCTGCGCTGCGGCACAGTCTTTTAGTATAGTGAAGACAACAATCAATTTAAAGACATACACATCTTAAAGATCTTAAAGATTTGCAAACACTTTGCCACAGCCGATTGCGCAGCCTTTATAGTTGAGGCCGCTGGCAGGACGCAGACCGTGTGCCGCGACCGATGAGTATCCCGCCCCGCTGCGCCACGCGCCGCCGGCGACAAGATTGCAAGGGACTTCCGATGTCGAGTACCACGCCGCAACTGCGTTCCGTACTGCTGGTAGGCGGCACCGGCAGCCGTCTATGGCCGCTGTCCCGCGGCAGCTACCCCAAACAATTCCTCCCCCTGCTCGGCGACCTCTCCCCGCTGCAGGCCACCTGTGAACGCGTGGCCGGCCTGGGCGGCCTGGCGCCGATCTTCGTGGCCAACGAGGAACACCGCTTCATCGTCGCCGAACAACTGCGCCAGATCGGCCAGCAGCAACCCACCGTCCTGCTCGAACCCGTCGGCCGCAACACGGCGCCGGCCATCGCCCTGGCCGCCCTGCTGGCGCAGGCCGAGGGCGCCGACCCCGTGCTGCTGGTGCTGCCTTCCGACCACGCGGTGCCCGACGTCGAGCGCTTCCACGACGCCGTGCGCCAGGCGCTGCCGGCCGCCGAGGCCGGCCGCCTGGTCACCTTCGGCATCCAGCCCACCTACGCCGAGACTGGCTACGGCTACATCCGCGCCGGCGCCACCCACGACGGCGTGGCCGACGTCGAGGCCTTCGTCGAGAAACCCGACGCGGCCACCGCGGCGCAATACCTGGCGAGCGGCCAGTACTTCTGGAACAGCGGCATGTTCCTGTTCCGCGCCTCGCGCTACCTGCAGGCCCTGCAGGCGCACCGCCCGGACATCCTGGCGGCCTGCCGCCTGGCCATGACCGCGCCGCGCCACGACGGCGACTTCCTGCGCATCGACGAGGCCGCCTTTGCCGCCTGCCCGTCCGACTCCATCGACTACGCCGTCATGGAACGCGATGCGGGCGTGGCCATGGTGCCGCTGGACGCCGGCTGGAGCGACATCGGCTCGTTCGCCTCGTTGTGGCAGCTGGCGCCGCAGGACGCCGACGGCAACGCCTTGCGTGGCGACGTGGTGGCCGAGGATTGCCATGGCGTCTACGCCTATTCCAGCCACCGCCTGGTCACGCTGCTGGGGCTGGAGGACACCGTGGTGGTCGAGACCGCCGACGCCCTGCTGGTCGCCGCGCGCGACAAGGTGCAGGACGTGCGCCGCATCGTCGCCCGCCTGAACCAGGCCAGGCGTCCGCAGGCCACGGCCCACCGCCTGACCTACCGGCCGTGGGGCAGCTACGACGCCATCGACAACGGCGACCGCTTCCAGGTCAAGCGCATCCGCGTGGCGCCCGGCGGCCGGCTGTCGCTGCAGATGCACCACCACCGGGCCGAACACTGGATCGTCGTCACCGGCACGGCGCGCGTCACGCGCGGCGACGAGGTCTTCCTGCTGACGGAAAACCAGTCCACGTATATTCCTCTGGGTGTAAAACACCGCCTGGAGAATCCGGGTTCCATCGACCTGGAGCTGATAGAAGTGCAGTCCGGCCCGTATCTGGGCGAGGACGATATTGTGCGGTTTGATGATGTCTACGGTCGCTGATCCCCCCACCACCTTTTCCATGCTCACCTACGCGACGCCCAGCCACCCTCAGCGCTCCTTCATGGCCCTCACGGGCCTGATCTGCGCGCTGATCAACGCCGGCACCTTTCTCGGCCTGACACTGGCCGAGGACATGGCGTCGCCCATCTTCCGCGGCTGGATTCCGGTCATCCTCGCCGCGGGCGCCTCCATCGCCTTCGCCCGCTTCACCCTGCTGATCAGCGCCCGCAGCGTGTGGTGGATGCTGAGCCGCGGCGTGATGCGCTGGTTCAGCGTGCTGTTCCTGGCGCTGGTCGCGCTGTTCTTCCTGCCCGGCAGCGCCACCGACACCGAGTCGCTGCGCGTGCTGCTGCTGAAGTGGGCGGCCATCACCCTGCCGCTGCAGGTCCTTGCCCTCTACGGCCTGCGCCGCACCGCCTATCGCCTGAACAACGCGTCCGCCAGCCGCCGCTCGGCCGTGTTCTTCGGCATGGGCCCCGAAGCGCGCAAGCTCGCCATGCGTCTGCAGCGCTCGCCCATCCTGGGCATCCACACGGCGGGCTATTACGCCGAGGAGCAAGTGCGCACGCGCAAGGGCGAGCCGACGCCGCCGCCCTATCTGGGCCGTTATCCGGACGCGCTGACCCGCATCGAGGCGGGCGAATACGGCATGGCCTTCGTCACGCTGGACGACACCAAGGACAACCCGGTCGTACTCAACCTCATGAACCGGCTGTATGACTCGACCGCCGCCATCTACCTGATGCCCGAGTCGCCGTTCCTGGGCGAACTGACCGCCAGCAGCGCCGAAATCGCCGGCGTGCCGCTGCTGGCGCTGCACGAAACGCACATGCAGGGTCTGTCGCGCAGCCTCAAGCGCGCCATGGACCTGACGCTGGGCGGCCTGATGCTGCTGCTGGCGTCGCCGGTGATGCTGGTGATCGCGCTGGCCATCAAGCTCGACTCGCCCGGGCCGGTCATCTTCCGCCAGATGCGCTATGGCGAACGCGGGCTGCCGATCACGGTGTTCAAGTTCCGTTCCATGCGCGCCAACGCCGGCGCCGAGGCCGATGGCACGCTGCGCCAGGCGCAACAGGGCGATTCGCGCGTGACGCGCATCGGCCGCTTCCTGCGCAAGAGTTCGCTGGACGAGCTGCCGCAGCTGTTCAACGTGATGGCCGGCACCATGAGCCTGGTCGGCCCGCGCCCGCACGCGGCCGAGCACAACGAGATCTACCGACGCATGATCCAGGGCTACATGCTGCGCCACAGCGTCAAGCCCGGCATCACCGGCTGGGCCCAGATCCACGGCCTGCGCGGCGAGACCGACACCACCGACAAGATGCTGCAGCGCGTGCGCTACGACCGCTACTACATCGCCAACTGGTCGCTGATGCTGGACCTGAAGATCCTGTTCCGCACCGTGCTCGTGATCTTCTGGGACCGCAACGCCTACTGAGCGTTCAGGGTTCCTCGCCCATCGGATCGCACATCGCCAGTTCCGGTCGCCGCCATTGGCAGTCGGTCGGCTGCATCATCAGCCGCAGATTTTCCTTGCCGCGGCTGCCGAAGGTGTATTCCAGCCCGACGCGCACGAAGTTCTGGTTGTAGCTGTCGCCAGCGGATTCGCCCATCTGCCGATCGCGGTAGACATCGACGGTCCAGCGCAGGTTGTCTTCCTGCTGCCATTGCACGCGCGCGCCGAAGCGGCGGATCTGCAGGGTCTGGTCATTGCCGCCGGTGAAGGCGGTGTTGCGCTGGCGGGTCAGCTCGGCGCCCAGCTGGAACGCGGTCTTGACCGTGGGCCGCCACGTCACCGAGGCCAGGCCGCCGGTCTGGATCGAATACAGCACGGTGGGATCGTCGTCATAGGCGTAGGGCCGGCGCCACAGCTGCAGGTCCAGGCGCGTCTTGGGCGAATAGTCCCAGGTGGCGCGGCCGGCGAAGGTGAACAGATTGGTGTCGCGGTCGCCCAGGTGTTCGTAGCTGCGCTTGAGCAGGCCGACGCGCGCCTGCAGCAGGGTCTTGGGGCTGTACTCCCAGCGCGCCGCGGCGAAAGCCTCGTTATCGGTGTAGCGGTCATCGATGGTCGCGACCAGTTCCGGCGTGCGGCCGTAGTAATCGACCTCGGTATGGCGCAAGCCCGTCTGCGCGAAGGAGCGGCCGAATCCGGCATAGCGCGCCGACAGCTGCCAGCCCTGGTCCTTGCGGTCGTAGAGCGTGCGGTTGACGTCCTGGTCGTAGCGCGTGCCGTTGCTGAAGACGCCGAACACGGGCAGCGTCAGCCGCTCCGAGACGCGCAAGCCCAGTTCGGCGGACTTGTTGTCGCGGGTCTGCTGGTCGCGATCGGGCCAGGTGTTCGCCATGTTCGGATTGAGCTGGCGCTGGTAGCCGTAGTCGAAGCGCCCGGCGAACAGGCGGCCGGCGCGCCAGTGCAGCGTCGACAGCATGTTGCTCGGCTGGTGATCGAGCTGCCGGTTGTTGCTGTAGCGGGCGTCGGACAGCGTGCCGCCCATGTCCAGCCGGGTGTCGTCGGACAGCAGCGGCATGCGCAGCCCCAGGCCCATCGACTTGACCCACACGCCCGCGCCGCGGATGTCGGAAGACGACTGCGGCAAGCGCGCGGGATTGCTCTGGTATTGGTAGGAACTGCCCAGCTGCACCGCGTAATCGGCCGGCCCCGGCGCGCCGACCGCCTGGGCGCCGCACAGCATCAGGCTGGCCGCGGCCAGCTTGCGTCCGATCGTGAACGTGCCTCGCGTGGCCCCGCCATCCACGGCAAGGCTGGCGCTGGGGCGCAAGATCACGGCGCCGAGCCGCGCCGCTTGCGCCACTGCCGCCAGCAAAGCCCCAGGAAGCGTGGATCGTCGACCAGGTAACGGCGCCACAGGCGGCGCGGATTGCTGGCCAGGCGCCACAGCCATTCCAGGCCGACGCGCTGCATCCACATGGGCGCCCGGCGCTGCAGGCCGATGGCGAATTCCATCGCGGCGCCCACGCACAGCAGGATGCCGCCGGGCAATTCGCCGGCGTGATGCAGCACCCAGTGTTCCTGCTTGGGCATGCCCACGCACAGGAAAACGACATCGGGCTGGCGCTCGCGCACCCGGTCGGCATAGGCCTGCCCTTCGGGTCCGAGCGGATCGAAGCGCATCGAGGGGCTGACGATATCGATGTTCAAGCCCGGGTAATACTGCGCGAAACGCGCGAGCAGGTCGGGCTCGGAGCCGGGCATGCCGCCCAGCAGCATCACTTGCCAGCCCTCGCGCTGGGCGCGCTGGCACAGCGCGACGAACAGGTCGGAACCGGTGATGCGCTCGGGCAGCGGCTGGCCCAGGAAACGGCTGGCCCACACCACCGGCATGCCGTCGGCGAAGATGAAATCGGCCTTGGCGTAGCGCTCGCGGAATTCCGGCGAGGCATCCAGGCGCACCACATGATCGACGTTGGGCGTAACCACGATGCGGGCGCGGCCGTCGCGGCGCACGGCCGCCTGCGCCAGGCCTTCGACGGCCTCATCGAAGGAAACTGCCGCGATATCGAGGTCGAACAGCCGCACGACGGGCATGACGGGGATATCGTCGTTCGCAGTTCCGCGGGGGTCGGATACGTGCTCTGAACTGTGCAAGGAGAATCTCGCTACGAAGGGCGGTAAGCTCGGGAACAATGGTCTCACGTTTGCGTTTGAGAAAACCACATTCATCGAGCCGGCACGCGCGTATTGTATTTAAAATACCCGTAGTGTGGCGTTTTGCTTCGGCTACTATTGGACGCGCGCAACCTTTAACCAAAGGATCGGAGAATAACGTGGCGTGTCTGACGACGATGTGGCGAAGAGCGATGTTGGCGGCGCTGCTGGCCTGTGCCCAACCGGCAGGCGCGCAGGACCTGCCGATTCCAGACCCCGTGTCTCCGTCCCGTCCGGCCGCCACCTCGCCCGACAACGACTTCAAGCGCTACAACGCGCCCTACGAGTCCCCCGCCTACACCCCGCCCGCCCCCGTTGGCGCACCCGTGCGCCCGCAACCGACCACGCCGGTCGCCGCCCCGCCCCCGCCGCCCGCCGCCTATACGCCGCCGGCCGTGCCGCCCGCGGTCAAGAGCGGCAGCGGCGACCGCGGCACCGACCGCAACATGGCCGGTAACCGGCTGCCGGAGAACGGCGTCGTGCAGCCGCCGCGCCAGGCCGCCGCGGCGCCGGTCGACCCGGCCCTGGAGCAGGCCATCGGCAGCGCCATCGGCGCGGTCGGGCCGGGCGACACGCTCAACATCAACATCCTCGGCACCGGCGGCACCCAGGCCCGCGCCACCGTCGACGCCGACGGCCAGATCGTGGTGCCCATGCTGGGCAACATCCGCGCCTCGGGCCTCACGCCCGCCGCCATCGGCAAACGCATCGAGCAGGACCTGCGCAGCAAGGGCTTCATGACCGATCCGCAGGTGGCCGTCGAGGTCGTCACGCTGCGCAGCCGCATCGTGTCGGTGCTGGGCCAGGTCGCGCGGCCGGGCCGCTACCCGATCGAAGGCAAGCTGTCGGTGCTGGAACTGCTGGCCATGGCCGGCGGCGCCACCGGCGGCGCCGGCGATGTCGCCACCCTGGTGCGCCGCGCCGGCGGCGGCAACGACCGCATCAATCTGTACGTCGGCAATCGCCAGTCGCCCTCGCAGAGCCTGCAGGACACCGAACTGCAGCCGGGCGACGTGGTGTTCGTGCCGGAAGCGCCGCGCTTCTACGTCTACGGCGAAGTCGGCAAGCCCGGCGCCTATCCGCTGGAACAGGGCCTGAACGTCATGCGCGCCCTGGCGGTCGCCGGCGGCCTGACGCCGCGCGCCTCCGACAGCCGCATCGACCTGAACCGCACCGACGCGCTGACCGGCGAGATCACCGACCGGCGCGCCAAGCTGACCGACGCGGTCCAGCCAGGCGACGTCATCCACGTCAACGAGCGCTTCTTCTGATGAACCGCCGCACCCTGCTCTCGGCCCTGCTGCTGGCCCCGGGATGCGCCGCGCTGCCCGCCTGGGCGCGCAACGAGCGCATCTACGCCGTGGTGGTCGGCGACTCCATCGCCGAAGGCGAGATCCAGCGCAAGGGCCGCCTGAACGTGCAGGGCCAGTTCGTGCCGGACTATCCGTCCAACCCGGGCCAGCTCTCCTACGAACTGGCGCGCTATTCCGGCGTGTTCCATTTCAACCATGGCATCGGCGGCCAGATGTCGGCGCAGGTCCGCGCGCGCTGGCGCCGCGACGTGCTGGCCGAGGAATACGATCCCGGCGATGGCCGCGGCGCGCGCACCCTGCCGGCCGGCACACGGCCGAGCCTGGCGTATCTGCACGTCGGCATCAACGATGTCGCCGTCGGCATGGTGCCGCTGCAGACCCTGCAGGACAACTTCACCTACTTCGCGCAGACCACGGCGAAGCTGGGCATCCCGCTGGTCGTGGACAACGTCGGCGCCTATCTCGGCATGACGCCGCCCATGATCGAACTGACCCGCGCCTTCAACGACTGGCTGCTGCGGGAACTGCCGCGCCAGTACCCGCACGTGCGGGTCGTCGACTACCTGTACTGGTCCAGCGGCGGCACCAACGATTTCCTCAAGCTGGCGCCGGGCATGTTCGCCGACGGCGTGCATCCGAACATCGCCGGCTATACCGCCTTCGCGGGCTACATCCACGAAACGCTGAAGCTGCCGGCGGGCGCCGCCGTGCGATACTGATGCCCCTGGTCCGCGCACGCGCGGCGCCAGGCTTGCGGCGCCTGCCCGGAGCGACACGATGATCCTGGACGCCAACACCGTTCCGAACGGCTCGATCCTCACCGCCGACCTGTGCATCGTCGGCGGTGGCGCCGCCGGCATCACGCTGGCCCTGGCCTTGCTGGACAGCGGCCTGGACGTCGTGCTGCTCGAAAGCGGCGGCCCGGCCGAGGACAAGGCCACCCAGGCGCTCTACGCCGGCAGCGTCGCCGACGCGCGCATGCACCCCGAGCCCGAGCGCTACCGCCAGCGCCGCATGGGCGGCTCCACCACCATCTGGGGTGGCCGCTGCATGCCGTTCGATCCCATCGACTTCGAGCCGCGCGACTACATCGCGCACAGCGGCTGGCCCATCGGCCTGGACGACCTGCGGCCCTACTACCCGCGCGCCAACCAGCTGTGCGAAGCGGGCGATTTCGCCTACACCGTCGAGACCGCCTTCCATCGCCCCGTGCGGCCGATGATCGAAGGCTTCGACAGCCCCGAGTTCTCCACCGACACGCTGGAACGCTTCAGCGTGCCCACCGATTTCGGCTGGCGCTACGCCGAGCGGCTGCGCCAGGGCCCCGTGCGCGTGCTGCAGAACGCCAACCTGTGCCAGCTCGACAGCGGCGCGGCCGGCGCCCCCGTCGGCCCGGCCCGGGTCCGCACGCTGGCCGGCAACAATGTCTTCACGGTCCGGGCGCGCGCCTACGTGCTCGCCACCGGCGGCCTGGAAACCGCGCGGCTGCTGCTCGCCAACCCCGGCGCCAGCGGCCGCGGACTGGGCAACGCCCACGACGTGGTGGGCCGCTACTACATGTGCCACATCGCCGGCACCATCGGCAACGTGGACCTGGCCGGCGCCCGTTCCGTCTGGCATGGCTACGAGGTCTCCGACGAAGGCATCTATTGCCGCCGGCGCCTGGCCCTGCAACCCGAGGCGCAGCGCCGCCTGCACGCCGGCAACTTCATCGCGCGCCTGCACCATCCGCGCATTCCGGATCCCGGGCACGGCAGCGGCGTCCTGTCGGCGCTGTACCTGGCCCGTCCCGTCGTGCCCTACGAATACGCCAAGCGGCTGTATGGCGACACGCCGGGTTCGCTCGGCCTGTGGCTCAGCCACCTGCGCAACGTGCTGCTGGGCGCGCCGGCCACCGCGCGCTTCATGTGGCACATGCTGACCGAACGCAAGCTGGCCGCGCGCAAGTTTCCGTCCATCATCGTCCACCCGCGCAACCGCCGCTACAGCCTCGACTTCCACGCGGAGCAGGAGCCCAACCCCGACAGCCGCGTCACGCTGGGCAACGACGTCGACGCGCTCGGCATGCGCCGCCTGCACATCGACTGGCGCTACACGCCGCGCGACGTGGCCACCGTGCAGACCGCGCTGGCGGCGCTGGCCGAGGCGCTGGCGGCCAGCGGCGTGGGCCGCTTCGACTACGACCCGGCCCAGGTCGAGGCCGAGATGACGCGCTACGGCGCCTACGGCGGCCACCATATCGGCACGACGCGCATGGGGCACGATCCGCGCGACAGCGTGGTCGATGCCGACTGCCGCGTGCACGAAACCCCCAATCTCTACATTGCCGGCTCGGCGGTCTTCCCGACCTCCGGCCAGGCCAACCCGACCCTGACCATCGTCGCGCTGGCCCTGCGCCTGGCCGATCACCTGCGCCGCGTCCATGCGCCCAGCGACGTAGCCACGGAGACCCGCACATGAAACAACGCATCCTGGTCCTGGGCGCCAACGGCTATGTCGGCCGGCGCGTGGTGGCGGCGCTGGCCGCCAGCGACTGGGCCGAACCCGTGGCCGGCGTGCGCCGCGCGCGCCAGCAAGGCCGCGAGATCGTGCTCGACGCCGCCGATCCGGCCGCGGTGACGCGCGCCCTCGGCGACGTCGACGCCGCGGTCAATTGCGTCGCCGGCTCCCCCGACACCATGACGGCCGGCGCCCGCGCGCTGGCGGCCGCGCTCGACGCGCGCGCCACGCGCCTGGTGCATTTCAGCTCCATGGCGGTCTATGGCGCGGCGCGCGGCGACATAAGCGAAGACCACCCCATGGCCGCGAACCTTCAAGGCTATGGCGGCGCCAAGGTCGAAACCGAACGGCTGCTGGCCGCGCGCGACACCGTCGTCACCTTGCGGCCAGGCTGCATCTACGGCCCCGACAGTCCGCAGTGGAGCCTGCGCATCGCCGACCTGCTGCGCGCGCACCGCATCGGCGACCTGGGCGCGGCCGGCGACGGCTGCAGCAACCTCGTCTACATCGACGACGTCGTGGCGGCCGTGCTGGCCGGGTTGCGCGCGCCGGCCGGAGCCGCGGCCTACAACCTCGCCATGGCCGATGCGCCCGACTGGAACGGCTACTTCCTGGCCTACGCCCGCGCGCTCGGCGCCGTGCCGCTCAAGCGCATCGGCGCGCGCCGCCTGAAGATCGAAACGCACCTGCTGGCGCCGGCATTGAAAATCGCCGAGATCGGCCTGCGGCGCGTGGGCCTGCGCCTGCCGCCGCCGATTCCGCCGTCGCTGGCGCGCCTCTGGCGCCAGCCCATCCGGCTGGTCTCGACCCGCGCCGAGCAGCAGCTCGGCCTGCGCTGGACCTCCCTGCAACAGGGTCTCGCGGCCACCGTCGCCGCGCCCCGGACATGATGCCGCCGCAACCAGGAGAACCGGCCGTGGCCTACCCCTATCGCGTCGCCGCCCAGATCAGCATGTACCCCATGGACTATCCCCATGCGGCGCTGCTGCTGCCGCACCAGATCCGTGTCTGGGCGCCCATGGTTGACCGCATCCTCGTCACCATCGACACGCACCGCAGCCGCTCGGGCCGCTATCGCGGCACGCACTTCGACGAATACCGGTCCAAGCTGCTAGCCCTGGCGCAGGACCTGCGCCGCGACATGCCCAAGCTCGACGTCATCGAGGTCGATTACGCGCCGGCGGCCCGCCGCGAGGTGGCGCAATCGTTCTTCGGCGCCGACGACATCCCCGTCAAGGCCTGGGACGGCGGCCCGTTCTACGCCTATTTCTACGGCATGCATCACAGCCAGGCGCGCCACATCGTGCATTTCGACGGCGACATGCTGTTCGGCGGCGGCAGCCACACCTGGGTGGAAGAGGCCATCGCCTACACCGAGCAGGATCCCACCGTGCTGCTGACGGGCCCCTTCCCCGGCCCGCCGCGCACCGACGCCGCGGTCCATGGCCACGGCCTGCCCGCGCCCGAGCGCGTCGAGATCGCCGGCGCCCCCGCCTACCGTTTCCAGAATGCCAGCACGCGCATCTTCATGCTCGACATGGAACGGCTGCGCGCCACGCTCGGCCACCTGCCGCTGCTGCGGCCCGGCGCCGTGCAACGGACCAAATCGCACCTGCTGGGCAATCCCCCGGACGTGCGCGAGGCCGAGGTCATCCTGAGCGAGGTGCTGCGCGCCAACGGCCTGCACCGCGTCGACCTGCTGGGCGCGGCGCCCGGTCTGTGGTCACTGCACCCGCCCTATCGCGGCGCGGAGTTCTATCGCAGGCTGCCGGAACTGATCGCCGCGGTCGAATCGGGCCAGGTGCCCGACGCCCAGCGCGGCCACTACGACATCCACGACAGCATGATCGATTGGACGCCGCAGCGCGCCGCGGCGCGCCGCCACAAACGCTGGCTGCGCCTGCTCAAAGACCGGCTACGGATCGGCGGGTAGCGGCCTTGGAGGCCTCCTGCTCGCGCGGCTTCTTGAAGAGGTTGATCAGCGGCCGCTCCATCAGTTGGTAGACCAGCAGGCCCGCCACCGTGCAGGCCAGGATGCCGACGACGCAGAACGCCACCTGCCCGCCCGGCAGACTGTCCAAGTGCAGCTTGCGCCAACCCTGGCTCACGGCCGACAGCACGAAGGCGTGCGACAGGTAGAGCGAATACGAGGCATCGCCCAGCTTGTGCAGGAAATTCAGGCGCGGCAGCGCCTGGAAGCGTTCCAGCAGGATCGCGCCCACCACGATCGCCGCCGCCGGCACGCCCTGCGCCAGCGGCCGCGAGGCATTCGGGGCCAGCACCGACATCAGCCCGATCACGACGAAGCCGCCCAGCACCAGTGTCCAGCCCAGCGTCGCCGATCCGCCCTTGTGCGGCCGCGAGAACCACCAGCCCACGGCCATGCCCAGCACGAATTCGAGCACGATGTCCGACGTGTAGACCTTGAGGATCGGCGTGTCGTCGCCGACAACGAACCATCCCAGCATGCTCAGGCCGAGCAGCACCAGGGTCGTGATCGCGAAGCGCCAAGCCGTCGGCAGCACCAGCGTCAGGCCGAAGATGACGTAGTAGAGCATCTCGTAATTGAGCGTCCATCCCACCGTCAGCACCGGTTCGATCAGGCCCGCCGGATTCGGCACCATGACGAACAGATACGAGGCGATCACGTGGAACAGGCCGAAGCGGGTGGTCTGCAGCAGCTGCGGCGCGATCAGCATCACCGCCACCGCCACCGAGGTCAGCACCCAGTACAGCGGAATGATGCGCACCGCGCGGCGCCGGTAGAACTCCAGCACGCCGACCTTCTTGCCGCGCGTGGTGATCCACATCAGGAAACCGCTCAGGACGAAGAAGATGTCGACGCCGGCGGCCAGCCAGTGCGGCCAGTAGCCCTGGTAGCCCATGCGCTCGAGCTGCGGATACAAGTGGACCAGCACCACCATCATGGCCGCGACGCCGCGCAGGTACTGAATCGAGAGAATGTCCATGTACGATTACCTGGTACGGTAAGAAGGGAAGGCGTCACCGTCATCGCGCCGCACTTCGCGCCACGCCATGACGATCACCGCCAGGCCATAGCAGGCCTCGCCGGTCAGGATGCCGATCACCGCGCCGATGGGGCCCAGCTGGAGCATGCCCACATAGCTTATCGCCAACGCGATCAGCGCGCAGACCAGCGTGGCCGCGCTCAACGCCCGGAAGCGCTGGCGCAGCAGCGGCACCATCATGATCGGCTCGCGGATCACCATCAGCACGAACAGGCCGATCCACAGCACCAGCAACAGGTCGCGTTGCGGGAAATCCTTGCGCATCAGGTCCAGGAAGATCCAGTCGCGCAGCAGCCAGATCACCGCGCCGTACAGCAGCGTGAACAGCGCCAGCGCCAGCGAGAACAGCATCAGGCGGCGCAGAGTGCGGCGCGCGCCCATGCCGTGCATCCAGACGGAGGCCAGCGGCGTCAGCTGCTTCTGCATGCCGGCCAGCAGCAGGTTGATCGGCATCAGCGTCAGGCGCGAAGCGGCCAGCGCCGCCACCGCCGCCAGGTCCAGCGTGGCCGCGGTCAGGAAGTTGTAGCCCTGGTTGAACAACCAATAGATGACGCCGCCCGAGGCCGCCCAGAACCCCATGCGGGCGATCTCGCGCAGGCGGCCGGGCGCCGCGTCGCGCTCGATATCACTGGCCAGCACCCGGCGCAGCACGCCGGCGCAGGCCAGCGCCGCCATCGTGCCCGCCAGCAGGGCGCCGGCCGCCGCCACCGGCGTCTTCACCGCCAGCGCGCAGCCGGCCAGCAGCACCGCCACGTAGATCGCGTCCGCGCCCAGCACCTGTTGCGGACGGTGGTACATCAACAGGATGCCGCGCAGGTATTCGCGGTACAGCGCCGCCAGCACCAGGCCGATGGCCGCCATCACCACGAGGGTCGATTCGCCGTCGAACAGCCCCATCGCCCAGCCGGCCAGCGCCACGGCCAGCGCCAGCGCGCCGCCCGCCGCCCCCAGCCATTTCTGGTCGCGCAGCAAGCTGCCCATCCACTGGCGCCGCGCCGCCTCGTCCAGGGCGGGCAGGCGGATCACCATCGGCGTGCCGATGAAGGTGCCCTGCAGCGTCGTCAGCAACATCATGGTGTTGAAAGCCAGGATGTAATAGCCGTACTGCGCTTCCGCCGCGTAGCGGATCAGGATCAGGCCGACGCCGAAGTTGGCGGCCGACAGCATGGCCTGGTCGGCAATCGAGCTGCCGAACAGGCGCGCCAGGCCCGAGGCGGAGAGGCGTGCCCGCGTCACTTGGTATCCCGATCGGTCTTGATCCAGTGCTTGTTGCGCCGGTTGCGCAACAGCACGTACAGCTTCCACAGCACGAAGAACGGCACGCGCAGCAGGTCCAGCAGCGCCCGCGGCCCCAGCGGCGACAGCTGCCAGCCACGCAGCGCGTGCAGCGCCAGCACGCCCAGCAGGACCAGCGCCAACAGCGGCCATGCGGCCAGCCCGGCGCCGGGCAGCAGCCACGCGGCCAGCCCGCCCAGCACCAGCAACGCGCCGATCTGCAGCGCGATGTAGCCCAGCGGCATGGTCAGCAGGTCGATCGCCAGCTCCAGGCAGATCCAGCTCGGCCGCGTGACGGCCTGGCGCAGCAGTCGGCCGACGTAAGTCCGCATCACGGCCAGGCGGCCGCCCTCCCACCGCTGGCGCTGCGTGCGCGACCCGCGCTCGGAAGCCACCAGCTCCGCGTCGGCGCTGGCCTCGTCGATATAGACCACGCGGTGACCGTGCAGGCCCAGCACCACGCCATACTCCAGATCTTCCGCCATCGAATGGATATTGAACGGCACCTCGCGCAGCAGCGCGTGCGTCATGCACATGCCGTTGCCGCGCAGCCCGTTGGAAGCGCGCAGCCGTTCACGCGCGCGGCCCCGCACCGCATGGAAGGCGCCGTAGGCGATGGTGATGATGCGGGTGCGCCACGATTCGTCCGGGTTGAGCACCCCGTAATGCACCTGCATCACGGCCGCCCCCTGCTCGATGCGCGCGGCGTAGGCGGCCAGCAGGTTGGGCGTGACCTCGGTGTCGGCGTCGATCACCGCGACCGCGTGCGCGAAACCGTCGGCCGCGCTGCGCGCGATGCCGTACTCCAGCGCATACCCCTTGCCGCGATGCTGGTCGTCGTGGCGTTCGATCACCTCGGCGCCCGCGGCGCGCGCCAGCGCCGCCGTATCGTCGGTGCAATTGTCGGCGATGACGATGATGCGGTAGTGCTCGCGCGGCCAGTCGATGGCCGCCAGGCTGCGCACCGTGCGCTCGATCACCGCGGTCTCGTTGTGCGCCGGCACCAGGATGTCGAAGCGCATGTCGCGCCGCTGCGGCTGCGGCCGCGGCAGGCGCGCCGACAGCAGCGTCAGCAGGCCCAGATAGGCGGTGGCCGCCGTGACGGGCAAGGCGATGATGAACAGGATCAGGTGCAGGAAGCCGGCCATGTGCTCAAGCGTACTCTTGGTAATGCCCGCCCCACAGGACGGACAGTTTTCCGTAGTTGGCATAGGCGCGGCCCAGCCAGTGCACCGCGTGATGCCGGCCCAGCGGCCACGATACCAGCGCCAACACGCCGGCGACGGTCATCTGCGTCACCGCCCGCGCGTAGAACACCACCCGGCGCATGATCGCGGGGCGACGGTTTCCCAGCCGGCCCGCTTCGAAGTGGATGGCGAAATCCTGCCCGCCGCGCAAGGCGCGCTTCAGGATCCACCGGGTCCGCATGCGGCTTTCGGGCACCGGCTCCGTGACGTGGGCCTCGTCGCACCAGATCAGGCGCGCGCCCTGGCCGACCAGGCGCATCAGCATGTCGCCGTCCTCGCCGCCGGTCAGGCCATAGGCCGGATTGAAGACCTGCGCCTGGCGCCGCAGCCAATCGGCCGCGATGAAGAAATTGCCGGTGCGCAGGGCATTGCGCGGCACTTCCTCGCCGGTGCGGAAACGCGGCCATTCATAGAAACGGCCGCGGCGCACCCAGGCCGGCGCGCTCGCCGGGATGTCGGGCACCACCGGCGCCTGCACCCCGTCAGCGCCATGATCGCGGGCCGCCGCCGCCAGCAGCGCCAGCCATTGGGCCGGCGCGCGCTCGTCGTCGTCGATCATCGCCAGCCAGTCGCCACGCGCCAGCGCGACCGTCATATTGCGCGTCAGGGAAATATTCTTCTCGGGCTGCACGGCGTAGTCCAGCGCCACGCCCCGCGCCTCGAACGCGCCGCGGTGCGCCTCGACCACGGCCCGCGCGCTGCCCGCGACGTCATTGTCCACCACCACGATCTGGGACGGCGCCAACGTCTGCGCCGCCAGGTCGTCCAGCAGTTGGCTCAGCATGAGCGGCCGCCGATAGGTGGGGATGCAGACGCTGATGGGACCGAAGCTCATGGCGCATCCTCGAAGACCAGTTCATACCAGGGACTGGCGCCATCATCGCGGGCCTGCACCCGCACGCGCACGCCGTCGGCGCCCGAGCTCGCCTCGGCGGCCGGCAACGCGGCCCGGCGGCGGCCTTCGCCATCCAGCGGATAGACCGACAGCCGGCCGCCGCGCGGCGCCAGCCCCAGCAGCGCCGGCGTGCGGCGCAGCCAGGCCGGCGGCCGGGTGGCGTAATCGCCCGACGGGCCGGCCGAACCGGCGTCCGGCTCCAGCGTGGACCAGGCGCCCTGGCCACGATAGGGCACCCGCATCTTGGGCCGGGCCGGCATCGAGCCCGGCTGCGTGCCGGTGGTGTCGTTGCCCAGGCCCAGCAGCATATGCCGCGACCGCGCCAGTGGCTGGCCGTCCAGCGGCGTCAGCATGGCGCTGGCCGCGCCCGCCGCGTCGAACTGCATCCAGACCGACGGGCCGCCGATACGGCCGCTGCCGGTGGCGCCGAACACGGCCCACAGGGCCGGCGCGTCGATCACGATGCGGCCCGCCGACGCGTCGTGACTCAGCAAGGGCGTCGCGTTCGGCAGACCCGGCAGCGCCGCGTCGGGCGCCGCGGCCAGGTCCAACCCCACCCGGCCCTGCAATGCCCATTGCGGCTTTGCGCCCAGGCCATCGGCCAGGCCGGTGGTGATCGCATCGAAGCGCCGGTCGGCGCCCAGCCGCAGGCGCTGCTGCGGACCCATCGGCAAGGCGATCGCGTCGGGCAGCGCGGCCAGCAGCGGCTGGCGGAACAGCAAGGCGCTCTGGCCCGCCAGCGCCATGCGCCCCCAATCGCCGCTCAGCGCGAAGCGCGATGGCGACTGCGGCAGGCGCTGGGCATCGCTGTAGTCGAAGTAGAACAGGCCATCCCAGTCCTGCAGGGCGCCCACCGCGCTCATCAGCGGCAGGATTTCCGCGCCACGGGGGTTGGGGAAAGGCTGGTTGAATTCGCTGACCACGAACGGCCGCCTGGCGTCGCGCCGCAGCGACAGGGCCAGCACGCGGTCGAACTCGTTGCCGCTGGCAGTCAGGTCCGGGATGCGCCAGTCGTCGTTGGCCCGGATGTCCGGATGGCCGACGTAGAAGTGCTCGTCGATGTAGTCCATGGCGACCTGGGAATCGAAATTCAGCAGGCCGCCATAGCCCATCTGCGTGCCGGTCACCGGCACCCGCGCGTCGGTGCTCTCGTGCACCACGCGGCGCAGGCGCTCGAAATAGGCCTGGTCGGTCGCCGCCAGGAACAACAGGAAATCGCGTTCGCGCAGATCCACCTTGGCATCGCTGCCGAACCACGCGCTGACGCGCCGCGCGATGCCCGAACGCAGCTGCGCCAGGCCGCTCTCGTAGAGCGGCTGCTGCTGGCCCGGCACCGGGAACTCCACCGCGTTGTCGTTGCCGCCCGCGCATCCGCCCCAGGCGGCGCAGGCCTGCGCCAGCGACCCGTGGCGCTGCATCAGCCAGGCGCGCCACTGCTTGCGCAGTTCGGGCGCATAGGCCGACGGAATCGCCGCCAGCCAATCCGGCCCCAGCCACGCCGCCAGCAGCGACGACTCGTTGTTGAGCTCGACCATGGCGAGCGCCGGATTGTCCTTCAGGCCCAGCGCCTGGATCAGCCGCCGCGCGTAGTCTTCCTGCATCGCGATCAGGCGCGGGTCGTACACATGGATCGGCGCGGTCAACGGCGGCATGTCGACGCCGCCGTCCAGCGCCGGCAGGCCGTCCACGCGCGGGCGGAAGCGATAGCCCACGTGCAGGTTCAGGTTGACGTAGATGCCCTCGCGCGCCAGCGCCTCGATCAGGCCCCGCAGCCGCGCCACCGCCGTCGGGCTGAAGGTCGGAAACGGCCCCGTGGTCAGGATGCTGATCGGCGCGTCCGGATAATCCGACGGCAGCGAATCCAGATGATGCAGACGCACCGCGTTGAAGCCCAGCCTGCGCAACTGCCGCGCCAGCGTGGCGGCCTCGATGGAATCAGGGAAGTTGGCGCCGAACGTCAGGTTCACGCCGAAGAACCGCACCCGCGTGTCATCGCCCGCGCCCGGCTGGCCGTCGGCGCCGACACGATGGAAATGCCCGTCGCGCACGACAATGCGCGAAGCCGCGTCCAGCGGCCGGTTGAGCGCCGACACATCCGGCGCGCCCGACAGCGCCGCCGGATTCATCTCGAAGCCGAACCAGCCCGCGGGCGCGGCCGTCGCGGCGCTCATCACCCACATCAGCGCCAGAACCAGCACGGCGCGCCAGCGCATCATGCCTCGCGCTCCCGGCGGATGGCGTAGGGCCGCGCCGCGGCGGCCCGGACAGGCGGCGGCGCCGGCTGGGACTCCACCGCCGCGCGCCGCCGCCAGCGTTCCATCGCCAGGCGGCCGCTGATCGCCAGCGACGAATAGATGAACATGATGTTCTGGAAATTGGTGTCGCGCAGGATCTGGCTTTCCGAGAAATTACTGACCATGATCGTCACGCAGATGGCCAGGTGCATCGCCGCATCCTCGCGGTCGATCTTGAACAGCCGCATGATGCTGACCACGTGCCACAGCAGGCAGCCCAGGAACAGCCCCATGCCGACCTGGCCCAGGTCCAGCAGGATATCGATGTAGCCGTTGTGCGCCTGCCCCGGCAGCCAGCCCAGCTTGTCGGCGATGAACTGCGCCGGACCGCCCTCGCCCACCCAGAAGGCGCTGTAGCCGATGCCCCAGACGGGATGCCGCTGGATGGCCATGTCCACCAGCGCCCAGATCTCGCCACGGCCGGTCAGGTCATTGCTCTTGTTGAACAGCGACGTGACCACCAGCACCACGTCGTCGACCCGCGGCATGCGGCCCACCGCCACGTAGAACATCAGCAGGAAGTACAGCGCCACCAGCAGCGCGCCCAGCATCAGGATCTGCCCGGTATGACGGCCGCCGAAGAACCGCTTGCGCGTCAGCAGGTAGACCCCCGCGCCCAGCCCCGTCACCAGCATGGCGGTGGCGCTCTTGGCCATCACCAGCATGAACACGCTGAACAGCAGCCCCACCGCGCTCAGGCGCCGGATCGACGGCGTCATCAGCCATTCGCGCAGCCACAGCAACACGGCGAAGCCGGCGATCGAACCCAGCATGTTCTTCTGCCAGGTGATGCCGCGCCAGGCATTGCCCAGCAGGGTGTCCACCCCCATGCTCGGAATGAACACCGCCACCAGGCACGACAGCACCAGCACGATCGTGTAGGTGCCCAGGATCACGCGCAGGAACTGGCGCGGACTGCTGAAGGGCGGCGCCACGGTCAGCCCGATCAGCACCAGGCCCGCGAAAATGATGGTGCGCTTGATCGTGATGTCCGGATACGGCGACCAGGTCGCGCTGGCCAGGCAATAGAACACCAGCAGCATCAGGAACAGATTGGACGCGCGCAGGTTCATGAGCGCGGGTCGGACGTGATGCCAGAGCACGAACAGCGCGCCCAGGAACAACGACCCGTACTGCACCTGGCGCAGCATCGAACCCTGTTCGATGGTGTGGTTGGCTTCCGGGCCCACCGCGTTGACCGACAGCGTGTCCGGCACGATGGCGAACAGCAGGCTCAGCCCCACCAGCAGCCAGACGGCCCAGCGGTCGCCCCGGCTCTGTCCGCCAACCGCCACGACCGCGGGCGCGCCCATGGCCGCGCTCCTCAACGCCGCAGCCGCGCCGGCAGGAGCGCGCGCAGCCGGTCCTTCCAGCCCTGCGGGGCATCCGGCTCGTATTCGTTGTAGACCGTGCCCAGCACGCGCACGCCGGCCGTCTCCAGCACCTCCGCGGTACGCGTCAGGGCGCTCAACGACGTCACGTCCTTGCGCGCCACCAGCACACAGGCATCCACCTGGCGCGCGATGCTCTGCGCATCCGAGGAGTGGGCCGCCGCCGGCGTGTTCACGATGAAGATCTCGTACTGGTCGGCATAGGCCGCCAGCAGGCGGTCCAGCGCCGGTTCGCGCAGCAGTTCGGCCGGGTTGGGCGGCTGCGGCCCGGCATCCAGCACGCCCAGCGTCGGAAAGCCCGGCACGGCGCGGCTGTCGCCCGCCGGCGCGCGGCCGGCCAGGATCGAGGACAGGCCCGCGCCGCTGGCGCCGCCCAGGATATCGTCCTGGCCGCTGGCGCGCAGATTGGCGTTGACCAGCAACGTGCGGCGGCCGGTCTGCGCGAACGCCAGCGCCAGGCTGGCCGACAGGTAGGCACGGCCCTCGCTGTCATCCGGGCTCACCACCGCCACCGCGATGCGCGGCAGGTCTTCCAGGCGGATCGAGATCTCGGCGCGCACCTGGCGGATCGCCTCGGCCTCGCGGCTGAACGGCGCCGCCGCGATCGCCAGATGGATATCCCCCTGCTGCGCCGGGGCATAGTCGTAGCGATACTGTTCGGCCAGCACCGACTGCACCCGCGCTTCCGACACGAAACCGAGCTTCACGGCGGCCTGGCCGAAGCGCAGACGCTCGGCCTGCTGCAGCTGGACCACGTGCTGGACCTGGTCCTCGGTCAGCAGCCCCAGGCGCACGAAGCGCTCACCCATCTTCTCGCCCGGCACGGTATCGGGCGCCAGGCTTGGCGCCATCTCCGCGGCCTGCTGCTGATTGAGCCGGTCAAACAGAGGACGCAGCGTGGAATCGCTCATGACGTCACCGTCGCGGGAGTCGGGTTACGGCCGATGCGGCCCAGCACGGGCTGGCGCGTGTTGCGCTCCAGGTCTTCGGCGCAGCGGATGCGGCGTCGGCTCAGTTCCAGCAGCATGGCCAGCGCCAGGCCCGCCAGCAGGCCCACCACCAGGCCCAGCGCCAGGCTGCTGCGCACCTTCGGGCGCGACGGCGAGGTCGGCACGTCGGCCGCGCGCAGCACCGCCAGGTTGGGCAGGGAGATGTTGCTGGCCATCAGGATGCCGTCGTACTTCTGCAGGGCGGTCTGGTAGACCTGCTCGACGCCGGCGAACTGGCGCCGATAGGCCGCGATGCGATCGCGCTTGGCCATCTGGTCCAGGACCTTGGCGCGCTGCGCCTCGATGTCACGCTGCAGCGCCGCCTTCTGGGTCTGCAGGCGCTCCAGCTCGCCGCGCTGCGCCTCGATGGCGGCCTTGGACTGGCGCGAGATATCGGCCAGCATCTGCGACCGTTGCGCCAGCAGCCCCGCCACGGTCGGGTGCCTGGGCCCCAGCGAGCCGCGCAATTGGCCGAGCTGGTGATCCACCACCGTCAGGCCGTTGCGCAGGTCGTTGATGGGCGCGATCTGCCCCACCTCGGGCAGGTCCTCCGGACGGATGCCGCTCTTGAGCAGGCGTTCGGTGGTTTCGTTGCGCGCCTTGGCGGCCTCCAGCTGCGCGTCCAGCGTCAGCATCGACGTCGTCATGTCGTTGAGCGTGCGCACGTCGATATCGCCGCCGGTCTGCTCCGTATCGACGATGCCGGTCTCCTGCTGGTAGCGCGTCAGCTTGTCCTGGATCGCGTCCACCTCGCCGCGCAACTGCTCCAGCTGCGCGGAATACTGTTCGCTGCGCGCGCGCGCCGCCGCCGACGAGATGTTCTGGCTGACCGCCAGGTAGGAATTGACCACCGCGTTGGTGAACTCGCGCGCCTTCTGCGGCGTATTGGCGGAGAACGACACCGTCAGCACGCGGCTGTTCTGCTGCTTGACGACTTCCAGGTTGCGGCGGATGTACTCCACCAGGTCGTTGTGCGCCTTGGTGCCCTGCGCCGCGTCCGGTCCCGACAGCAGCTCCAGGGTCGAGATCACATGGTCGGCGACCGCCTGGCTGCGGATCATGTCGATCTGCGTCTGCATATAGCTTTCGTCGAGCAGCGCTGAAAACGAGCGTCCGTTGATCGGGTCGTTTTCGCGGTAGTCGATGAAGACGTCCGACGATGCCGTCCACACGCGCGGCAGCACCAGCAGCAGCAGGCAGGTCAGCGCCAGCGTGGCCAGGGTCACCCGGGCGACCAGCCGCGCGCGGGCGGCCAACATTGCCCACACCTGATTCAACGAGAGCAGACTGTATTCGGGAGTCACGGCGGGATCTGGAGTCAGCGTGGCGTAATAGCTGATTCTACCGGAGAGTCCGATCTGGGGGCCAGATGGGAAAAATACCGGAAATAAAACGCCCGATGACGATATTTATGGCAAAAAAAAGGCAAGGGCCTGAGCCCTTGCCTTTCTAGCCCGGAACGGCAAGCCGTTCCGAAAGCTGGCACTTAGATGATACGTGCGGCTTCAACCAGACGCACCACGCGCCACGACTTCGAGCGCGAGATGGGACGGCCTTCAGCGATTTCAACCGTATCGCCTTCGTTGTACTGGTTCGACTCATCGTGCGCCTTGTACTTCGCGGAACGCATGATGATCTTGCCGAAGATGGGGTGCTTGACGCGGCGTTCAACCAGAACGACGACAGTCTTGTCCATCTTGTTGCTGACGACCTTGCCGACCAGCGTACGCTGGCGCTTGGCCACTTGGGTGTTTTGAGTTTCGCTCATCTTTATTTCCCTGCCTTCTCGGTCAGCAAGGTACGCACGCGCGCGATGTCGCGGCGCACGTTACGCAGCTGGCTGGTGTTGGCAAGCTGCTGCGTGGCCTTCTGCATACGCAGACCGAATTGTGCCTTCAGCAGGCTTTCGAGCTCTTTGCCGAGCTCGGCGGCGTCTTTCGAACGGAGTTCGCTGGCTTTCATGTCTTAGTACTCCTTAAGCACCGATATGACGCGCGACGAACGTGGTCGAAATCGGCAGCTTGGCAGCGGCCAGGCGGAAAGCTTCACGCGCGAGCTCTTCGCTAACCCCTTCCATTTCGTAGAGCACCTTGCCGGGCTGAATCTCGGCGACCCAGTACTCCGGGTTGCCCTTACCGTTACCCATACGGACTTCGGCAGGCTTCTGCGAGATGGGCTTATCCGGGAAAATGCGAATCCAGATGCGGCCGCCGCGCTTGATGTGACGGTTGATGGCACGACGAGCGGCTTCGATCTGGCGAGCGGTCAGACGGCCACGGCCGGTGGCCTTCAGACCGAATTCGCCGAACGACACGTGGGTACCACGGGTCGCCAGACCGGTGTTGCGGCCCTTCTGCTCTTTGCGATACTTTCTGCGAGAGGGTTGCAGCATGGTTATTCTCCTTCAGGCGCCGGAGCAGCGTCCGCCTTGCGGGGACCACGGCCACGACCACCCGGACGACCGGTGCGAGCACCGTCCGGACGATCACCACGCGGAGCGCGGCGCGGACGACGTTCTTCTTCACGCGGGGCGGCGGTTTCCGGCGGCAGTTCGCCGTTGGCCAGCATGTCGCCCTTGTAGACCCAGACCTTGATGCCGATCACGCCATACGTGGTGTGGGCTTCGGAGGTGCCGTAGTCGATGTTGGCCTTGAGGGTGTGCAGCGGCACACGGCCTTCGCGATACCACTCGGTGCGAGCAATTTCGATACCGTTCAGACGGCCCGAGCTCATGATCTTGATGCCTTGGGCACCCAGACGCATGGCGTTCTGCATCGCGCGCTTCATGGCGCGGCGGAACATGATGCGCTTCTCGAGCTGTTGCGAGATCGAGTCGGCGATCAGTTGAGCATCGGTTTCCGGCTTGCGGATTTCTTCGATGTTGACGTGCACGGGCACGCCCATCAGGCGCTGCAGATCAGCCTTCAGGCTTTCGATGTCTTCGCCGCGCTTGCCGATCACCACGCCCGGACGAGCCGAGTAGACGGTGATGCGGGCATTCTTGGCGGGACGCTCGATGATCACGCGACCGACGGAGGCGCTCTTGAGCTTCTTTTTCAGGTACTCGCGGACACGGATGTCTTCGGCCAGCATGCTGCCGAAGGCCTTGTCGTCGGCGAACCAACGCGAGGACCAATTACGGGTGACCGCGAGACGGAACCCAGTGGGGTGAATTTTCTGACCCATCGTGACTCCTTAAGCTCCGACCTTGACCGTGATGTGGCAGGTCTGCTTCTCGATACGGTTGCCGCGGCCCTTGGCGCGAGCGGAGAAGCGCTTCATCGACTGAGCCTTGTCCACGAAGATCGTGGTGACTTTCAGTTCGTCGATATCGGCACCGTCGTTGTGCTCGGCGTTGGCGATGGCGGACTCGACAGCCTTCTTCAGGATGGCGGCGGCCTTCTTCGGCGAGAAGGAGAGGATCTCGAGCGCACGGCCGACCTTCTGACCGCGGATCAGATCCGCAACCAGACGCGTCTTTTGAGCGGAGATGTGAACCCCACGGATAATGGCAGTAGTTTCCATCGCTTACCTCTTCGCCTTCTTGTCCGCGGCGTGACCCTTGAACGTACGGGTCAGCGCGAACTCGCCCAGCTTGTGACCGACCATGTTCTCGTTGATGTAAACGGGAACATGCTGCTTGCCGTTGTGCACAGCGATCGTCAGACCGATGAACTCGGGCAGGATCGTCGAGCGACGCGACCAGGTCTTGATCGGCTTCTTGTCTTTGCCCGCGACGGCCGTGTCCACCTTTTTGATCAGGTGAGCATCGACAAACGGGCCTTTCTTGATCGAACGTGACATAGTGTTCGCCTCTTACTTGCGCTTGCGCCGTTGGACGATCATATTGTTCGTCCGCTTGTTGCGACGGGTCTTGAAACCCTTCGCCGGGGTGCCCCACGGGCTGACCGGTTCGCGTGCTTCACCGGTACGGCCTTCGCCGCCACCGTGCGGGTGATCGACCGGGTTCATGGCGACGCCACGAACCGTCGGGCGAATACCGCGCCAACGCATTGCACCGGCCTTGCCGATTTGGCGCAGGCTGTGTTCTTCGTTACCGACTTCACCGATGGTGGCACGGCACTCGATGTGCACACGGCGGACTTCACCCGAGCGCAGACGCACTTGAGCGTAGGTACCTTCGCGGGCCAGCAGGACGGCGGAAGCGCCGGCCGAACGGACCATCTGGGCACCCTTGCCGGGCAGCATTTCGACGCAGTGAATCGTCGTACCCACCGGGATGTTGCGGATCGGCAGCGTGTTGCCGGCGCGGATCGGGGCTTCGACGCCCGAGATCAGCGTGGCGCCCACTTCCAGGCCGCGCGGAGCGATGATGTAACGACGCTCGCCGTCGGCGTAGCACAGCAGAGCGATGTGCGCCGTACGGTTCGGGTCATATTCCAGACGCTCGACCTTCGCGGGGATGCCATCCTTGTCGCGACGGAAGTCGACGACACGGTAGTGTTGCTTGTGACCGCCGCCACGGTGGCGGATCGTGATGTGACCGTTGTTGTTACGGCCCGAACCACGGGTCTTCTTTTCCAGCAGCGGCGCGTAGGGCTCACCCTTGTGCAGGTTCGGGCTGACAACCTTCACCATGCCACGGCGGCCAGCCGAAGTCGGCTTAACTTTTACGAGGGCCATTTACTTCACCTCCGCAAAGTCGATTTCCTGGCCGTCCTTGAGCGAGACGTAAGCCTTGCGCTCATTGCGACGGCGGCCAACGAATCGGCCAAAGCGCTTGACTTTGCCCTTACGGTTGAGGACCTGCACGGACTCGACCTGCACCTTGAAGAGCAGTTCGACGGCAGCCTTGATTTCCGGCTTGGTAGCGTCAGCCACGACACGGAAAGCGACTTGCTGATTCTTCTCAGCGACGAACGTGGCCTTTTCGGTCACGATCGGAGCCAGAATGACTTGCATCAAGCGTTCAGCGTTCATCCCAGCATCTCCTCGAGTTGAGCGATGGCCGGCTTGGTGATCAGCACTTTCTTGTAGTGGACCAGCGACAACGGATCGGCATAACGGGGCTCGACAACGGCAACGTGCGGCAGGTTGCGGGTGGCGAGGTAAACATTTTCATCAACGTTGTCGGTGATGATCAGGACCGAGTCCAGGCCCAGGCTCTTCAGCTTTGCAGCGGCAGCCTTGGTCTTGGGCGATTCCAGATCGAACGATTCGACGACGGCGATGCGGTCTTCGCGAGCCAGCTGCGACAGGATCGAGCGGATCCCGGCGCGGTACATCTTCTTGTTGACCTTCTGGCTGAAGTTCTCTTCCGGCGAGTTCGGGAAAATCCGACCACCGCCACGCCACAGCGGCGACGAGGTCATACCGGCGCGAGCGCGGCCGGTACCCTTCTGGCGCCAGGGCTTCTTGGTCGAGTGCTTGACTTCCGAGCGATCCTTCTGAGCGCGGTTGCCGGCACGGGCATTGGCTTGGAAAGCCACCACGATCTGATGAATCAGCGCTTCGTTGAAGTCACGGCCGAAGATCGTGTCGGGCGCGCTGAAAGTCGCGGCCTGACCTTGGTCGTTCAGGAGCTTGAGATCCATTTACTTACGCTCCCTTCTTGGCCGGGGCCTTGATGGCCGGACGCACGACGATGTCGGCGCCAGCGTGGCCGGGGACAGCGCCCTTGACCAGCAGCAGGCCGCGCTCAACGTCAACGCGAACGACGTCGAGGTTTTGAACGGTGCGGGTGACATCACCCAGGTGACCCGCCATGCGCTTACCCGGGAAAATGCGGCCCGGATCTTGAGCTTGGCCGATCGAGCCGGGAACGCGGTGCGAACGGGAGTTACCGTGCGAGGCGCGTTGCGAGCCGAAGTTGTGGCGCTTGATGGTACCGGCAAAGCCCTTACCAATCGTGGTGCCCGTGACGTCGACCTGTTGGCCGGCTTCGAACACCGATTCCACGGCGATCACGGAACCGGCCGCAAATTCAGCGGCGCGAGCGGGATCAAGGCGGAATTCTTTGAGGATGCTACCGGCTTCAACGCCGGCCTTGGCGTAGTGGCCCGTTTGTGCTTGCGGCACGCGCGAGGCGCGACGAGCGCCATAAGCCACCTGGATCGCGGCGTAGCCGTCGGTTTCCAGCGACTTAACTTGGGTCACGCGGTTGTTCGACACGTCCAGCACGGTCACCGGGATGGATTCACCTTCCTCGGTAAAAATGCGGGTCATGCCGACCTTGCGACCCACCAGCCCCAGCCGATGAGCGGCGGGCGTGGGTGTCGAATTCGACATCGTTTTCTCCATTCCCGACTGCGATTGGTCGGGGCTAATCAGGCAAAAGGTAACGGCCTTTGCCCTACGACTATGTTCAACCTGGCTTGGGGTTGCTCGCCCGGAAAATCCCGGATTTGCGCGCGCCTCACCATAGTTAGACCTGCCACAAAATGGCAAGCTTGGCATATTAGCATGTTTTTTCCAGGCAGCACAAGCACTTAGCGTAAAAGGCCGCCGGCCCCGCCCGCCGCGCGCCAGGCTGTGGCGCAAAAACAAAGTGGCCGCAGTCCCGAAGGATTGCGGCCATTCTTCACAAGTCCACTGGCGAAGGTAGCGGACTCGCGATACGCCTTACTGCAGCGCGATTTCGACGTCGACGCCGGCCGGCAGGTCCAGACGCATCAGGGCGTCAACGGTCTTGTCGGTGGGATCAACGATGTCCATCAGGCGCTGATGGGTACGGATTTCGAACTGGTCACGCGACGTCTTGTTGACGTGCGGCGAACGCAGCACGTCGTAACGACGAATACGCGTGGGCAGCGGCACCGGGCCGCGGACAACGGCGCCCGTGCGCTTGGCGGTGTCGACGATTTCAGCGGCCGATTGATCGATCAGCTTGTAATCGAAAGCCTTCAAGCGGATACGGATCTTTTGGTTTTTCATGGCGTTTCCTAAAGAACGAGGGGCGAGGGCGGCAGGCGCCCCCGCTGGTTGTGTGCTGCTTAAGTGATCCGAATTACTTCAGGATCTTGGCGACGACGCCGGCGCCGACGGTACGACCGCCTTCACGGATGGCGAAA
>NZ_CYTU01000010.1:156997-173970 GCF_001299375.1 Achromobacter sp. 2789STDY5608621 | reverse complement strand
CGGGCGGGCACGGCCAGCCCGGCCAGATCGTCGCTGACCGCCGTGGCGCCCAGCACCGTTCCCGGCCGCGCCGGATGACCCTGCCCGCCCTCCAGGAAATAGTAGGGGATGGACTCCCCTGCCCCAGCGTCGGGCCGGACCGTCGTCGCACCGGGCGCGATCCCGGTGGCGCCCGCGCCGAAGCGCGGCTCGTAGGCCGGCACCGCCGTCACCACGTTGTCGGGCAGGCCGTTGCCCGCCTGCGCGTGCGGCAGCAGCGCCGGCGCGCGGTGCGCCAGCGATGGCAAGGGCGCTGGCGAGGCCGGCGCCAGGTTGGCGCCGGGCGCCAGCCCCTGCGGGATCGGCGTGCCGGGCACGCCCGGGCCCAGTCCCGCGGGGCTGACCAGCGGCGAGCCGGGCGGCGCGACGTTGACCGGAGCCTGCACCCCGGGCGGGACCGGCGCCGGCAGGTCGGCTGGCGCCGGCCGCCCCGGCAGCGCCGTGAAGAAGGCATTGGCCAGACGCGCCAGCACGTCCGGATCGATGGGCGCTTCCGGCGCGCCCGGCACGCCGCCGGCCAGGGCGGCGAAGCTTGGAGAGGAATCGGCGACAGCCATCGTGCGGCCTATTTGTAGGTGTCGGGATAGTCGTGGTACTTGCCGATCTCGACATCGTCGAGCACCGCCAGCGCGTCGTCGGCCAGCAGCGCCAGCGAGCAGTACAGCGAGATCAGGTAGGACGCGATGGCATGGTTGTTGATGCCCATGAAGCGCACCGACAGGCCCGGGCTCTGTTCGCCCGGCAGGCCCGGCTGGTACAGCCCGACCACGCCCTGGCGCTTGTCGCCCACGCGCAGCAGCAGGATCTTGGTCTTGCCATCGGCCACCGGCACCTTGTTGGACGGAATCAGGGGAATGCCGCGCCAGGTGATGAACTGCGAGCCGAACAGGCTGACCGTCGGCGGCGGCGTGCCGCGCCGCGTGGCTTCGCGGCCGAAGGCGGCGATGGCCAGCGGATGCGTCAGGAAGAAAGCCGGCTCCTTCCAGACCTTGGTCAGCAGCTCATCCAGGTCGTCGGGCGTGGGCGCGCCGGTCAGCGGGAAGATGCGCTGCTCCTCCGTCACCTGCGACAACAGGCCGTAATCGGGATTGTTGATGAGTTCGCTTTCCTGGTTTTCCTTGATGGTCTCGATGGTCAGGCGCAGCTGTTCCTTGATCTGGTCGTGCGGGCTGCTGTAGAGGTCGGAGATGCGGGTGTGCACGTCCAGCACGGTGCTGACGGCGTTCAGGAAATACTCGCGCGGCTGCTCCTCGTACTCGACGAAGGTGCGCGGCAACTGGTTCTCGGCTTCGCGCGCGGTGCACGTCACCTTGATGTTTTCGGGATTTTTGACCTTGTTCAGGCGGTAGATGCCTGCTTGACCGGCGCCCATTGCAGCAAATGCGTCAGCCAGCGCGGGCTGATGGTGGCAAGTTGGGGTACGGTCTTGGTCGCATTGGCCAACTGCCTTGCGCCGTTGTCGCCCAATGCGACGGTCCCGCCTACGGTGGCACTCATTGAAATCTCCGAAGTGAACAAACACGCAAACAACACAGACAAAAAGAAAGGGCCGAAGCCCCTGGGGAAATAGCGGTCAGGCGGCGCGCTCGCGCTGGCGTGCCTGGCCGGCGTCGGCCTGCGGCGTGCTGCGCGGGCCGGCCTGCGTGACGGTGGCGCCGGGCGCCACGTCGCTGGTGATCCAGACGTTGCCGCCGATCACCGCGCCGCGGCCCAGCGTCACGCGGCCCAGGATGGTGGCGCCGGCGTAGATGACGACCTCGTCTTCCACGATCGGATGGCGCGCCAGGCCTTTTTCCAGGTTGCCGTCGGCGTCGGTGGTGAAGCGCTTGGCGCCCAGCGTCACCGCCTGGTAGATGCGCACGCCGCGGCCGATGCGGGCGGTCTCGCCGATGACGACGCCGGTGCCATGGTCGATGAAGCAGCCCGGGCCGATCTGGGCGCCGGGGTGGATGTCGATGCCGGTTTCGCCATGGGCGATCTCGGCCGCGATGCGCGCCAGCAGCGGCAGGTCCAGCAGGTACAGCTGGTGCGCCAGGCGATGGTGGATCAGGGCGTGGATGCCGGGATAGCAGAGCAGCACCTCGTCCACGCTGCGCGCCGCCGGATCGCCGTGATAGGCCGCCAGCACGTCGCTGTCGAGCAGCCGCCGCACGTCCGGCAGCGCGGCGGCGAACCGCCGCACGATCGCGGCGGCGTGTTCATCGACGCCGGCATCGGCCGGCGCGTGACGCCGCAGCTCCAGCCGCGCCTGTTCCAGCAGGCTGCGCAGGGCCGCGTCCAGCGTGTAGCCAACGTAGAAATTCTCGCTTTCGTGGCGCATGTCGACCGGCCCCAGGCGCATGGGGAAAAGCGCGCGCTTGAACTTGTCGAAGATGTCGGCCAGCGCTTCGCGCGACGGAAACTCGCGTTCGCCTGGCTCGCGAGCGCGCTGTTGCGAGGTGCGCCATTGGGCGCGGATGCCGTCCAGGGCGCGCACCACGCCCTCCAGATCGAAGGCCGCCATGTCAGTCCTGCACCCAGGGCAGGCCGCGATGGCGCCAGCCGTCGCTCAGGCCGCGGTGCTGGTTGGCGTCGAGTTCGCCTTCGAAGCCCTCGAAGACGTTGAAGACCGCCGAGAATCCCGCCTTGGCGGCCGCCTCCGCCGCCAGCGCCGAGCGCTTGCCGCTGCGGCACAGCAGCAGCACCACGGCGTCCTTGCCGCCGGCGCTGGCCACCTTGGCCTCCAGTTCGCGCACGAAGCGCGGGTTGCGGGTCAGGCTGGTGCCGGTGGCCCAGGGCACGTGCACCGTGCCGGGGATGTGGCCGACGAATTTGCGCTCTTCCGCCGAGCGCACGTCCACCAGCACCGCGTCGCCGTTCTGCGCCAGCGTCCAGGCGTCCACGGGCGAGACGCCGCCGGCATAGGAAAGGTGCTGGTCCAGCGCCGCGGCGCGCGCCTGCTCCAGGGAGGCAGGCAGGATCCGTTCGGTGACGGCGGCTTCGGGGGTGTCGTAGCTCATGGCGCAAGGGCCTCCAGGCTGGCCGCCAGAACAGGTGGCGGCGGAATCCACAATCTAGGCCTAAAGCGGCGAAATCCAAATGAATAAAAAGTCGGAAATTAACAACCGCGAGTTGTGTAGCGGCCGCGCGGGCGCTCAGGCCACGGCCGCCGCGTTGGCCGGCGGGGCCGGCGCCGCCGCGCGCTGGCCGGGACGGGCGGCGAGCAGTTCGCGCGTGTAGTCGTGCCGGGGCGACGTGAACACCTCCTCCACCGCGCCCTGCTCCACCAGCGCGCCCGCCGCCATGACCGCGACCCGGTCGCTGATGTGGCGCACCACTTCCAGGTCGTGCGAAATCAGCAGGTAGGTCAGGCCTAGGTCTTCCTGCAACTGCTGCAGCAGGTCCAGCACCTGCCGCTGCACCGCCACGTCGAGCGCCGAGACCGGCTCGTCCAGCACGATCAGGTCGGGTTGCAGCGCCAATGCGCGGGCGATGGCCACGCGCTGCCGCTGGCCGCCCGACAGCGCGGCGGGCCGGCGCGTCGCCAGGGCGCGGTCCAGCGCCACCTGGTCCAGCAACTCCAAGGCGCGGTCGCGCCGCTCCTCGGGCCGGCCGATGCCGAAGGCGCGCAGCGGTTCGGTCAGGATGTCCTCGATGGTGTAGCGCGGGTCGAGCGAGCCGTAGGGGTTCTGGTGCACGAACTGGATCCGCCGGCGCAGCTGGCGCAGCGGCTCGCCCCGGAGCGCGCCGATATCGCGGCCGCTGAACCGCACCTGGCCGGCGCTGGGCGTCTCCATGCGCACCACCATGCGGGCGGTGGTGGATTTGCCCGAGCCGGACTCGCCCACCAGCGCCAGCGTCTGGCCGCGCGCGATCTCGAACGACACGTCGCGCACGGCCTGCAGGCGCTGACCGCCGGCCAGCGCGAAGGTCTTCGCCAGGCCCTGGACCGCCAGCAGCGGCGGCGTGGCGGGCGCGGACACCGCCGGCCGCTGGCGCGTCGATGCGCCCGGTCGCGCCGCCAGCAGCGCCTGGGTGTAGGCGTGGCGCGGCCGCTCGAACACGTCGCCCGCGCCGCCCTCCTCCACGATCTCCCCGTGCCGCATCACGATGACGCGGTCGGCGCGCTCGGCCGCCAGCGCCAGGTCGTGCGTGATCAGCAGCACCGAGGTGCCGTTCTCCTGTTTCATCAGCGCCAGTTGGTCCAGGATGCGGCGCTGCACGGTCGCGTCGAGCGCGCTGGTGGGCTCGTCGGCGATCACCAGCCGGGGCCGGCAGGCAAAGGCGATGCCGATCAGGACGCGCTGGCGCATGCCGCCCGAGAGTTCGTGGGGATACTGCCGGGCGCGCAGCGCCGGCTGCGTCAGGCCGACCTGGTCCAGTATCTGCACGGCGCGCTGGCGGGCATTGAGGCGATCGGCCAGGCCGTGGATGCGCAGCACCTCGGCCACCTGCTCGCCGATCCGCATGGCCGGGTTCAACGCGACGCCGGGATCCTGCGGCACCAGCCCGATGTGCGCGCCGCGCAGCCGGCTCCAGGCGCGTTCGCCGGCCCGCGTCAGGTCTGCTCCCTGGAAATGGATGGCGCCGCGCAGGATGCGCGCGTCTTCCTGCAGCAGGCCGATGATGGCGTGCGCGGTGGTCGACTTGCCGGAGCCGGACTCGCCGACGATGGCCAGCACCTCGCCGGGGTCCACGTGCAGCGACACGCCGCGCACGGCGTGCGCCCATTGGCGCCCGGCCTGATAGGCCACGTGCAGGTCGCGCACGGCCAGCAGCGGCTGCGCCGCCGTTTCGCCGCGTTGGACGGACAGCGCCGTCACTGTGTTCAGGTTCATCGTGCCCCCCGCAGGCGCCGCCGTTCAAAGGCCTTGCCCAGACTGTTGGTGGACAGCACCACCAGGATGATCACGCCGCCCGGCATGGCGGTCAGCCACCAGGCGCGCACCAGGTAATTGCGCCCTTCCGCCACCAGCGTGCCCCACTCGGGCGCGGGCGGCGCGGCGCCGAAGCCCAGGAAACTCAGCGCCGATACCGCGAGGATGGCGGCGCCCAGTTCCAGGCCCGCCAGCACCAGCACGGGGCCGGCGGCGTTGGGCACGATGTGGCGGCGCAGCACCGAGAACCAGCGCTCGCCGCTGCCGAAGGCCGCCTCGACATAGGCATTCGCCTTGATCCGCAGCACTTCGGCCCGCATCAGCCGCGCGAAGGTGGCGATGGTGGCCACGCCGGCGGCCAGCGCCACGTTGACGGTGCCGAAGCCCAGCACGGTGATCACCATCAGCGACAGCAGCAGCGACGGAATCGCCAGCAATACGTCCACCACGCGCATCACCGCGTCGTCCACCGCGCGGCGCGAGAAGCCGGCCAGCAGGCCCAGGCAGCAGCCGGCGGCCAGGCCCAGCGAGACGGCGATGACGGTCGCCTTCAACGACAGCGCCGCGCCGTGCACCACTCGCGCATAGACGTCGCGGCCCAGGTAGTCGGTGCCGAACCAGTGCGCCAGGGACGGCGGCCGCAGGCGCAGCGCCACCCGGGTCTCGAATGGACTCTGCGCGGTGAACAGGCCCGGAAAGAAGGCCCACCCCAGCGCCACGGCCACCACGGCCAGCGCCAACAGCAACAGCGCCGCGCGGCGGGCGTCGCCCAGCCGCGCGCGCCAGCCGTCCGGCACGGCCGGCATCGCGGCGGCGGACGGCGCCGGCGGGGCCAGGGAATGCAAGGTGCTCATGCGAGTCTCCTATGGGCGTGAACAGGCGCTAGGCCGGCGATCGCGGCGCGGCGGCGATGCGCGGATCGAACAAGGGGTACAGCAGGTCCACCGCCAGGTTCACCACCACATAGACCAGCGTCGACAGCACTACCAGGCCCTGCACCATGGGAATGTCCTGCGCCTGCACCGCGATCTGGGTCAGGCGGCCGATGCCGGCGCGCGAGAACACGGTTTCGGTGACGACCGATCCGCCCAGCAGGTGGCCGGCGCTCATGCCGACCAGCGTCAGCGCGGGAATGGCGGCGTTGCGCAAGGCGTGCCGCAGATGCACCCGGCGGCGCGACGCGCCCTTGGCGTAGGCGGTGTCGATGTAGCCCTGCCGCAGCGCGGCCGACAGGCTCTTGGCCAATACCTGGGCGATCGCGGCGCCGGTGGGAATCGCCAGCGTCAGGGCGGGCAGCACCAGCGAGGCGAAGCCGGCGTTGCCGGTCGCCGGCAGGAACGGCCAGCCGAAGGAAAAGCACTGCAACAGCACCAGCCCGATCCAGAACGACGGGATGCTGACGCCCAGCGGCGGCAGGCACAGCAGCAGTTCGGCCAGCCAGGGCCGGCGCGTGTAGGTCGCCGCCAGCGCCACCGCCAGTCCCAGGACCAATGAGATCAGCAGCGCCAGCGCGGCCAGCGCCAGGGTCTGGGGCAAGGCCCGCAGCACTGTCGTGGCGACGTCGTGGCCGTTCTCGATCGAGATGCCGAAATCGCCGCGCAGCGCCCGGCCCAGGCCGTTGACGTACTGCGCCAGGATCGGCTGGTCCAGCCCGAAGCGGCTGCGCATCTGCGCCACTTGCGCCGGGTCGGCCAGCACGCCCTCGCCGCGCGCATCCAGCATGATGGCCACCGGATCGCCCGGCAGCACGTAGAGGATCAGGAACGACACCGAGAACGCGGCCCACACCACGAAGACCGCCTGCCCCAGGCGCGACAGCAGGTAGCGGCGCATGCTGGCTTACCGGGCAGCCGCCAGCCAGGTGTCGTGCAGCACCGGCCAGCGCGGCGTCGACAGCCACAGGCCGCGCACGTCGGGCGCCACCGCGAAGACGGTATTGCTCTCCTTGATCGGCACCGCGTAGCCCTGGTCGATGATCAGGTTCTGCACCTGCGCCACCAGGTCCTTGCGCCGGGCCGGGTCCACCGCCACGCTCTGCTGGTCGAGCAAGGCATCGAGCGCCGGCTCGGCCGCGCCCAGGCCGCGGCCGAACTTGCTGGAGAACGCGGCCAGGATCACGTCCGGATCGGGGCGAGTCAGGTCCGACAGCCGCAGGTCGTAGTTGCCCGAGCGGATCACGCCGCCGATCTCGGCGTCCGAGCGCAGGTTCAGGCGCAGGTCCACGCCGATCCGGGCCAGTTGTTCCTTGATGAGTTCCAGCGTCGGCGTGTAGCCGGGAAAGCTCCAGGTGACGCCAACCTGCAAACGCTGTCCGTCGCGGCTGCGGATGCCGTCCTTGCCGGCCTTCCAGCCGGCCCGTTCCAGCAGCGCCCGCGCGGCGTCGGGCCGATAGGCCAGCTTGGCCGACAGGTCGACATAGCCCGGCACCGTGGTCGAGACCACGCTGGTGGCGGCCTTGTCGTATTCGGTATAGAGCGCCTCGATGATCTCGGCGCGGTTCACGCCGATCACCAGCGCCTGCCGCACTTCGGGGTGCGACAGGACCGGGCTGGCGATGTTGGGGTACAGCGTGATGCCGATGCCGCCGGCCGAGCGCGCGACCACGCTGGCGCCCGCGGCCTTGACCCGCTGCACGTCCTCGGTCGGGATTTCCTCGATCGCGCCCACCTGGCGGCTGATCAGCGAGCCGACCCGGACGCTGCCTTCCGACACGGTCTGGAACGTGACCTGGTCGAGCCAGGCCGGCCCCTGGTGCTCGGCGTTGGGCGAGGCCCACTGGTAGTCGGCGCGGCGCTTGAGGACGATGCGGTCGTTCTTGACCACCTGCGCGATCACGAACGGGCCGGTCCCGATCAGCGCGCCCTGGCAGCGTTCTTCCGGCGTTTTGGCGAGCGTGGCGGGCGCCAGCGGCGCCAGGGTCTTTTCGGTGAGGGCCTGCAGGAAGCCGGCCTTGGGATGGTCGAAGCGCAGCGCCACCGTCAACGGGTCGAGCACGTCGGCGCCCAGGTAGCCGGTCAGGTAGCCGGAGGCCTGCGGCGCCCGCCCTTCCCTGGCGTACACGGCCAGGGCATCGAAGTTGGCTTTGACGCTGGCGGCATCGAAACGCTCGCCATTGCTGAACGTCACGCCGTCGCGCAGGCGCAGCACCAGCGTTTTGCCCTCGTCCTGGTAGGTCCAGCGGGTGGCCAGCCACGGCACCACCTCGCCGGTGCGCTTGTCCTGGTCCAGCAAGGCGTCCAGCGCCTGGCGGCTGGCGTTCTGGGCGCGCGCGCTCTGGGCCAGGTCCAGGCACGGCGGAAAGGAACTTTGCGCGATCGTCAGCGCGCCGCCGGCGCGCGGCGCGGGATCGGCGGCCTGCGCCGCGGCGCTGGCCAGCAGGCCGGCCAGCGCCAGCGCAATGGCGGCCACCGGCGACGGGCGGCGCGGCGCGGCGGTCGGAATGAAGGAGGTAGCGAACACGATGAACCTTGCAGGGAGAGTCGGAGGAAACCGCGAACCGCCTACAGGCGGAAGCGCGCGGCGCCGAACGGATCCAGGACCGCGGGCCGCTTGCCGCTGGCGAGCCAGGCGGCCACCGCTTCGGACACGGCGGGCGCGATGGCGAACCCGTGGCCGCTCCAGCCGGTGGCGTAGTACACGCCCTCCTGGCCCGCCACCTGGTCGATGATCGGGATCTGGTCGACCGAGCTGGAGTCCGCGCGGCTGGCGTCCAGCCGGGTCACGACGGTGTCGGTCGCGGTGATGGGAAAGGTCGCCGTCAACGCCGTCAGGCTGGCGCTGAGGGTCGACAGGTCGGTGTTGCCGATCTCGGTCGCATCGTCCCAGCGGCCCACGGCGCCGCCGGTCACGGTGATGTGGTCGGCGTCGGCGCGCTTGATGGAGAGCGTGCGGTTGCTGTGGTTGATCAGGTAGTCCAGCTTCAGTTCGCGCGACACGCGCAGTTGCGCCACCTGCGGGTTGAACGACCAGATCGGCAGCCGCAGCCCGAAGGCGTCCGCCAGCAGCTTCGGCACCTGCGTGTTGGCGGCCAGCACCACCGCGCGCCTGGCGGCGAATTCGCGCCCGTCCGCCAGCCGCACCGATGCGGGCCGCGCGCCCGCGGCGCGCACCTGGCGCACGTCGGCGCCCTCGATCAGCGCGGCGCCATGCGTCACGGCCGCCGAGGCGAAGGCGCGCGTGGCGACCGTATGGTCGGCGATGCCATCGTTGGGGCTGTAGAGCGCGTAGATGACCTTGTCGGAGACGTGGGGCAGCTTCTCGCGCACGCCGGCCGCGTCCAGGATCTCGGTGCGGGCGCCGAAGGCGTTCTGCACCGCGGCGCGCGCTTCCAGGGTCACGCGGCCGTGCGTGCCGCCCACGCGCTCCAGTTCGCCCAGGCTCAGGCCGCCCAGCGGCTCGAAGCCGCTGTCGGCGCCGAGTTCGCGGGTCAGCGTAGGCCATATTTGCAGCGCCCGCACGGCCAGGGGCAGTTCGCGCAGGTCGCGGTTGTTGGCGCGCACCCCGCGGTGGCCGGGGCCGCCGGAGGCGCCGCTGGCGACGGCATGGCGCTCCAGCAGGGTGACGGAATGGCCGGCTCGCGCCAGCGTCCAGGCCAGCGAGGCGCCGAAAATGCCGGCGCCCACGATGACATAATCGCTCGAGACTTCACTCATGATGATCCAGGAACAGGTACGGAGAAATGGGACGCGTCAGGCCGCGAAGCGCGCCGGCCGGAAGTCGGCCAGCAGCGGCGACGGCGTGCCGTCGATGATCTCGGCGGCCAGCAGTTCGGAAAGAATGGGCGCGAGCGTGGCCGCGCTGTGGCTGAACGCCACCGACAGGCCGCCGATGTCCGCGACATCGCCCGCCACCGCCCGCTGGTCGCCGGGGATGGGACGCAGGCCGATGCCGGCCTGGACCTCGGTGAAGGCGGGACGGCCGGCCAGCCAGCGCGCGGCCGCCGCGGTGACGGCGTCGATCACGTCCGGCGTGACCGACCAGCCGCGCTCGTCGTCGCCGGTGACGCGGGTGTCGGCCCAATCGGCATGCAGCGCCAGCAGGCCATCGGCGCGCGGCCGGATCGCGATGTCCGGCGCGCGCAGCACGGCTTTGGGGGCCGCCACGCTGGCCCGCGCCGTCACCAGCAAGGCGGTATTGGTCTGCGCCGGCAGCTCGATGCCCACCTGCCGCAGCAAGGCGGGCGTGCCCGCGCCGGCGGCCAGCACCGCGCTGTCGGCGTCCAGCGAGGTGCGGCCATCGACCTGCACGCCCGTGATCCTGCCCCCGGCCACGCGCAGCAGCGGCGGCTGCGTCAGGGTCACGAACTGGCCGTCGCGCGCGGCGATGCGCCGGCGCAGGACATGGAGGTATTCGGGCAGGTCGACCCAGCCTTCGCCCGGCGTGTGCACCAGCGCATGGCCGTCGAGCGCGGCCCTGTCCAGCGCGGGTTCGAGCCGCGCCGCCGCATCGGCATCGACCCAGGTATTGCCATAGCCCGACTGGCTCAGCGCCTCGGCGCGCGCCTGCAGCAGCTCCCGCTTGTCGGCGTCGCGCCAGGTCAGCGAACCGTCAAAGCGCAGCCATGGCGCGCCGGGCCCGGCCAGGGTCCGGTAGCGGTCCAGCGACAGCAGCCGCAGGCGCCGGTAGCTTTCCGGCGCCGCGCCGAACGCGTTGAGCCACGAATACGACCGCAGCGACGCGGTCCGGTGATCCAGCGGCGGCGCGGCCACCACCACCCGCGCCCCTCGCTCGGCCAGCTCGGCCGCGACACTCAACCCCAATACGCCGGCACCGAGCACGACGACTTTCCTTACCGCTGGCATCAAACACATCCTTCGACCACGACTTGATTGCCACCCATTCTGGGCAAGCATCCGTGGCGCGCCAACGATGGAATACGTATATCAATATCGGTTTTCCGCGCGCGGTGGCGAAGGCGTTTCAGACCGCCGGCAACTGATGCGTCACGCAGTGGATCCCGCCGCCGCCCGAGGCGATCGCGTCGATGTCCAGCTGCACCACGTCGCGGCCGGGATACAAGGCGCGCAGCAGGTCACGCGCCTTGCCATCGGCGCGGGCATCGCCGAACTCGGGCGCGATCACGGCGCCGTTGATGACGAAGTAGTTGATGTAGCCGGCGGCGAAATCGTCGTTGTCTTCCTGGTAGACGCTGGCCCGGGGACGGCGCGGCGGCGACAGCGTGTGCAGCTGCAGCCGGTTGCCGTCGGCGTCGGTGGCGGACCGCAGGATCTCCAGGTGCGCGCGGGTCACGTCGTAGTCGTGCGAGTCCGGATCCTCCTCCAGGTTGGCGACCACCACGCCGGGCCGCGCGAAGCGGGCGTAGAAGTCGACGTGGGCGTCGGTGATGTCTTTGCCCTTGATGCCCGGCAGCCAGATGATCTTGCGCAGCCCCAGGCAGAACTTGAGTTCCTCCTCGACCTCGGCGCGGCTCCAGCCCGGATTGCGGTTGTCGTTGACCCAGCAGCTTTCGGTCATGATGCCGGTGCCGCGGCCGTCCACCTCGATGCCGCCGCCCTCGCCCACCAGCTCGCTGCGCACGTGGCGTGCGCCCGTCTCCCTGGCCGCCCGCCCGGCCAGCAAGGCGTCGGCCGCGTGCCGCTGCTTGTCGCCCCAGCCGTTGAAGTTGAAGTCCATCGCGGTCAGGCCACCCTGTCCGTTCACCAGGAAGTTGGCGCCGATGTCGCGCATCCAGATGTCGTCGAGCTCGGCCGCCAGATAGGTGACGTTGGCGTCGCCGCAGTGGCGCCGGGCCAGCGCCGTCTCGGCCTCGCGGCAGAACACGGTGACGGGCTGGTAGCGCGCGATGGCGCGCGCGATGCGTCCCTGCGCGGCCTGCACATCGGGCGTGAAGTCCTTCCAGATCGCCGGCTGCGCGCCGAAGGCGATGAAGGCCCGGGCCTGCCGATCGGCTTCGTCGGGCATGCGCCACTGTCCGCCGGCGCCCGCCCGCGCGGGGCCCGCGGCCAGCCCGAAGCCGGCGGCGGCAAGCGCCTGGCCCGCGGCGAGCGCGGAAAGCTGTTTGACGAAAAGGCGGCGGGTAAACATAAGCAAATCCAATCAGTGTGAAAACGAGGGGGAAATCGGGCCTGCGACCCATGAATGCATCGTAGAGCGCGCCGGACACCGCCAACAAGCGATATATTTAGCGGACATCTGATTAGATTTACTTATCAATATGCTTAAACAATGGCCCCCGTTGAATGTGTTGCGCGGCTTCGAGGCGGCGGCGCGGCTGGGCAGTTTCCACAAGGCCGCCGACGAGCTGCACCTGACCCAGTCGGCCATCAGCCAGCAGATCCGCAGCCTGGAAACCTATCTGGAGCAGCCGCTGTTCCTGCGCCAGGGGCGCAGCGTGACGCTGACCGACGCCGGCGTCGACCTGCTCGGCACCACCCAGGCGATGCTGCTGCAACTGGCGACGGGCATCCGCCGCCTGGACCAGTACCGCAAGCCGAACCAGCTGATCGTCAACACCAGCCCGGCGTTCGCGCGCCATTGGCTGGTGCCGCGCCTGCAGGCGTTCCATGAGCGCCATCCCGAGGTCGATCTGTGGCTCTACACCAGCGATGAGGCGCCGGACATGGCGACGCAGACCATCGACATCGCCTTGCGCGACGATATCGGCCCGCAGGCCGATTGCGATTTCCGCGTACTGTGCGAGGACCGGCTGTACGCCGCCTGCCATCCGCGCCTGCTGGCGGCCGATCCGGCGCAGCGGGTGACCCTGCACGGCGAACGCGAGATGGACTGGAGCTATTGGCGCATGCAGGGCGGCGCCGACGTCGGCCAGCGCGACAGCGGCCTGAACTTCTCGGATCCGGGGCAGTTGCTGGACGCCGCCAGCCAGGGCCTGGGCATCGCCCTGGTGGCCGCGCTGCTGGCGCGGCGCGCGTGCGAGGACGGCCTGCTCGCGCCGATGACGCCGCAGACCGTGCGCGGCCCGACCTGGCGCTGGCTGGTGCACTGCGACAGCCGCAACGCGCTGGCCGCGGGCTTTTGCGCCTGGCTGTGCGAGAACCTGGGGGTGGACTGGCAGCCCTGGCGCTGAACGCCGCGCCCGGGCTCGTCCGGCCTACCAGCGATGCTGGTAGGTCAGGGTCAGCACCGTGCCCGGGGCCGGCAGGCGGCTGGTATTGGTGCTGGTGCGCATCAGCTGGCTGTAGAGCGGGTAATAGTCGCGGTTGAACAGGTTCTCGACGCCGACGATCAGCGTGTCCTTCGGCGTGACCTGGTAGCGGCTCATCAGGTCCACCGTGAAGTAGCTGCCCACGTCGCGGCGGCCGAAGCTTTCGACGCCGTCCAGCCGGTAGTCCTTGCCGCCGAAGTAGTTGGCCTGGATGCGGTTGTTCCAGCGCTCGTTCGGCCGGTACTGCAGGTACGCGGTGAGCTTGAGCGGCGGGATGCGGTAGCCGGTCATGTCGCGCCATTGGCCGTTGTCGGGCCGCTCGCGCCCCTTCATCCAGGTGAACGTGCCGCCCGTGCCCCACTTCTCGTCGTCGGTCAGGTAGTCCACCGTCGCCTCGATGCCGTGGATGCGCTCTTCGGTGCGCGTCAGGATCAGGCCGTTATTGAAGCTCTGCACATCGCCCAGCTTGGAGGTGGTGTAGAACAGCGCCAGCGACGCGGTCGTGTTGCCCACCCCGCCGCGCCAGCCCAGCTCGTAGTTGTTGGTCTTGACCGGCTGCAGGTCGGACGAGCCGATGTCGAAGCCCGGCCGCGCGTTGCGCATCTGCACGCCGATGTCCGGCAGCTGGAAGCCCTGGCTGAAGTTGGCGTACAGCTCCTGGCCGCGGACCGGCGCGTAGGTCAGGCCGGCATTGAACAGGAAGGCGTCGTAGCTGACCGAGCCGCCCTGCACCGAGGCCGGCGACGCCACCCGCGACTGCGACAGCGGCACGAAGTCGCCGAAGCGGGCCGTGGCGTACTCGTAGCGCGCCCCGCCCTGCACCGACCATTGCTCGTTGAAGCGGTGCTCCAGCTGGCCGAAGATGCCGGTGCTGCGCGAGGTCAGCTCGGGCATGTAGGTCAGGCGGCCGGTCTTGCGGAACACCCGGCCGCCGCTGGCGTCGTAGGCGGCCGCGTCGAACACGTCGATCGGCATGTCGCTGCGTTCCTGGTTGAAGTCCATGCCCCACAGCAGTTTCGATTGCTCGCCCAGCGGCGTGTCGATGGTGAGCCGGCTGCCGAACACCTTGCTGTTCTGCATGACCTGGTCGACGTTGCCGCCGCGCGTGACCACGGCGCGCGCGTCGAACGGCGTGAAGCGCGTGTAGTAGTCGCGGTAGTACATCTGCGCCGTGACCTTGCTGCCCAGCAGGTCCAGGTGCTGGTATTCCAGGTTCACCAGCGTGTTGCGGATCTGGTTCTGGTCCGCCAGATCCAGGCCGCTCATCGGCAGCGCGCGCGTCGTACCGGGCGGCAGCCGGCCGACCGAGGGATCGGAGGTGTAGTTGGAGTGCTGGTCGGCGTTGTAGTAGCTGGCCGACAGTTGCAGGCGCTGCTTGTCGTCCAGCCGCAGGCCGAGCTTGCCGCCCAGGCTGTAGATGTTGGAATCGAACAGGTCGCCCTGGCTGGGCTCGGGCGCGATGCGGCGGCCGCGCGCGTCATAGGAGGCGCCGTTGTGGCGCGCGCCCAGGTCCACCGCGTAGTCCAGCATGCCCTGGCTGCCGGCGAAATGCTGCTGCAGCTGGCCGCCCAGGCCGTCGCCGCCCAGCCGGCTCAGCGGGCTGACGGCGGTCACGGTGGTCTCGGCCACCGGTTCCCCGCCGGCCGGCCGCGTGGTGATGGAGACGATGCCGCCCGTGGCGCCGGCGCCATAGATCGAACTGCTGCCGCGCAGCACCTCGACGCGCTCGATGGTGGCCGGGTCGACGTTGGCGAGGTTGCGCGACGAGTCCCGGTTGGTGTTCAGCGGAATGCCGTCCACCAGCACCAGCACGCCGCGTCCGCGCAGCGTCTGGCCGTAGTCGGTCATGGTGCGGCTGGAATCGGCCATGCCCGGCACGGTCTTGGCCAGCACGGTGGCCAGGCCGTCCGAGCCGGTGCGCAGTTCCTGCAAGGCGTCGCGCTCCAGCACGATGGTCTGCTGCACCGGGCTCACCAGGTTGCTGGCCGTGCGCGAAGCGCTGACCTCGATCGGCGCCAGCACGGTGGCGGCGCCGGCCGCCTCGGGTTCGATGATGGTGGCCGAGCCTTCCTGCCGCAGCCGCAGCGGCTTGCCCTGCAGCAGCGCGGCCAGCGCCTGTTGCGGCGTCATGGATCCGGACAGCGCCGGCGCCGGCATGCCGGCCACGGTCTGGGGCGCATAGAAGATCTGCAGCCCATGCGTCTCGGCCAGCCGCTTGAGCGCCTGGTCGAGCGACTGCGCCGGCATGTCGATGACGACGGGCGCCGTCATCTGGGCGCTGGCCATCCCCGGGCCGAACGCCAGCAATGCCGCCATCGCGGCCATCGTCAGGCGCGCACCCACCGGCGCGCCTTGTCCCATTTTCTTGTGAACCACAGCTTCTGCTCCTGATCCGCTCTCGGTAGGCCCCATGCCCCACGGAATCAAGAAGAAGACGCAATACGGCGGGAAAACCTGAATGTCCGCGCCAACTATTTTGTAACAGCGTCAGCGCGCCGAGATTTCGCTGCGGCCGTCGGGCAGCTGGCGCACCCGCACCGGCAGGATGTGCGGCAAGGCTGTCAGGAAGGCGTCGGTGTCGCGGGTCTGGAACACGCTGGTCACGGTCAGATGCTCGACGCCCGGCCCCAGCACGATCGGCTGCTGGCGATAACGCGACACTTCCCGCGCCGCGCTGGCCAGGTCGGTATTGCTGAAGCGGATCTGGCCGCCGCGCCAGGCCAGCGTCGCGGCCACGTCGACGGGCCCGGCCCGGTCGGCCTGCCCCGCCGCGCCGATGCGCACGCCCTGCCCGGCCGTGACCGGCACGGCCGCCGCGTCGTGCGCGCCGGCCACCTTGACCGAACCCGACTCCACCAGCACCCGCATCTGTTCCGCGTCGCGGCGCACGTCGAAGCGCGTCCCGGTCACGGTCGCGGTGCCCAGGCCGGCGTCCACCACGAACGGACGGCCGGCGTTCTTCTCGACCGAGAACAGCGCCTCGCCCGCCACCAGCAGCACGCGCCGCTCGGCGTCGTCGAAGCGCACGCGGATATGGCTGTTGCTATTCAATTCGGCGCGGGAACCATCGGGCAGCGCCACGCTGCGCAGTTCGCCAACCTGTGTCTGGTATTCGGTCCAGCCCGCGCCGCGCGGCCACAGCGCCCAGCCGCCGACGGCGAGGATCGCGGCGCCCAGGCTCAAGGCCAGCGCGGCTCGCCGTCCGGAATGGGACGCGCGGCCCGGCGCTTCGGCCAGGGCCCGCAGGCGCTCGGGCGCGACGGCGTCCGCGGCCTGCCAGATCGATTCCAGCAGGCGGTACTCATAGGCGTGGCGCGGATCGGCCGCCAGCCAGTCGGCGCGCGCCTGTTCCTGCGCGGCGTCCCACTCGCCGGAATGGGCGCGCGCGAACCACCGCGCCGCCTCGGCGCGGATGGCGTCGGCGCCGGCCTCGCGGCCGGCCTGCCCGGGCGATGCGGCGTCAGTTGGGCGCATAAGCCCCCAGCCGCTCGCGCAGATGCAACGCGGTGCGAATCATGTATTTCTCGACCATGTTCTTGCTCAATCCCATGCGTTCGGCGATCTCGGCCTGCGTCAGGCCTTCCAGCCGCTGCCAGACGAACACCTGGCGGCACTTGAGCGGCAGTTCCGCCAGCGCCGCTTCCAGCGCCTGGCCCAGCTGGCCGGTGCGCGCCTGGGCCATCGGGTCGCCCAGCGGGCTGGCGTGGTCGGCAATGGTATCAAGCGGCACCCATTCCTGCCCGCCGTCGCGGCGGAACTGGTCGACGGCCGCGTTGCGCGCGGCCTGGTGCAGATAGGCGCGCGGCTGCGCCACCTGCGCCGGGTCCGTTTCCAGGCACTTGACCAGCGCGTCGTGGGCCAGATCGCGCGCGGCGTCGCGGCAGCCCAGCTTCCGGGTCCAGACCGCGAGCAGTTCTTCGTAATAGGCCAGGAAGCCGGATGGGCGGGACGAA
>NZ_CYTU01000010.1:122745-156722 GCF_001299375.1 Achromobacter sp. 2789STDY5608621 | reverse complement strand
CGCGCCGCGCATCCGGACCACGAGCGCGCCTGGCTGCACGTCGAGGCGGTGCTCGGCCGCTTCCAGGCCCTGGAACAGGCGCCGGCCGCGCGCGCGTTGGCCGGCCTGCGCAAGCCGTCGCGCCGCAAACTGGTGTTCGCGCCGTTGTGGCTGGCTGCCGGCGCCGGCGCGGCGGGCCTGGCGGCCAGCCGCACGCCGACCGGGCGCGCCTGGGTCGCCGACCTGCGCACCGCCACCGGTGAATTGCGCTGGGTCACGCTGGACGACGGCTCCCGGCTGCTGCTGGGCACCGGCACCGCCCTGGATATCGAGTTCGACGCATCGCAACGCGCCATCGCGTTGCGCGCCGGCGAGATTTTCGTGGCGACCGCGCATGGCGACCCGCGCCCTTTCAGCGTCCGGACGCCGCAGGGCTCGGTGCGGCCGCTGGGCACCCGCTTCAGCGTGCGGCTCGATCCGGACCGGACCATGGTCGGCGTCGAGGAAGGCGCGGTCGAACTGCGGCCCCTGCGCCAGCCCGACCTCGCGCTGCGCGTCGCGGCCGGCGAATCGGCCTACCTGACGCAATGGGCGCCGTCCCGCGCCGAGCCGCTGCCGGCGCAGGCCCTGGCCTGGACGCGCGGACAACTGATCGCCGACGACGAACGCCTGGGCGACTTCATCGTCAATCTGTCGCGCTTTCGGCCCGGCATCCTGCGCTGCGATCCGGCGGTGGCGGACCTGCGCTTTTCGGGCGTGTTCCCGATCGCCGATACCGACCACATCCTGGCCCTGCTGCCGAACTCGCTGCCGGTGGCCATCCGCCAGGTCACGCGCTACTGGGTCACGGTGGTTCCCAGGGCCGGCTGAGTTTCAAGATACACACTGTTTCATCTCGACGCCCGTTTCGCGTGCCCGATCCGGCTGCCCGCTGCTCCTACCTGCTGACGTCAATTCATTCCTTCAGCACTTCATTCGAGAGATCACATGGCAGCGAACCCTCCGCGCGGGCTGACCCGCGCATTCATCGCCACGCTGATGCTGGGCGCCAGCGCCGCGGCGGCAGCCCAGGGCGCGGCGCCGGGCGCCACGGCTTCCCGGCCGGCACAGCAGGCGGCGGCGTCCTACGACATTCCGGCCGGCCCGCTGGCGCCGGCCCTGCGCAGCCTGGCCAGCACCGCCGGCATCGCGCTGACCTTCACGGCCGACCAGGTCCAGGGCAAGACCACCGCCGGCCTCAAGGGCGCCTACCGCCCGGCGCAGGCGTTCGAGGCATTGCTGGCCGGCACCGGCCTGCAGGCCGTGCAGCGCGCCAACCAGGGCTACGTGCTGACGCCCGCCGTCGACGCGCCCGTCACCGCGCTGGCGCCCGTGACCGTCACCGCCCGTTCGGTCTACGAGCTGCCCGAGGCCTACGCCGGCGGCCAGGTGGCGCGCGGCGGGCACCTCGGCCTGCTGGGCAACACCGACTACATGGACACGCCCTTCAGCATCGCCAGCTACACCGCCCAGACCATCCAGGACCAGCAGGCCGGCAGCATCGCCGACGTGCTGACCACCAGCGATTCGTCGGTGCGCGCCTCGATCGGCAGCGGCAACCGCTATGACGCGCTGACCATCCGCGGCTTTCGCGTCGACAACGACGAGATCGCGCTCAACGGCCTGTATGGCCTGGTGCCGGCCTATCGCATCAATCCCGACCCGGTGGAGCGCATCGAAGTGCTGCGCGGCGCCGGCGCCTTCCTCAACGGCATGCTGCCGTGGGGCAGCGTGGGCGGCAGCGTCAACATCGTGACCAAGCGCGCCGACGACGCGCCGCTGACGCGCTTCACCACGGAATACGCGTCCGACTCGCGCTGGGGCGGCCACCTGGACCTGGGGCGCCGCTTCGGCGACCAGAACCAGTACGGCCTGCGCGTGAACGGCGCGTTCCGCGGCGGCCAGCCGCGCATCGACGGCCAGTCGACGCAGAACGGTTCGGGCTCGCTGGGCCTGGACTATCGCGGCGACCGGCTGCGGCTGTCGGCCGACATCGTCTACCAGGACGACTGGATGCGCGCCGCCGCGCGCGGCTACACGGTCGCTCCGGGCGTCAAGGTGCCGGGCGCGCCCGATCCCAAGATCAACCTGGCGCAGCGCTTCGACACGTCCAGCGCGCAGAGCCTGACCGGGCTGGTGCGCGCCGAGTACGACCTGAGCGACCGGGTCTCGCTGTTCGGCGCGTTCGGGGCCAACCGCTTCGACTACAACAAGCGCGAGGCGCCGGGCGCCACCATCGTCGGCGACAACGGCGACGCGCTGTCCACCTCGACCCACCAGAAAGGCAAGACCGAGGCCACTTCGGGCGAGATCGGCATCCGCGGTCGCATCGAGACCGGCCCCGTCACGCACCAGCTGGTGCTGAGCGGCAACCGGCTGGAATCGCGCACCTGGCAGGGCCAGACGCGCTACGCGGACTACGCCACCAACATCTATCACCCCGCGCGCCTGGCCGATCCGGGCGCGCCGATCGCCTACTCGCCGGAAACCAGGACCAGCCTGAGCATCCTGCAAAGCGTGGCCGTGGCCGATACCCTGTCGGTCAAGGACGGCCTGGTGCAACTGACCCTGGGCGCGCGCCGCCAGAACGTCAACACGCGTTCGTACTCGCCGGCCGGCGACGCCACCAACCGCTACGACCAGAGCGCCACGACGCCCTCGGCCGCGCTGGTGGTGCGGCCGACGGAACAGGTCTCGCTGTACGCCAGCTACATCGAGGCGCTGACGGCCGGCGCCTCGCCGCCGGCCGACGCCGCCAACGCCGACCAGGTGTTCGCGCCCTACAAGTCCAAGCAGTACGAGATCGGCAGCAAGCTCGACTTCGGCGCCTTCGGGGCGTCGCTGGCGCTGTTCCAGATCCGCGTGCCGGGCGGCATCGTCGATCCGGTGTCCAAGGTCTACAGCCTGAATGGCGAGCAGCGCAACCAGGGCGTCGAGCTGAACGGCTTTGGCGAACTGGCGCGCGGCGTGCGCCTGCTGGGCGGCGTCACCTGGCTGGATGCGAAACAGCGCAAGACCCAGGGCGGCTTGAATGACGGCCGCCACGCCGTCGGCGCGCCCGAGCTGCAGGCCAACCTGACGCTGGAATGGGATACGCCGTTCGCGCCGGGGCTGACCCTGATGGGCCGGGCCATCCACACCAGCCAGGCCTATCTCAGCGCCGACAACAGCCAGCGCGTGCCGGCTTGGACGCGCTACGACTTCGGCGGCCGCTACAAGACCCGCGTGGCGGGCAAGGACGTGACGCTGCGCGCGACCGTGACCAACCTGCTCGACAAGCACTATTGGGAGGCCAATCCGACCGGCTACCTGATCAGCGGCATGCCGCGCACGCTGTGGCTGTCGGTGGCGACGGAGTTTTGACGACGACGCTCCGGGCCGCCCGCCGGCGGTCCGGCCCGGCCCTCACGCCGCCAGCGCGAACAGGCAGTGGGCGTTGGCGCGGATCAGGTATTTCTTGACGGTGCTGGGCGAGATGCGCAGGCGCTCGGCGATCTGCGCGTAGGTCAGTTCCTCGATGTGCGCCATGATGAAAGCGCTGCGCGCCGCTTGCGGCAGGCCTTCCAGCGCCTGGTCGAGCTGCTGCAGCGTTTCCACCGCCAGCGCCACGCTTTCCGGCGACGGCGCGGTCGGGACCGGCAGGCAGGCCAGCGCTTCGAGGTAGGCGGCTTCCAGCGCCGCCTTGTGGCGCCGGCGCGCGATCAGGCGGCGGGCGATGGTGGCCAGGAACGGCCGGGCTTCGCGGATGGCGTCGCGCCGGCCCTCGCCCAGCAGGCACAGGAAGGTGTCGTGCGACAGGTCGGCGGCGTCGCTGCTGTTGCCGACGCGGCGCCGCAGCCAGCCCAGCAGCCAGGGATGGTGGTCGACATAGAAGCGTTGCAGCTGCGTGCGGGCAACGGCGTCGACGGCGATCGGGGCGGAGTAATCCAGGTCCTGAGTGGCCATGGCGGGTACGCCGCCTCGCGGGCCGCGTGATTTTCAATTACGAACGAGTTTCATTATAAATTGAAGCCTCGCTAAATCGCCGCCCCGCCCCGATCTTTCGCGCCGCCCTGCCCTCAATGCAGGATGCGCTCCAGGAACGCCCGGGTGCGTTCATGCCTGGGGTTGTCGAAGAACGCGCCGGGCTCGCCCATCTCGATGATGCGTCCGCCGTCCATGAACACCACCCGGTCGGCGACGTTGCGGGCAAAGCCCATCTCGTGCGTCACGCACAGCATGGTCATGCCGTCCTCGGCCAGCGAGGTCATGGTGTCCAGCACTTCCTTGACCATCTCCGGATCCAGCGCCGAGGTCGGCTCGTCGAACAGCATGATGCGCGGCTGCATGCAGAGCGAGCGGGCGATGGCCACGCGCTGCTGCTGCCCGCCTGACAACTGGCCGGGATACTTGCCGGCCTGGTCGGGAATGCGCACCCGCTCCAGGTAGCGCATGGCCAGCTCCACCGCCTGCGCGCGCGGCATGCGCCGCACCTGGGTCGGCGCCAGGATGCAGTTCTCCAGCACCGTCAGGTGCGGGAACAGGTTGAAGTGCTGGAACACCATGCCGGCGTCGGTGCGCACGCCGTCCACGGCGCGCAGGTCGTCGCTCAGCTCGACGCCGTTGACCACGATGGAGCCCTGCTGGTGGCGTTCGAGCCGGTTGATGCAGCGGATCATGGTGGACTTGCCCGAGCCGGACGGCCCGCAGATCACCAGGCGCTCGCCTGCGCGGACCTGCAGGTTGATGTCCTGCAGCACATGGAAGTCGCCATACCACTTGTGCATGCCGGCGATGGCGATGGCGGGCGGCGTGGCGGCGGAAGGCGTGGTCATCGGAGTTCCCCTTTTTTGTAGCGGTGCTCCAGCCACATCGAGTAGCGCGACAGGCCGAAGCAGATGCAGAAATAGATCGATGCGATGAAGAGATAGGTCTCGACGTAAGGCGTGGGCCAGGCCGGGTCGGTCAGCGCCGCGCGCCCCGAGCTGAGCAGGTCGAACAGGCCCACGATCAGCACCAGGCTGGTGTTCTTGATCATCACGATGGCGGTATTGGTGAGCGGCGCGATCACCTTGCGCAGGGCTTGCGGCAGCACCACCAGCCGCGTCATCTGCCACCACGACAGGCCCAGCGCGCGCGAGGCCTCGGCCTGCCCGGGCGGGATCGCCTGCAGGCCGCCGCGGATCACCTCGGCCAGGTAGGCGGCCGAGAACACCGTCAGCGCGATGCCGGCGCGCAGCAGGCTGTCGATGGTCATGCCGGCCGGCAGCATGATGGGCAGCACGATCGAGGCCATGAACAGCAGGCTGACCAGCGGCAGTCCCCGGATCAGCTCGATCACGCCGATGCTGATGAAGCGCGCCGTCGGCAGGCTGCCGCGGCGTCCCAGCGCCAGCAGCACGCCCAGCGGCAGTCCGGCGCCCAGCGCGCACACCGCCAGCAACAGCGTGATGGGCAGGCCGCCCCACGACGAGGTCGGCACCCGCGCCAGGCCGAACACGCCGCCCTGCATCAACAGCAGGCCGGCCGCCAGGCCGACGATCCACAGCGCCGCCGTGCGGGCGCGCCATTGGCGCGGGCTGAGCGAAAACACCGTCATCGCCAGGATGAACAGGCAGACCACGGTGGGCCGCCATTGCTCGCCGGGCGGATAGATGCCGAACAGGATCTGGCGCATCTTTTCGCCCAGGAATGCCCAGCAGGCGCCGCTGGCCTGGCGGCAGACGTCGCCCGTGGCGCCCGGCCAGACGGCGTCCAGCACCGCCCAGTTCAGCAGCTTGCCGGCCGCGGCCAGGACCAGCGCCAGCGTGGCCACGCTGGCGACCGCGCTGACGGCGCTGCCGAACAGGCGGTGCCAGACGCTGTCGCGGCGCTCGCGCGGCGGCCGCAGGGCCTGCGGCGGCAGGGAGGAAGGATGGGACAGGCTCATGCGCGTTGCGTCCTCAGGATGCGGCGGTTGTACAGATTCATGAACAGCGACACGCTCAGGCTGATGCTCAGGTACACCGCCATCAGCACCGCCACGCCCTCGATGGCCTGGCCGGTCTGGTTGATGGTGGTGGTGATGACGAAGGACAGGTCCGGGTAGCCCACCGCGAGCGCCAGCGTGGTGTTCTTGATGATGGACAGGTACTGGCTGGTCATCGGCGGGATGATCACGCGTAGCGCCTGCGGCACCACGATCCAGCGCAGCGCGGCGCCGGGTTTCAGGCCCAGCGAATGCGCGGCTTCCCACTGGCCGGCGGGCACCGCGTCGATGCCGCCGCGGATGATCTCGCCGGAGAACGCCGCCGAATAGATCGTCAGCCCCACCAGCAAGGCAGTGAACTCCGGCGTGAAGGCGCTGCCGCCGGCGAAATTCAGGCCGCGCAGCGCCGGCACGTCGGCGTGCAGCGAGGCGCCGCCCCACCCCGCCGCGGCCGCCACCAGCGCCACCGCCGCGAGCAGGCCCAGGCCGCGCCATGGCATGCGCGGAGCGACGGCGCGGCGCGCCAGGCGCCACGCGCCCCACAGCAGCAGCGCCGCCCCGCCCAGCGCCCACCACAGCGGCTGCGTATCGCCCTGCAGCGACAGGCTGGGAAAGAACAGTCCGCGCACCGACAGGAACACGCCGGGCAGCGGCTGCAACGCCTGCCGCGCTGGCGGCAGATTGATCGTCACCAGGCTGTACCAGAACAGCAGTTGCACCACCAGCGGCGTGTTGCGCACGGCTTCCAGGTAGACCGTGGCCACGCCCGTCACCAGCGGATGGCGGCTGCGGCGCGCCAGCGCCAGGCCGAAGCCCAGCAGCGTCGAGGCCGCGATCACCAGCGCCGAGATGTACAGCGTGTTGACCAGCCCCACCAGGAAGGCGCGGCCGTAGCTGTCGGTGGGCTGGTAGGCCAGCAGGCTTTCGGCGATGGGAAAACGGGCCGCCTCGCCGAGGTAGTCGAAGCCCATGGCGATGCCGCGCTGGGTCAGGTTGGCGTGGGCGTTCCAGGCCAGCCAGCCCACCGTGCCGACGAAGGCGCAGGCGATCAGCAGCTGCGCCAGGACGGCCCGGCCCCGGCCGTCGAACCAGAGTCGCTTGAACATGATGAGACTCGCGCGCCGGTCAGTTGAAGACGTACGGGTACATCAGGCCGCCGTCGCGATACAGCCGGTTCATGCCGCGCTCGAGCTTCATCGGGCTGTTCTTGCCGACGTTGCGCTCGAAGATCTCGCCGTAGTTGCCCAGCTGCTTGACGATGTTGTAGGCCCAGCGCTCATCCAGCCCCAGCGCCTTGCCGTTGCCCGGCTCGGTGCCCAGGAAGCGGGCGATGCGCGGATCGTCGGACTTGAGCATGTCGTCGACGTTGGCCTGGGTGATGCCCATGTCCTCGGCGGCGATCGGCACCTGGATGACCCATTTGACGATGTCGAACCAGCGGTCGTCGCCATGGCGCACCGACGGCGTCAGCGCCTCGCTGTGGCCGCTGGCCGGGAAGATCACGTAGTCGTCGGGGTTCTGCGCCTGGGTCGCGCGCACCGCCGCCAGCGCCGAGGCGTCGGTGATCAGGCCGTCGCAGCGGCCCGAGAAGAACGCCTGGCGCGAAGCCGCGACGTTGTCGAACAGCACGGTTTTCAGGCCCAGCTTGAACTTGCGCGACAGGTCGGCCACCGTGACCTCGTTGGTGGAGCCGGTCTGCACGCAGATGGTGGCGCCGTTCATGTCCTTGGTCTGCGTGATGCCCAGGTCCTTGCGCACCATGAAGGCGTCGTACTCGTAGTAGTTCGGATAGGTGAAGTTGATGCCGTTGGCGTCGCGCCGCAGGGTCCACGAGGTGGTGCGCGGCAATACGTCGATCTGGCCGGTCTGCAGGGCCGTCAGGCGCTGCTGGCCGGTCAGCGGCACGAAGCGCGTCTTGCTGGCGTCGCCCAGCACCGCGATGGCGATGGCGCGGCAGGTGTCGACGTCCAGGCCCTTCCAGTTGCCGTCCTTGTCGGGCGCCGAGAAGCCGGTGGTGCCATGGCCGGAGCCGCAGATGACATAGCCGCGGGCGCGGATCTGGTCCACCGTGGGGCTGTTGGTCTGGGTGACGGCCGCCGCCACCGGCGAGGCGCCGGCGGCGGGCGTTTGTGTCGCGGTTTGTGTCGCGGTTTGTGCCTCGGGTTGCGCCGCGGACTGGGCGGCGGCCTGGGCCGGCACGGCGGCCGGGACGCAGGCCGCGATGGCCAGGGCGAGACAACGGTAAGTCTGCTTGAAGCTGAACATGGCAATTCCCCTTGCTATGTGGTGAGCGCCTCGGGGCGCTTCGTGCCGGTCGGCCATGCGCGGCCGGCCGGTGTGTTGAACGGGATTCGGCGCAAAGCGCCGTCCGGGTGGGCCGGGCGCCGGGCTCGCGCCCGGCCCCGCCCGGCCGCGCGCTCAGCGTTGCGCCTGATAGGCCGCCAGCGCGGTGCGCAAATCATCCTTGAGCGTGTCCACGTCCTCCAGGCCGATCGACAGCCGCACGATGGGCCGGTCGGTGGCCGGAAAGGCGCGGCCGGCCTGCAGCCCCGCCGGGTAATAGGCCGCCAGGCTGTGCACCCCGCCCCAGCTGGCGCCGATGGCGAAATGGCGCAACGAATCGAAGAAACCGTTGAAGGCCGCCTCGGGCGCCGGCGCCAGCACCATCGAGAACAGGCAGCCGTTGGTGCGGAAGTCGCGCCGCCACAGGGCGTGGCCCGGGTCCGACGGCAGCGGCGGGTACAGCAGGCGCTCGACCTGCGGCTGGCTTTGCAGCCACTCGGCCACGCGCAGCGTCGCGTCGCTCTGCGCGCGCAGCCGCAGCGCCAGCGTCTCCAGGCCGCGCAGCACCAGGAAGCAATCGTCCGGGCTGACCTGCTGGCCCAGGATGCTCTGGGTCTCGCGCAGCACGGCGTAGTGGCCGGCGTCGTTCATGCTGATGCTGCCCATCAGCACGTCGGAATGGCCGCCGAAGAACTTGGTGGCGGCCTCGACGCTGAAATCGACGCCGTGCGCCAGCGGCTGGAAGCCCAGCGGGCTGGCCCAGGTGTTGTCCATCATGGTCAGCACGCCGTGGCGCCGAGCGGCGGCGGCGATGGCGGGCACGTCGGCCATTTCCATGGTGACGGTGCCGGGCGCCTCGATGCAGATCATGCGGGTGGCCGGGCGGATCAGCGCCTCGATGCCGGCGCCGATGGACGGGTCGTACAGCTCCACGTCCACGCCCATGTGCGCCAGCCATTTCTCGCCGAAAGTCTTGAGCGCGCCATAGCAGGCCGCCGACAGCAGCAGGTGGTCGCCGCCGCGCACGAAGCCCATCACCACCGTCATCAGCGCCGCCGCCCCGGACGGCGTGATGACGCAGTGGCGGCCGCCTTCCAGCGCGGCGATGCGGTCTTCCAGCAGGCGCGCGGTGGGCGTGCCGGTGACGCCGTAGCTGAAGCCGTCGGGCTGGCGGTGCTTGCGGTTGACGAAGGCGTCCAGCGAGTCGAACACCACGGTGGAGGCGCGCTGCACCGAGGGCGAGAGACTGGCGAAATCTCTATTAGTCTGATTGATAGCTTTCATCTAATCTATTTGCTGAGCTTAGGAGTGATCGGGAACAGCGCCAGTGTCTGCCTTTCTCCCCATTGCCTCAACAATCGAAAAAACTTAGTCAATAAGCGGGACTTATAGATGGACATGCGCGAGATCCAGGTCTTCCGGGCCGTGATGCAGGCCGGCACCACCAGCAAGGCCGCCACCCTGCTGGGCATTTCGCAGCCGGCGGTGAGCCAGGCCATCCGCAAGCTGGAAACCTCGTCGGAACTGCGCCTGTTCGAGCGCGTGCGCGGCCGGCTGGTGCCGACCCAGGAGGCCGGCGCGCTGATGGAGGAAGTGGACCGTTGCTTCGCCGGTTTCGAGTTGATCGAGCACCGCATCCGCAGCCTGAAATCGTTCGGCGTCGGGCGCCTGGCGGTCGGTTCGCTGCCGGCGCTGGGCACCGGCTTCATGCCGCGCGCCATTGCCGCCTTCGGCCTGCAGGACCGCCGCATCCAGATGTCGTTCCAGATCATGAGTTCGCGCGAGGTGCTGCAGCAGGTCACGGCCGGGCAACTCGACTTCGGCCTGATGGCCGACGAGCTGTCGGTGGCGGGCCTGGAACACTCGGAATTCCTGCGGCTGCCGGGCGTGATCGCCATGCACAGCCGCCATCAGCTGGCGGCGCGGCCACGCATCACGCTGCGCGACCTGACCGAGCACGCCTTCATCGCGCTCAACCCCGAGGACGCCAGCCGCCGGCGCCTGGAGACGGCGCTGCACGACCAGGGCCTGGCATTGCGGCCGGTGCTGGAGACGCCCTATTCCAATTCCGTCTGCGAGTTCGCCCTGCATGGCGTCGGCATCGGCCTGGTGCATCCGGTCATGGCGCTGGACTACCTGGCGCGCGGGCTGACCATCAAGCCGCTGGAACTGGACATCGGCTTTGCCTGCCTGCTGGTGTTCCGGCCCGGCACACCGCTTTCGGAAAACGCGCGGGCGTTGCTGAAAGCGATGCGCATCGAGCTGGAACGGGATCTCAAGCGGATCCGGACGGCGCTCAGTACTTGAAGCTCAGGCGCGCCCAGAAGGTGCGCCCGGGTTCGTTGAAGGCCGTGTTGGCGGCAAAGCCGAAGCCGGCGTCGCCCGCCAGGTTCAGGTGCTCGGCGTAGGTCTTGTTGAACAGGTTGTCCACGCCCAGCGACAGCTTGACCTGCTTGCTGACCGCGTAGCCGCCGTTCAGCGAGAACACGCCGAAGCCGGCGCTGGGGCCGAAGTCCTTGCCGACCACGTTGCCCTGGTTCAGGGCATAGCGGCGCTGCGCCGCCACCAGCCGCCACAGCGCGCCGGCCGACCAGGTGCCGTCGTCATAGGCCGCGCTGAGCTTGGCTTCCAGCGGCGGCATCTGCGGCAAGGCGCGGCCGTCGCTGCGGTTCTGGCCCCAGGCGTAGGCCAGCGTCGCGCCCAGCTTCCAGCGCGGCGCCGCCTGGTAGGACAGCCCCAGCTCGCCGCCGGCGATGCGGGCGTCGATGTTGGCGGCCTGCGTCGAGCTGCCGTGTCCGCCATGCATGCCGCCCATGTGGCTCTTGGCGTAGTCGAACAGGATGAAGTCGTCGACATAGCCGGCGTAGCCGGACAGCCACGCATCCAGGGTCTCGGTCTTGTACTGCGCGCCGAAATCGATCTGCGTCGTCTTCTCGGGCTTGACGCCGCGGAACGCGTTGATCGAGCCGTCGGGCCCCTGCTTCGGCGAGAACAGCTCCCAGTAGTCCGGGAAGCGTTCCGCGTGGCCCAGGCCGACGTACACCGTGGCCGGCAGGTCCGCCAGGTCCCGCTCGTAGCGCAGGAACCCGCTGGGCAGCGTCTCGTTGCGGCGTTCGCCGGCCGTGGGGTTGGGCATCGGCATCATCATCGAGCCATTGTCGCGCCGGAAGTCCTTGGCCGAGGCCCAGTCCACCCGCGCGCCGCCGATGATCCGGCTGTCCTGCGTGGCGTGCCAGGTCAGTTCGCCGAACAGGCCGGTATTGGCGAAGCTGGCATCCTTGACCCAGCTCTGCGAGCGGTACGAGACCGTGTCCGTGCCGCTGCGCGAGCGGTGCCGGCTTTGCTGGAAATCCAGCCCGGTCACCAGGCTCAGGTCCGGCGCCAGGTTCCAGGTGCCGGCGATGCGGCCGCCCCAGGTGGCGCGGTCCACGTCCGCCGCCATCGCCATCGGCATCGAGCTGGTCATGTCCGGCTTGCGCAGCGTGTAGTTGTCCATCACGTGATCGGCGTAGTTGTAGTAGAGCTGCGCCTCCAGCTTGTCCAGCACGCCGCCCAGGTTGCGCTTCTCGAAGCGCAGGCCGAAGCTCTCGCGCTTGAACTGCGAGCCGTCCATGCCGCGCCCGGCGTAGCGCGCGTTGCCATCGCCGGTGCCGGCGGTCAGCTCGTACAGCGTGTCGGCGTCGGGCGTGAAACCCAGCGCCAGGTCGGCGTTCCACTTGTCCCAGCGCGACGGCACCTTGTTGCCGTCGCCGTCCTTGTAGTCCTGGGCGTGCGAATGGTTGGCGGTGATGCGGGTGTAGACCTTGTCGTTGCCCACGGTCAGGTCGGCGGCCTGGTCGTTGCGGCCGTTTGATCCGCCCACGAGGCTGCCGTCGAAGCGCACGCCAGGCTCGGTGAAACGCGGCGTGTCGCGGTCGAAGCGGATGGTGCCGGCGGACGCGCCCGGTCCCCACAGCACCGTCTGCGGGCCCTTGATGACGGTCAGCTTGTCGAAGTTCTCGGGCGAGATGTACGAGCTGGGCGCGTCCATGCGCGCCGGGCAGGCGCCGGGCATCGAGGTGCCGTTGGTCAGGATGTTCAGGCGCGAGCCGAACATGCCGCGCAGCACCGGATCGCCGTTGGTGCCGCCGTTGCGGATGGCCGAAAAGCCGGGAATGGTCTTGAGGTAGTCGGTGCCGTCGCTGGCCGGCAGCGGCTGGCGCGGGATCTTCGGGTCGGTCGTGAAGGTCAGCGGCGCGCTCGGGGCGACGCCGGTGATCACCACCGGATCGGTGGTGGTGATGGCGTCGGCGCCGGTGGCCTGCGGCCAGGCGGGGAACGACGCGGCCAGGGCGGTGGCCAGGCAGGTCGCCCGCAGGATGTCCTTGTTCTTGTGCATGAGAGTCTCTGGATCTGAACGGGCTGGACGCGCGCGACCGCGCGGGCCGCAAGCAAGGCGCGCCAGCAACAACGGAAACGGGTGGGGTTCAGGCCAGGACGGGCGGCGCGCGCGACTGCCGTGGCAATCGCGCCTGCGCGCTGGAGAAGTGGATGTCGACGGTGGGCGCCGGCAGCGCCTGCCGCACCAGGGGCAGGCGCCAGGCCAGCGGCGGCAGCCCTAACAACGCGGCGGCGCCGAGCATGGCACAGCCGGCGAAGCAGCAATGCGGCAAGGCGCCGCTGTGTTGCTGCGCGTCCTGCGTGACGCCGCCCTCGGCGTCCAGCGTGATCACGCGCGGGCCGCTGGCCGTGCAGATGATGGTGGTGGCGCCCGGCGCGGCGCCGGGACCGGGCAAGGCGGCGGAGGCGATCAGCGCCTGGAACACGAACAGGAACGCCGCGGCTAACGCGGTCCATCGTCTCCCGGTATTGGCGCCCGTCTGCATTCGCATCCCCTCGAAGGCGCCGATGGTAGCACGCAGGATCCGGTCAAAAAGGCGCGCGGAGCCTTGTAGGACGCTCGGAAGCGCGCCAACGGCCGCGGCCGATGCGCGGGCTTGATCCGCATCAAGCCCGCGCCCCGGATCAGGCCGCCTGGCGCAGGCGGCGGCGCGACGGATCGGGCCGTGGCACGGCGGCGATCAGTCTGCGCGTGTAGTCCTGCGCCGGCGCCTCGAAGATGCGGTCGCACTCGCCCTCTTCCACCAATTCGCCCGCGGCCATGATGGCCACCCGGTCGGCGAAGTGGCGAACCACGCCCAGGTCGTGCGAGATGAACAGGTAGGTCAGCCCCTGCTCGGCCTGCAGGTCGGCCAGCAGATCCAGCACCTGCGCCTTGACCGAGACGTCGAGCGCCGACACCGCCTCGTCGGCGATGATGAAGCGCGGCTCCAGCGCCAGGGCGCGGGCGATCGCGATGCGCTGGCGCTGGCCGCCCGAGAACTGGTGCGGGAAGCGCTGCGCGTGCTCGGGCCGCAGCCCCACCCGCGCCAGCAGCGCCTGCATGCGGTCGTGGCGTTCGTCGGGCGAGTAGAGCTTGTGGATCACCATGCCGTCCATGATGGCGTCGCCGACCCGGCGGCGCGGATTGAGGCTGGAATACGGGTCCTGGAAGATCGTCTGCACCTGGCGCCGGAACGCCATCAGCCGGCCGCCCGCCAACTGGCTCACGTCGTGGCCGGCCAGCTCGATGCGGCCCGAGGTCGGCCGCAGCAGGCCGGCGATGCAGCGGCCCAGCGTGCTTTTGCCGGAGCCCGATTCGCCCACCAGCGCCAGCGTGGTGCCCGTTGCCACCGCCAGGCTGACGCCCTTGACCGCCCGCACCAGCCGCGTCGGCTGGCCCAGCAGGCCGCGGGCGGCGACATAGTCCTTGGTGACGCCTTCGGCGCGCAGAATGAATTCGCTCATGACGGGGTTCCTTGTGCGGCGGCCCGCGGACGCGGGGCCAGGCGGCGGCCGCGGTCGCGCGGCGCGTCGACGTCCGGCACGGCGGCCAGCAGCGCCTGGGTGTAAGGATGCGCGGGCCGGCCGAAGATCTGGCCCACGTCGCCCTCCTCCACCACTTCGCCCGCGCGCATCACCACCACGCGGTCGGCGATCTCGGCCACCACGCCCAGGTCGTGCGTGATGAACAGCACGGCGGCGCCGGTCTCGGCCTGGATCGAGAACAGCAGCTCCAGCACCTGCGCCTGCACGGTCACGTCCAGCGCGGTGGTCGGCTCGTCGGCGATGATCAGCCGGGGCGACAAGGCGCAGGCGATGGCGATCATGACCCGCTGCCGCATGCCCCCGGACAGCTCGTGCGGATAGGCCTTGGCGCGCTGCGCCGGCTCGCGGATGCCAACCCGCTCCAGCAGCGCCACCGCCCGCTCCCAGGCGGCCTGGCGGCCGATATCGCCATGGATGCGCATGACTTCGGCGATCTGGCTGCCGACGTTGCGGCCGGGGTTGAGCGCGGTCATCGGCTCCTGGAACACCATGGCGATATCCTTGCCGCGCAGCGCGTCGCGTTCGCGCTCGGAGGCGCGCAGCAGGTCGCGGCCCGCGAAACGCAGCTCGTCGGCGGCGACCCGCCCGGGCGCGTCCACCAACCCCATCAGGGAAAAGCCGGTGACCGACTTGCCCGAGCCGGATTCGCCCACCAGGCACACCACCTCGCCGCGCCGCAGGGTCAGGTCCACGCCCTTGACGGCGGCGAACGGCCCCTGGGACGTGTCGAAATCGACGGTCAGGTTCCTGACGGAAAGCAGCACATCCGTTTCGGGGCTCATCGTTGCAACTCCGGATTGAGCGCGTCCTGCAGCCAGTCGCCCAGCACGTTGACGGCCAGCACCGTGAAGAACAGCGCCAGCGCCGGCACCAGCACCGGCCACGGATTGGTGAACAGGTAATCCTTGAGCGAGCCGACCATCTGCCCCCACGACGGCACCGGCGGACGCACGCCCAGGCCGAGAAAGCTCAGGCCCGCCTCCAGCAGCATCGCGAAGGAAAAGGTGAACGAGGCCTGCACCGCGATGATGGAGCGCATGTTGGGCAGCACCTCGTGCCAGATGATCCAGCCGGTGCCCGCGCCCAGCGAGCTGGCGGCCAGCACGTGCTCGCGCGCCCGGATGCCGCGCGCCACGCCCCAGGCGACCCGGGCGAACTGCGGCGCGTACAGCACGCCGATGGTGCCGACCAGCGTCGGCAGGTTGCCGCCGATGAAGGCCAGCACCACCAGCGCCACGAAGATCTCCGGCAGCGACACGAACACGTCCACCACGCGGATGGCGGCCGCTTCGGCGCGGCGGCCCAGGAAGGCCACGCCGACGCCGACCGCCACGCCCAGCACGCCGGCCAGGATCACGGCGGCCGCGGCCACCGACAGCGACACGCGGGCGCCGTACACCGCGCGGGCCAGCAGGTCGCGGCCCAGTTCGTCGGTGCCCAGCCAGTGCCGCCACGATGGCGACGACAGCAGATTGGCGGCGTCGATGCGGTACGGATCGGCCAGCCCCAGCGCCGGCCCGAAGACGGCGGCCAGCACCACCACCGTCAGGAAGCCCAGCGCCAGCTGCACCGGCGCGCCGGTCTTGGAAGCTCGAAGGAATGCGATCATGCGGAGGGCCTGCGGATGCGGGGGTCGACGAAACCCTGGGCCAGGTCGATGACCAGGCTGATCAGGATGAACAAGGCGAAGATGGCCAGCAGCGAGCCCTGGATCACCGGATAGTCGCGCGAAAAGGCGGCGCTCACCAGCAGCGAACTCAGGCCCGGCCAGTCGAACAGGGCCTCGATGATGACGGTGCCGCCCAGCAGGTTGCCGGCGCGCACGCCGACGATGGCGATGACCGGCACCAGCGCGTTGGGCAGCGCGTGCCGCAGGATCGCCTTGCCGCGCGGCAGGCCCTTGGCGCGGGCCAGCTTGACGTAGTCGCGGCCCATGACGTCTGACAGGCTGGCGCGGGTCATGCGCGCCACCACGCCCATGAAGTTCAGGCCGATGGTCAGCGATGGCAGGATCAGCGCCAGCAGGTGTTGCACGGGATCGTCCGAGAATGCCACGAAGCCCGACGACGGCAGCCAGCCCAGCGCCAGGCTGAACAGCAGCACCAGCAGGATGCCCAGCACGAACACCGGCGCCGAGAAGCCGGCCACCGCCACCACCGAGGCCGCGGCGCCCGCCAGCCGGCCGCGCGAGCGCGCCGCCACCACGCCCAGCGGCACCCCCAGCAGCACGGCCACCAGCAGGCCGGCGCCGATCAGTTCCAGGCTGCGCGGAATGCGTCGCGCCAGCTCGTCGGCCACCGGCTCGCCGGTGCGCAGCGACACGCCCAGGTCGCCGCGCGCCAGCGCGCCGGCCCAGTGCGTGAACTGCGTGCCCAACGGCAGGTCCAGGCCCAACTGGGCGCGCACCCGCGCCACGGCCACCGGATCGCTGCCGGCCTGGTCGCCCAGCATGATGGCGACCGGATCGCCTGGCAGCAGGTGGATGGCGATGAAGACCACGCCCGTCGCCAGCGCCAGGGTGACGATGGCCGACGCCAGGCGTCTGAACAGGAAAGGCAGCATGCCGGCCTCAGTTGATCCACATGGTGGGCAGCGAGATGCCCGGGCTGCTTTCGCTCAGCGCGCCGCCCAGCTGCGTGTAGCCGTGCACCTTGCGCAGGTAGCCCTGGGCCTGCTCGCGCCAGCTCACGAACACCCACGGACTGGTCTCCAGGATGCGTTTTTCGGCCTGCTGGTAGATCGGCTGGCGCGCCTTGGGATCGGTCAGCGCGCGGCCCTCGGCCAGCAGCTTTTCCAGCTCGGGATCGCGGTAGCCGATCGGCTTGGCCCAGTAGCTGGAATCGCCGCCCAGGTAATAGGCGTAGGCGTCCGGGTCGGGCAGCTTGACCGACACGCCGTAGATCATCGAGTCGTAGTCGCCGCGGTTCTTGCGCTCGACCAGCGTGGCCCACTCGACCGGCTCCAGCTTCAGGTTGATGCCGACCTCTTTCAGGTTGGCCTGCACCACCTGCGCCATCGTGGTGTAGATGCCCAGGCCCTGGAACACCACCATCGACGCGTCCACGCCGTTGGCGTAGCCGGCCTCGGCCAGCAGCGCGCGGGCCTTGGCGGTGTCGCGCTTGTAGGTGCCGTCCAGCGACTTGTCGTAGTACGGCGAATCCTCGGGCGTCGGCGCGCCGTAGATGGGCTTGCCGTAGCCGAAGAAGGCGGCCTTGGATACGGCTTCGCGGTCGATGGCATAGGACACGGCGCGGCGCACGCGGGCATCGTCGAACGGCTTCTTGCTGGTGTTGAACCAGACGCTCATGAAGGCGCCGCCGGCGGTGTCGATCTTGGTGCCGGCATTGCGGCGCAACACGTCGATGTCCTTCCACGGCACGAAGTCGATCATGTCCAGCGACTGGCTGCGCAGCGCGTTGACGCGCGCGTCGTCGCTCTTGATCATGCGGAAGTCGACGCCGTCCAGGTACGGCTGCCCGGCCACGAAATAGCGCGGGTTGCGCACCAGGCTGGCGCGCACGGCGGGTTCGTAGCTCTTCAACTGGAACGGGCCGGTGCCGTTGGCCGACAGCTTCAGGTTGGCGCCGCTCTCGACCCACTTGCGCGACACGATGGCCGCCTCGGGCAGGGCCAGCACGCTCAGCATGGTGGCGTCGGGCGACGGCTTCTCGACCTTGACGGTGGCGGGGTCGACCACGGTGACGGTGGCGCCCAGCAGGTTCGAGCGCAGCGTGGCGCCGGTGGCCGGGTCCAGGATACGGTCGAGCGAGAACTTGACGTCGTCGGCGGTCACCGGCGTGCCGTCCTGGAAGGCCACGTCGGGCCGCAGGTGGAACACGATGGTGCGGGCGTCGGGCTGGTCCCAGCTTTGCGCCAGGCGCGGCACGATGGCGCCGCTCTTGTCGTAGCCCGCGAGCGGGCTGTAGAGCGCCTCGATCAGCACCTTCCAGGCGCTGCCGCCGTAGACGTGCGGATCGAGCGACACGATTTCGGACACCGTGCCATAGCGCAGCGTGCCGCCCGGCTTGGGCGTGTCGGCCGCCTGCGCGCCCGCGGCGGCGGCCGCCAGCGCGCACGCGCCCACCAGTTGCGCCATCCGGCGCCAGGTCTGCTTGAACGTCATGTTGTACCCCTTGTGCTCTGGATTATCCGCTCGCCGGGCGCGCCGTCAGGACGGCAGCGCCTCGACCAGGCGGTCGATTTCAGTGGAATCGTTGTAATAGCTCGGCGAAATGCGCAGGTTGCCGCCGCGCACCGCCAGGTCCACGCCCGCGTCCCGCAGGCGTTGCGCCAGTTCCTGCGCGTCCTGGCCCGGGTGCTTGAACGACAGGTTGCCCGAGGCCTCGCCCGGCGCGCGCGAACTGACGACCTGGTAGCCCTTGCGTTGCAGCGCGGCGCTGGCGTAATCGGTCAGCTCCAGGATATGCGATTCGATCCGGGCCGGCGTCAGCGCCAGCTGGATGCGCACGGCGGCGTCCAGGCCCCAGATGCCGGTGAAGTTGGCCAGGGCCTCCTCGAAGCGCCCGGCGTTGGCCCGGTACTCCAGCAGGTAGTGCATGTGGTCCTCGGTGCTGTCGACGCTGTGGTAGCCCACGCTGGGCGGATCCAGCAGGCCCAGCACGCTCTTGCGGCAGTAGAAATAGCCGGTGCCGATCGGCGCCAGCATCCACTTGTGGCCGCCCACCGAGAGGAAGTGGATGCCCAGCTTCTCGACGTCCAGTTCGAGCGAACCGGCCCACTGGATCGCGTCCAGGTTCAGGTAGACGCCGCGCTCGTGGCACAGGTTGGCGGTGGCCTCCAGGTCCTGCCGGAAGCCGTTGGAGAACTGCACCGCGCTCAGCGACACCAGGCGGGTGCGGTCGTCCATCAGCTTGCGGATGTCGTCCGCCAGGATGCGGCCGTTGCGGTTCTTGACCCAGCGGATGGTCACGCCGCGCGCGGCCAGCTTCATCCAGCAGTAGACGTTGGACGGGTATTCGATGTCCGGCAGGATCAGGTTGTCGCCGTCGCGCCAGGGAAAGCCGTTGGCCACGTGCACCAGCCCCTCGGTGGTGTTCTTGACGTAGGCGATCTCGTCGCGGTGGGCGCCGATCAGGCGGCCGATGCGGGCCTTGATGGTCTCCTCGGCGTAGCGGCACCACTCGGGATAGGCGTTGCGGCCGTTGTCGCGCACGTCCTCCATGAAGCGGTTCACCGCCGCCACCACCGGCACGCTCAGCGCCCCGATCGACGCGTTGTTCAGGTAGGCCCGCCGCTGCTTGATCGGGAACGCGTCGCCGATGTTGCTCCAGTCGAGCTGTTCGATGCCGTTGCGGTCATCGGGAAAAAGTGCCGCGGGTCCGCCCACGGAAACCGGTTTGTCGAGGATATTCACGCCGCGCCTCTTTCATTGAAGGTGGGATGATCCTAAGATTGCGTGAATTCATGCGTCAATTTCGTTTGGAGTATTGATTCATGCACTTTTGTAATGTGTCGCGGCCGCCCACCCGCTTTTCCCTCTGGCGCGGCGCCGGTCGCGCGATGGCGCCCCGCGCCGCCCATCCGGGTTTATCCCTATGCGCCTGAACCGCCTGCAGGCGCTGCGCGCCGTGCTAGAGACCGGCAGCGTCACCGAGGCCGCGCACCGCATCCACCGCACCCAGCCGCAGATCAGCCGGCTGATCTCGGCGCTGGAGGACGAAGTCGGCTTTCCGCTGTTCCTGCGCCAGGGCCGCGGCCTGATCCCGACGCAGGAATGCCTGCGCTTCTACGAAGGCACGCGCCACATCCTGGCCGGCTTCGAGGAGGTCTCGCGCATCGCCGACTCGATCCGCAACAAGCAGGACGCCTGGCTGCGCATCCTGACCCAGCCCTACTTCGCCTACAGCGTCACGCCGCGCGCCATCGCCGAGTTCGCGCGCAGCCATCCGCACACGCGGGTATCGCTGGAGGTGCGCTCGCGGGTCGACGTCGGCTTGTGGATGTCCGGACAGCAGTTCGACCTGGGCGTGGCGGCGCTGCCGATCGACTTTCCCGGCATCATCTCGCGCACCTTCGCCCGGGTGCGGCTGGTGATCGCCATGCCCGAAGGCCATCGGCTGGCGGCCAAGGCGGTGGTCAGCGCCGACGACATCCAGGATGAGCCCTTCATCGCGCTGCGTCCGTTCACCTTGTTGCGCCAGCATATCGACGACCTGATGGCCAAGCGCCGGCTGCCGCTGCGGCTGGTGATGGAAACCTCGTCCGGGCAATCGGCCTGCCAATTGGCGGCGCTGGGCATGGGCATTGCGCTGGCCGATCCGATCCTGGCGGCCAACGTGCCGGGCATCGTGCTGCGCGACTTCGAGCCGCGGCTGACCATGCCCTACGGCTTCCTGCTGCCCAGCGCCTTTGCGCCGTCGGAGCAGGCGCGCGAGTTCGCCCGCATGCTGATCCGGCTGGTCAAGGAGATGGCGCCCGAACGGGTCGAGCTGATCGAGCCCGATCCCGCCGAAAGCGACGCGCTGATGGCGTTCCCGTGAGGCCGGCGCGGTCCGCGCCGCGCCCGCGCGCTCGGCGACCCCGCCACATAGCGGAAAGCGCGGACGCGACGCATCGGATACAACGTGCGGCTATGAGTTAAAGGTAATTGAATATTTCCAAACGCCGGCCGGCGTAAGCATCATGCGGTATCGGGGCCTTCCGCCCCGGCCGCGGGTTTCCCGCGTAGCGTCTTTCATCCGGAGAAGCCCTTTGCTCAAACGACTGCTCGCCTCGGCCCTGACGCTGACGGCCCTGGCCGCCAGCGCCGCCCAAGCCCAGCAAGCGCCCCAGGCCCTGCTCAACACCTCCTATGACATCGCGCGCGAGCTGTTCGCCGCCATCAATCCGAAATTCCAGGCCGACTGGAAGGCCAGGACCGGGCAGGATGTCACGATCGAGCAGTCGTTCGCCGGCACCTCGCGCCAGGCGCAGTCGATCATCCAGGGCCTGAAGGCCGACGTGGTGACCTTCAACCAGGTGCCCGACGTCGACATCCTGGCGCAGAACAAGCTGCTCGCCGCCGACTGGCAGAAGAAATTCGGCAACAACAGCTCGCCCTACTACAGCACCATCGCCTTCCTGGTGCGCAAGGGCAATCCCAAGAACATCAAGACCTGGGACGACCTGGTGCGCGACGACGTCAAGCTGGTGTTCCCGAACCCCAAGACCTCGGGCAACGCGCGCTATTCGTACCTGGGCGCCTGGCTCTACGCCAACGAGAAGTTCAAGGGCGATGACGCGCAGACCCGCGCCTTCGTCGGCAAACTGCTCAAGAACGTCGAAAGCTTCCCCACCGGCGGACGCGGCGCGACCGTGGCGTTCGCCCAGAACAACCAGGGCGACGCGCTGCTGACCTTCGAATCCGAGGTCAACAACATCGCCAAGGGCGACGAGTTCAAGGCGCAGGGCTTCGAGGTGGTGGTGCCGCCGGTCAGCGTGCTGGCCGAGTTCCCGGTGGCGGTGGTCGACAAGGTGGCCGACGAGAAAGGCACGCGCAAGGTCGCCGAGGCCTATCTGCAGTTCCAGTACTCGCCCGCCATCCAGAAGCTGCTGACCGACTTCAACTACCGGGTGCATGACCCGGAGGCGGTCAAGGCCGCGGCCAGCCGCTTTCCGTCGATCCGGCTGATCAATCCGCAGGACGTGCTGGGCTCGTGGGACCAGATCACCAAGACCCACTTCGCCGCCAACGGCGTGCTCGACCAACTGCTGGGCGCCGGCCGCTGACGCGCCGCGTCGATCCCCGCCTTCCGTCTCGTCAGCCGGCCGCCCGCGAGGGTGGCTGGCGCTTTTACGTTCAGGTCCGCATGTCCACGTTCTTCCGGCAGCATCCCGTCCTGCCCGGCTTCGGCCTCAGTTTCGGCGTCAGCAGCCTGTTCATCACGCTCGTGATCCTGCTGCCGCTGTCGGCCTTGCCGCTCTACAGCAGCCAGATGAGCTGGGGCCAGTACTGGCAGGCCGTCACCGATCCGCGCGTGCTGGCCAGCTACCGCGTCACGCTGCTGGCGGCGTTCTACTCGACCGCCGTGGTGCTGGTCATCGGCCTGTTGCTGGCCTGGATCCTGGTGCGCTACCGCTTCCCCGGGCGGGCCCTGCTGGACGCCGCCATCGACCTGCCGTTCGCGCTGCCCACGGCCGTGGCCGGCCTGACCCTCTCCGTGCTGCTGGCGCCGGGCGGCTGGGTCGGCCAATGGTTCGCGCCGCTGGGCATCAAGATTTCGTATGCATTCCCGGGCCTGGTGATCGCCATGATCTTCACCAGCCTGCCGTTCGTGGTGCGCTCGGTGCAGCCGGTGCTGGCCGACATCGGGGCGGAATACGAGGAAGCCGCCCGCACGCTCGGCGCCAGCCCGGGCCAGACCGCCTGGCGCATTCTGCTGCCGGCGCTGGTGCCGGCCCTGTTCACCGGCGGCTCGCAGGCCTTCATCCGCAGCCTGGGCGAGTTCGGCGCGGTGGTCATGATCGCCGGCAACATTCCCTACAAGACCGAGGTGACGTCGTTGATGATCTTCAGCCGCCTGGCCGAATACAACTACCCCGCCGCCGCCGCCATCGCCACCGTGGTGCTGGCGGCCTCCCTGCTGCTGCTGTTCGCCCTGCAGGTGCTGCAGGGCCGCCTGCTGCCGTGGCAGCGCGTGCCGGGGATCTGAGCCATGACGCGCCCTTCCCCCTGGCCGCGCCGCCTGCTGATCGGCGCCGGCCTGCTCGCCGCCCTGCTGTTGCTGGCCTTGCCGCTGGCCCTGATCTTCGCCCGGGTGATCGCCGGCGGCTTCGACGCCCTGCTGCAGAACCTGGGCGCCAGCGACATGCGCGCGGCCATCGGCCTGACCTTGCTGGCCGCGGTGGTCAGCGTGCCCATCAACCTGGTGTTCGGCGTGCTGCTGGCCTGGTGCGTGACGCGCTACGACTTCCGCGGCCGCCGCCTGCTGGTGGCGCTGGTCGACATTCCCTATGCCACCTCGCCGGTGGTGGCCGGGCTGTGCTACCTGGTGGTGTACGGCCTGGAAGGCCTCTTCGGCCGCTGGCTCGGCGGCCACGGCGTGCAGCTGATGTTCGCCTGGCCCGGCATCCTGATGGTGACGGTGTTCGTGACCTCGCCGTTCGTGGCGCGCCTGCTGATCCCGCTGATGCAGGCGCAAGGCCAGGAAGAGGAGCTGGCGGCGCTGACGCTGGGCGCCAACGGCTGGCAGATCTTCCGCCGCGTGACGCTGCCCAACATCAAGTGGGGGCTGCTGTACGGCGCCGTCATCACCAATGCGCGCGCGGTCGGCGAGTTCGGCGCGGTGTCGGTCGTGGCCGGCGCGATCCGCGGCAAGACGCTGACGCTGCCGCTGCTGATCGAACAGCTCAACGACGACTACAAGACCGTCGCGGCCTTCACCGCGGCGGCGCTGCTGGCCTGCATGGCGCTGCTGACGCTGGTGGTGAAGACCTATATGGAGCGGCGCCGGGGCGAAGCCCGTCCCGCGCCGACGCACTGATCTCGGCGTCCGTCACGGCGTGAAATGGCGGTTGGCCGGACGCGGCAACCCCAGGTTTTCGCGCAGGGTGCGGCCCTCGTACTCGCGCCGGAAGATGCCGCGCCGCTGCAGTTCCGGCACGACCTGGCCGACGAAAGCGTCCAGGCCACCGGGCAGCCACGGGAACATGACGTTGAAGCCGTCGGATGCCTCGGTCTCCAGCCATTCCTGCATCTGATCGGCGATGCTCGCGGCGGTGCCGACCATCGCCAACCCGCCATAGCCGCCCAGGCGCTGCGCCAGCTGGCGCACCGTGAGCGATTCGCGCTCGGCCAGGCGCAGCACGCGCTCCTGGCTGCTCTTGCTGGCGTTGGTCTCGGGCAACGACGGCAGCGGCGCGTCCGGATCGAAGCGCGAGGCGTCGCAGCCCAGCGCGACCGACAGCGAGGCGATCGCGCTTTCGTAGTGCACCAGGCTGTCCAGGCGCGCCCGGATGGCTCGCGCCTCGCCCTCGGTGTCGCCCACCACCACCAGCACGCCGGGCAGGATCTTGAGATGGTCGCGGTCGCGCCCCAAGGCGTCCATGCGCCCCTTGACGTCGGCGTAGAAGCGCTGGCCATCCTCGATCGTGCCGGACGCGGCGAACACCACCTCGGCGGTCTCCGCCGCCAGCTGCCGGCCGGGCTCGGAGGCGCCGGCCTGCACGATCACCGGCCAACCCTGCACCGGCCGCGCGATGTGCAGCGGTCCGCGCACCGACAGGTGTTCGCCGCGGTGATCCAGCGTGCGCAGGCGCGCCGGATCGAAATAGATGCCGCTGTCGGCGTCGCGGATGAAGGCGTCGTCGGCCCAGCTGTCCCACAGGCCCGTGACCACGTCGTAGAACTCGCGGGCGCGGGCATAGCGCCGGGCATGGTCGGGCTGTTCGGTGCGGCCGAAATTGAGCGCGGCGTCGGGATTGGAGGTGGTCACGATGTTCCAGCCGGCGCGCCCCTGGCTCAGGTGGTCGAGCGAGGCGAAGCGCCGCGCCACGTGGAACGGTTCGTCGAAGGTGGTCGACGCGGTCGCCACCAGCCCCAGCCGCTCGGTCACCTGGCTCAGCGCGGACAGCAGCGTGAACGGCTCGAACGAAGTGGCGGTATGGCTGCGCTTGAGCGCCTCGATCGGCATGTTCAGCAGCGCCAGGTGGTCCGCCATGAAGAACGCGTCGAAGCGCGCCCGTTCCAGCGCCTGGGCGTAGCGCTTGAGGTGCTCGAAGTTGAAATTGGCGTCGCGCTGGGCGCCGGGGTAGCGCCAGGCGCCGGTGTGGATGCTGACGGGGCGCATGAACGCGCCCAGCTTGAGTTGACGTTGCGCTGGCATGACAAGAACCCTGTTTTCGCCGAAACGAAAAAGATAGCGCGCCCTGGCGGCCAGGCGAACCAACCTGGCGCTATATGGCTATAAGCCGCCCGCCGGCGCGCGTCGCCGCGACGCGAAGCAGAATCTTCACGCAGGGTTAACACATCCGTCATTCGGCGTTTCTAAGCTTCCCCCTTTTTTGACCGATGGGCGGTATAGATGGCGCACGACAAACATGACGGCAATCATGAGCTTGCCGAGACTTCCAACAACCTGCCGATGGCGGCGGACCCGCGCCGGCGCAGCCTGCTCAAGGCCGGCCTCGGCGCCACGCTGATGCCCGTGGGCGGCTCGCTGCTGCTGTCGGCCTGCGCCAGCGACAGCGAGGACGACGACACGTCCGCGACGCCCGCGCCGCCGCCCAGGAACATTTCCAGCTTCGCCGTGGCGGTGTTGCCGGACACGCAGTTCTACTCGCGCTATGCCACCGACGCCGAGAACCAGCAGTTCATGCGCAAGTACGGCAGCGAGCCCTACAAGGCCCAGACGCAGTGGGTCGCCGACCACGCCAAGTCGCTCGACATTCCGTTCCTGATCCACCTGGGCGACGTGGTCGACCAGCAGGGCAAGCCCGACCAGTGGACCGTGGCCAGCAAGGCCATGAAGATCCTGGAAGACGCCAAGGTGCCGTATTCGATCCTGGCGGGCAACCACGACGTCATCCTGGACCGCGACTACGTCGACCCCAGCAGCCAGGGCAGCGCCACCGACGCGCAGCGCAACCTGGCCGCGGAACCCTATCTGCAGACTTTCGGTACCGACCGCGCCAGCAAGCAGGCCACCTTCGGCGGGCGCGATCCCAGCGGCTTCCACGAGTACCACATCTTCCAGGCCGAGGGCCAGAAGTTCATGGTGCTGTCGCTGTCGTGGCGCATTTCCGACGCCGGGCTGGCCTGGGCCAACCAGGTGATCCGCGCCAACCCGACGCTGCCGGTGATCCTGGTCAACCACCAGCTGCTCAACATCGACAAGGACGGCATCAGCCCGCTGGAAGTGCCCTATGGCCTGATGCTGTGGGACAAGCTGATCCGCGACAACGACCAGATCTTCATGACGCTGAACGGCCACTACCACGGCGCGGCCCACCTGACCAAGATGAACGCCTTCGGCAATCCGGTCGAGGAAATGGTGGTGGACTACCAGATGGCCTACCAGGGCGGCAACGGCCTGATGCGCCTGTACGAGTTCGACCTGAGCGACAACGAGATCCGCGTACTGTCGTTCTCGCCGTGGGTGCCGCAGAAGCCCAAGGCCACGCTCAATGCCTTCGACCAGGCGGTGCTGACCGGCGCCAACGAGGAGTTCACCATCAAGATGGACTTCGCCAAGCGCTTTGCCCGCTTCAACAAGGACTTCAAGGCCGCCGCGCCCACGCACACGTCGCTGGTCGAACAGGCGCGCGCCCTGATCCTGGCCAACTACACCGACCCGGCCATCACCACGCAGAAGCCCGCGGCCGACAGCGAGGACTACCCGCAGGTGTCTGGCACGCTGGCGCACTGGCGCTTCTTCGGCGGCGCCGATGGCCAGCCGGTGCCGGTGGGCCAGGTGATCCAGGACCGCACCGGCAACAACCCGGTCAGCCGCGCGGCGCTGAACATCGACGGCGTGGTCGGCGCGCAGCTGGGCGACGTGGTCTGGTCCAACGACCACCACTACCTGTCGGCCGCGCCCGGTTCGGTGCGCTTCCTGAACACCGACAAGAACACCCCGCGCATGAGCTACTTCACCACCGCCACCACGGCCGCGCTGAACGCCGAGACGGTGCCCAACGGCTATACCGTCGAGGCCTTCATCAAGATCGACCGCGACTGGACCGCGCAGAAGCATGCGTGGATGAACATCATGACGCGCGACGGCAAGCGCGGCGACCTGCCCGGCTTCAATGGCGGCGACCCCGAATCGCCGCCGCTGCTGTTCGCTATCTCCAGCCTGCGCGAGATCCAGTGGGAAGTGGTGCCCGAGCGCACCGGCGCCCGCGACGCCAAGACCAACTGGTCCGGCGAGATCATCGCCGACAAATGGATGCACGTGGCCATCGTCAACGACAACGCCACCCACGAGACCATCCTGTACGTCGAGGGCGCGCCGGTGCTGCGCAACACCTCGGACGCGCCGGGCCTGGCGACGCTGGCCGCCAACATGCCGTGGGTGATCGGCGCCGGTTCGTGGGACGGCGCGCGCGCCGACGGCTTCTTCGGCAGCATCGGCGAAGTGCGCATCGTCAACCACGCGCTGCTGCCGTCGCAGTGGCTGACTTCGCGCCGGGGCAGCTGAAGCCGGACCAGCCGCGCGGTTATTTGGTCATGACGCACAACTAAACAACCAATCCTTCGTTGGGCGCCGCGCGGCGCTCCCGTAATGTTTGCCAGGCAAGCAGGGACTTCCCCTGCGCCTCGCGATACGACCTACGGAGAGCGCCAGCATGAACCAGCCTTTGCACCCGAGCCACGCGTCACGGTCCGCCGCCGTCAAGGCGACCCTGGACTACCCGGTGATCGACACCGACGTGCACGTCAACGATTACGCGCCGGTCCTGGAGGACTATGTCCAGCACTACGGCGGCGGCAAGCTGGTGGATGCGCTGCGCAAGGCGCTGGGCTCGCGCTTCGCCACCAAGAGCGGCGGCAAGGACTGGTACCAGCAGACGCCGGCCGAGCGCCAGGACAACCGCACCCTGCGCTCGCCCTGGTGGGCGCGGGTCACGCGCAACACGCTGGACCTGGCCACCTATACCCTGCCCGAGCTGCTCAACGAGCGCCTGGCCGAGCAAGGCGCGGACTACTCCGTGCTGTTCCCCAACGACGTGCTGGCGCCGCTGGCCGCGGGCGACGAGTTCCGCCAGCCGCTGCACCGCGCCATCAACCACTTCCATGCCGACCAGTACCGCAAGTACAGCGACCGCCTGACGCCGGTGGCCGGCATCCCGCTGAACACCCCGCAGGAAGGCATCGAGGAGCTTGAGTTCGCGGTCAAGACCCTGGGGCTGAAGGTCATCAACATCGCCGGCGGCGTGAAGCGGCCGATCAAGGCGATCGCGCGCAAGTATCCCGCCGCCGACTATCCCGAGATCGCCAAGCACGCCAGTTATATCGACTTCTATGGCATCGACAGCGAGTACGACTACGACCCGTTCTGGGCCAAGGTGGTCGAGCTGGGCGTGCCGGTCACCACGCACTACGGCAGCCAGGGCTGGACTGGCCGCCATTCCATCAGCAACTACATGTTCAACCACATCGGCCACTTCGCCGATGGCTCGCAGGCCTTCGCCAAGGCGCTGTTCTTCGGCGGCGTCACGCGGCGCTTTCCGAACCTGCGCGTGGCGCTGCTGGAAGGCGGTGCCGACTGGGGCTCGCACGTCTACACCCACCTGGTGGACCGCTGGGAAAAGCGCAACCGCGCGGCGGTGCAGAACTACAACCCGGCCAACGCCGACGTGGCGCTGCTGCACGAGCTGTTCCAGCGTTACGGCGCCGATTTCATCCGCGGCCGCGACATCGACCCGCAGCAGCTGCTGCGCGACAGCCTCGGCATCTCGGCCCTGCCGCACAGCCGCGACCCGCATCCGGACGAACTGGACGACTTCGCCGCCGCCGGCATCGAGTCGGTCGAGGACATCCGCAAGCGCTGGGTCGACAGTTTCTACTTCGGCTCGGAATCCGACGACCGCACCGTGGCGGCGGCGTTCAACGACAAGGTCAATCCGCTCGGCGTGAAGATCAACGCCATCTGGTCCTCGGACATCGGCCACTGGGACGTGCCCGACCTGACCGCGCCGCTGGCCGAAAGCTGGGACCTGGTCGAACAGGGCGTGATCAGCGCGCAGGACTTCAAGGCGCTGGGGTTCGGCAACCCCTACCGCTTCTACACCGAGGCCAATCCGGCCTTTTTCCAGGGCACCGCCATCGAGCGCAAGCTCGCCGCGCCGGCCCGCGCGGCCGCCTGATCCTGCCCGTGCGTGGTTTGCCTGCCAGCGGGCCGGCGTGATGCCGGCCCGCTGCCCGATTCCTTCCTGAACGAGCCTTTTTCCATGAAGTCATTGATGATCCTGAGTAAACGCGTTGCCGCGCTGGGCCTGGTGGCCCTGGCGGCGTGGGGCGGCAGCGCCCGGGCCGCCGACGTCATCCGCGTCGGCGTGGCCACCGCCGGCGGCGGCGACCCGATCACCTGGGGCGGCTCGCCGGGCGGCGTGGTGCGCGTCAACCAGTGGCTGGAGCAGGCCTTCGCCGCCGACGGCGTCAAGGTCGAGTGGCTGTTCTTCAAGGGCGCCGGGCCGGCCGTCAACGAGGCGCTGTCGAACAAGCAGATCGACTTCGCCTACCAGGGCGACCTGCCGCAGGTGGTGGGCCGCGCCAACGGCCTGAAGACCAAGCTGCTGCTGGTCAGCGGCGCGCGCAACAACCTGTACCTGGTGGCGCCGCCGAATTCCCCGCTCAAGTCCATCGAGGACCTGAAGGACCGCAAGGTGTCGATCTTCCGCGGCACCAACGGCCACCTGGTGGCGATCAACGTGCTGGCCGCGCATGGCCTGGCCGAGCGCGACATCAAGGGCGTCAACCTGGATGCCGGCAGCGCCCAGGCGGCGCTGGTGTCCAACGGCGTGGACGCGGCCTTCGGCGGCTACGAATGGTTCAAGGTTCGCGACCAGGGCCTGGCCAAGGTCATCTACAGCACCCAGGGCCAGGACCCCGCCTACACCCGCCAGGCCTCGCTGCTGGTGCGCGAGGACTTCGAGCGCGAAAACCCCGCCCAGGTGCAGAAGGTGGTGGACGTGTTCGTGCGCGCCGCGCAGTGGTCATCCGACGAGAAGAACCGCGACGCGCTCTTCAAGATCTGGGAAAAGAGCGGCGTGCCCTACGCCTCGTGGGCGGCCGAGTTCGACAAGCAGGACCTGGCCGCGCGCAACTCGCCGCTGATCGACGACTTCATCATCGCCCGCTACAAGGCGGTGGTGGCCGACGCCGCCAAGCTCAAGCTGATCCGCCGCGAGGTCTCGCTGGACGGCTGGTTCGATCCGCGCTACCTGCAGAATGCGCTCAAGGCCCAGGGGCTGGAGCGCTACTGGACCGCGTTCGACGCCGCCGGCAAGCCGGTGGCCGGCCCGGCCCAGGCCGCCGCGCGCTGACGGGACCGCGCCATGGCCTCTCTTTCCCATCACGCCCTGCCGCGCCTGGCCCCGGCGCCGGCCTGGGCGCGCCAGGCGGCCTGGACCGCCGCGCCCTGGCTGCTGCCGCTGGCCTTGCTGACGCTGTGGCAGACCGGCGCCAGTCAGGGCTGGATCTCGCCGCAGGTGCTGCCGCCGCCCGCCTTCGTCTGGGACACCCTGCGCGACCTGGCCACCAGCGGCGACCTGTGGCTGAACACCCGCGCCAGCCTGCAGCGGGTGCTGGTCGGCTTCGCGCTGGGCAGCCTGCTGGGGCTGCTGCTGGGCACGGCGATGGGCCTGTCTCGCCGGCTCGAGGCCTACGTGCTGCCGACCTTCAACGCGCTGGTGCAGATCCCGGTGCTGGCCTGGCTGCCGTTCGTGCTGCTGATCGTCGGCATCGGCGAACCGCTCAAGTACATCCTGATCGCCAAGGCGGCGCTGGTGCCGGTCACACTCAACACCTTGCAGGGCTTTCGCCAGGCCAGCCCGGCGCTGCGCGAAGTGGCGCGGGTCTATGGCTACAGCCGGCGCCAGGAGGTGCTGGAGGTGGTGGTGCCGCTGGCCCTGCCGACGCTCTTCACCGGCCTGCGGCTGGGCTTCACCAAGGCCTGGCTGTCGCTGGTGGTGGTCGAACTGGTGGCCTCCAGCGAGGGCCTGGGCTACCTGATCGTCTACGGCCGCCAGTTGTTCCAGCTGGACCTGGTGATGGCCGCGGTGATCGTGGTGGGCGCCATCGGCTACGCCATCGACCGGCTGCTGGACTGGGCCGAGACCCGCCTGATCCACGGCCGCCGCGGCGCCGCCACGGCCCCGCAGGTGCAACCATGAGCGCGCCGACGCCTGTCTCGCGCGACGCGGCCGAGCTGGCGCTGTCGCAACCGCTGGCCGTGCGCGGCGGCGGCCGCTGGCGCGGCCTGGTGCTGCCGGTGGCGGCGATCGCGCTGTGGTGGCTGCTGGCCCGCGCCGACCTGGTGAACTCGGCCCTGCTGGTGTCGCCCGGCAAGGTGCTGGCCACCGCCGCCGACCAGATCGTCGGCGGCAAGCTGTGGCGCGCGCTGGGCGCCAGCCTGGGCCGCGAGCTGACCGGGTTCGCCATCGGCACGCTGTCCGGCCTGCTGCTGGGGGTGCTGCTGGGCCTGTCGCCGGTGTTCAACCGGCTGGTGGGGCCCAGCTTCAACACCTTCAAGCAGATCTCGCTGTTCGCCTGGATCCCGCTGATCTCGGTGTGGTTCGGGCTGGGCGACACCGCCAAGGTGGTGTTCCTGTCGCTGGCGGCGCTGGTGCCGGTGGTGGTCAACACCTGCGACGGCGTGCGCAACGCGCCGCCCAAGCTGCTGGAGGTGGCGCGGGTCTACGGCTACAGCCGTTGGCAGACCTTCGCCCAGGTGGTGCTGCCGGCCGCCGCGCCCGCCATCTTCACCGGCGTCTACCTGGCGCTGATCTATTCCTGGCTGGCCACCATCGGCGCCGAATACCTGCTGGTGGCGGGCGTCGGCATCGGCAACCTGCTGATCGAGGGCAGCGAACATTTCCAGATGGACCTGGTGATCTTCGGCATGTTCGTGGTCGGGGTGATCGGCTGGCTCATGAATGCCCTGGCCCGCGTGGCCGAACGGCGGCTCGCGCGCTTGCGCGGCCAGGACCAATAACCGCAGGAAAACTCAGGCATGACTCAACCTACTTCGTTGGACCTGTCACTGCAGGCGGTCGGCAAGCGCTATCCCAGCGCCCAGGCCGAGGGCGGCGTGCTGCAGGTGCTCACGGGCGTGGACCTGGACATCCCCGCCGGCCAGTTCGTTTCCATCGTCGGCGCCAGCGGCTGCGGCAAATCCACCCTGCTGCGCCTGATCCTGGGGCTGGACGACGCTTACGAGGGCGCCATCACGCTGGGCGGCGAGCCGGTGCGCGGCACCGGGCCGGAACGCGGCATCGTGTTCCAGGACCACCGCCTGTTCCCGTGGCTGACGGTGGCGCAGAACATCGCCGTGGGGCTGCGCAACGCCGCCATCTCCAGCGCCGATAAGCGCGACCGGGTGGCCGAACACATCGCCCTGGTGGGGCTGGAGGGCTTCGAGCAGTCGTATCCGCACCAGATCTCGGGCGGCATGGCGCAGCGCGTGGCGATCGCGCGCGGCCTGGTCAACCGGCCGCGCGTGCTGCTGCTGGACGAGCCCTTCGGCGCGCTCGACGCGCTGACCCGGGCGCGGCTGCAGACCGAGCTGCAGCGCATCTGGCAGAAGGAGCGCATCACCATGATCCTGGTGACGCACGACGTCGAGGAAGCGGTCTACCTGGGAGACCGGGTGGTCATCATGCAGCCGCGCCCGGGGCGCATCCGCCGCATCGTCGACGTGCCGTTGCCGCACGCCCGCAACCGCAGCGACCCGCGCTTCATCCGGCTGCGCGACGACGTGCTGTCCGACTTCCTGGAGCCGGACGGCGCGCCCGCCGACGACAGCCCGCCGCTGGGCGCCGACGCCCGCGGCGGCGTGCCGGCGCTGCCGTCGCTGGCCTCGCTGCGGATGGCCTGGTGACCGTTACGTTCCGCTTCCCGGCGGCGCGCGCCGCGTTGCCGTCCCACCTATTGCTGGAGTCATTGCCATGACCCGTTCCACGCGCCAGATCAAGCTCGGCGCCTTCCTGATGCAGACCGGCCACCACATCGCCGCCTGGCGCCATCCCGAAGCCCAGGCCGACGCGCCGGTCAACTTCCGCCACTACGCCGAATTGGCGCGGCGCGCCGAGGCCGCCAAGTTCGACGCTATCTTCCTGGCCGACTCGGTCGGCGTGCGCAACACCGACCTGGCGTCGCTGTCGCGCACCGCCCGCAGCGACCACTTCGAGCCGCTGACGCTGCTGTCGGCGCTGGCCGCCGTGACCGAGAAGATCGGCCTGATCGCCACCGTCTCCACCACCTACAACGAGCCCTACCACGTGGCGCGCAAGTTCGCCTCGCTCGACCACATCAGCGGCGGCCGCTCGGGCTGGAACCTGGTGACCTCCAGCGGCCAGGGCGAGGCGCAGAACTTCAACCTGGACGAGCACGTCGAGCATGCCCGCCGCTACGCCCGCGCCGCCGAGTTCCACGACGTGGTGCTGGGGCTGTGGGACAGCTGGGAAGACGACGCCTTCCTGCGCGACAAGCCCAGCGGCCAGTACTTCGACCCCGCCAAGCTGCATCCGCTGCGCCATCGCGGCGAACATTTCTCGGTGCGCGGGCCGTTGAACGTGTCGCGTTCGCCGCAGGGCCGGCCGGTGGTGGTGCAGGCCGGCGCCTCGCCCGCCGGCCGCGACCTGGCGGCGCGCACCGCCGAAGTCATCTTCGTGGCCCACCAGACCTTCGACGAAGCCCAGGCGTTCTACCGCGACATCAAGGGCCGCGCCGTGGCGTACGGCCGCGAACCCGACGACATCAAGATCATGCCCGGCATCTTCCCCGTGATCGGCCGCACCCAGGCCGAGGCCGAGGACAAGTTCGCGCGCCTGCAGGACCTGATCCATCCGGTGGTCGGCGTGCAGTTGCTGTCCAACATGATCGGCGGCTTCGACCTGTCGGGGTATCCGGTCGACGGGCCCTTGCCCGACCTGCCCGAGACCAACGGCGGCAAGAGCCGCCAGCAGCTGCTGATCGATCTGGCGCGGCGCGACAACCTGACGATCCGCCAGCTGTACCTGCGCATCGCCGGCGCCCGCGGCCACCAGCAGGTGGTCGGCACGCCGCAAAGCGTGGCCGATCAGCTGCAGCAATGGTTCGAGGAAGACGGCGCCGACGGCTTCAACATCATGTCGCCGTGGCTGCCCGGCGGGCTGGACG
>NZ_CYTU01000010.1:120436-122442 GCF_001299375.1 Achromobacter sp. 2789STDY5608621 | reverse complement strand
CGCCATCCTGCAAATGGGCCGTCCGCCCGAAGACCTGCGCGCCACCCACGGCGAACAGGCCGACTGGGTCGCCGCCGCCCTGGACGGCATCGACGTCCCCCTGACGGTCCTGCATCCCGCCGCCAGAGACGCGCTGCCCGACCCCGCCTCGCTGCGCGGCGCGGTGCTGACCGGCTCCTGGTCCATGGTCACCGATCGCGAGCCATGGAGCGAACGCACCGCGCAATGGCTGCGCGACGCCATGGCCGCGCAGTTGCCGCTGCTGGGCATCTGCTATGGCCATCAGCTGATGGCGCACGCGTTCGGCGGCGTGGTCGACTATCACCCGCGCGGCCGCGAAATCGGCCTGCATACGGTTCAGCGCCTGCCCGCCGCGGCCGCCGATCCGCTGCTGGCGAGCCTGCCCGACCGTTTCCTGGCCCACCTGACGCACGAGCAGAGCGTGCTGCAGCCGCCCGCGACCGCGACGGTGCTGGCCGGCACGGCGCACGATCCGCATCAGGTGCTGCGCTACGGCCCGCGCGCGCTGTCGGTGCAGTTCCACCCCGAATTCACCGCCGGCCTGATGGACGCCTGCCTGGCGCGGCGCCAGGGCCTGCTCGCGGCGGACGGCCATGACGTCGCCGCGCTGCGCGCCGCCCTGGCGCCCACCCCGCACGCCCAATCGATCCTGCGCGGCTTCGCGGCGGCATGCTGACCTACCTGCTGTGGTCGCTGCCGGCGCTGATCGTCATCGCCGCCATCGCCAGCGGCCGCCTGAACACCACCCTGGCCGCCGTGCTGGGCCTGCTCGCGGCCGCGCCGGTGGCCCTGTTCAGCGCGCCCGGCGTCTTCGGCGCGGGCCAGCTGGGCCATGCCCTGGCGCGCGGACTGTGGATCGGCGCCATCATCACCCCCTACATCCTGGGCGGCCTGCTGTTCTGGCAGATGGCCGCGCGCGGCGATCCCGGCCAGCGTGACGCGCTGGCGCCGGCCGACCCGCTGGCGCGGCGCCGCCTGCTGTTCTTCGCCTGTTTCCTGATCGGCCCTTTCGCGGAGTCGGCCACCGGCTTCGGCGTCGGCATGCTGGGCACGGTGCTGCTGATCCGGCCGCTCGGCTTCAAGCCGCGCGAGCTGATGGTGTTCGCGTTGTTGAGCCAGACCCTGATCCCCTGGGGCGCCATGGGCAGCGGCACGCTGCTGGCCTCGGCCTATGCGCGCGTGCCGGCATCCCAGCTGGCGCTGGTCGGCATGGTGCCGGTGGCCCTGCTGATGATCGTCTGGATGACATTGTTCTGGCGCACCGCGAACCGCGCCGGACTGCCGGCCGCCGCCAACGAGCGCACCCGCGAGGCCGGCTGGATGCTGGCCTGCCTGGCGCTGCTGACGGCGGCCACGGCGCTGCTGGGGCCCGAAACCGCCCTGCTGGCGGCCTATGGCCCGCTGATCGTGCTGCGTTTCGTGCTCGACCGCCGGCCCGGCCGCGCCGAGCTGCGCACGGCGGCGCGCGGCGCCCTGCCCTACATCGTGCTGATCGCCTGCCTGGTGGTGACGCGCCTGGCGCCGGGCCTGAACCCGGCCCTGGCCCGGCTGGCCAGGATCGCGCCCTATCCCGACCTGCCCGCCTGGGCGCCTTTCCTGCACGCCGGCAGCTGGCTGATCGGCGGCGCGCTGCTGATGGCGCTGCTGCGCCGCCAGCCCGGCCTGCTGGCCGGCAATGCGCGCCACGCCTGGAACACCGGCAAGCACGCGGTGCTGTCGGTGTTCCTGTTCGCGATGATGGCCGAGGTGCTGGCCGGGGCCGGCATTTCGCAGGCCTTCGCGGATGGGTTGTTCCGTAGCCTGCAGGACTGGACGCTGCTGCTGACGCCGCTGCTGGCCGGCGCCTTCGGCATCCTGGCCAACAGCGGCAACGCGCCCAACAGCCTGTTCATGCCGTCGCAGCTGTCGCTGGCGCTGCACGCCGGCCTGAGCCTGCCGGCGGCGGCCGCGCTGCTGCACGTGTCGGGCACGTCGATGGGATTTTT
>NZ_CYTU01000010.1:0-120174 GCF_001299375.1 Achromobacter sp. 2789STDY5608621 | reverse complement strand
AGCTCCCATAGCGTGTTGCGCCGGATCGCGCGCAACGCCACCACGGGTTGTGTCCGGATGCGCGCGATCCAGCGATAGCGGTTGCGCAGCGCCAGGCCCGTCATCGCCAGCGCCAACAGCGCCTTGACCAGCAACACCTGCACGTAGCCGGAGGCCGGGTCGGGCAACCCGGGGCCGAGAATCAGCGCCGCGTTGGCGACCCCGCTCAACAGCAGCACGGCCACGGCCACATGCCCCCAGGCCGAAAAGCGCAGCAGCGCCCGCGTGGCGTCCCGCCGCCACGCCGGCCGCCGCCAAGCCGCCAGCCACAGCAGGAACACCGGCAGCGATCCCAGCCAGAACGCCGCCGCCAGCACGTGCAGGAAGTCATTCAGCGCGTGCGCCAGCCCCAGCCAGCCCTCGTGCATCGCCGCATGGCCGCTCAAGGCCAGCGGCGCCAGCGCCAGCGCGGCGACCCCGGCGATCAGGCTGGGGCTGCCGGGCCGCAAGCCGAGCACCACGCCCAGCAGCGCCGCCGCGGCCACCGCCCGCACGATCCAGACCTGCCCGTAGCGGGTCTGCAGGATGACCGTGTCGAGCATGTCTTCATCGAACATCGCGTGCCAGTCGCCGGCGATGCTGGCGGCCTGCAACGGCAACAGGCACAGCGTGGCGGCGAGCCCGACGATCCCCGCCAGGCGGAAAACGCGCCGCAGCGCGGCTTCCGTCTCCAGCTCGAGGCGGGGCGAACCGCCCAGGGCCAGCATCGCGCCAGCGCCGAACAACACCGCCACCGCGCCGGCGGCGAGGGCCCGGCACAGCGCGAACGCCAGCAACAACGGGGTCATCTCAAGGCTTGACCGTGAAGGTCCAGGCGCCGTCGGTCTTGTGGCCGTCCTTGGACAGCGCCTGCCATTTGACCGTGTAGGCGCCGGCCGGCAGGGGCTTGGCCACCGGCAGCACCAGCGTCTTGTCGTCACCGGGCGCCGGCGCCGCCTTGGCCGTGACGGCGGGCTTGCCGGCGGCATCCAGCACGGTCAGCGTGGAAAACGCGGGCTCCAGCCCTTCGGAAAAGCTGGCGCTCACCGAGGACGGCGTGGCCACTTCGGCCTTGTCGGCCGGCGTGGCGCGCTGCAGGTGGGCGTGGGCCCAGGCCCATTGCGGGGCCAGGATCAGCGTGGCGGCGATCAGAACGGGTTTGAACATGATGAATCTCCTGAAAAATGGGCGGCGCCGGGCCGCGTGGCGAATAAGAGACGCGCGGCAGGCGCGCGGGAAAGTCGCGGAAGGAATGGCGCACGAGACGGGGCGCGGCAGGCGCCTGGGCCGGGGTCCCGTGTGTGTCACACGACGAGCGAGCCGGGCGAAACCGTGCAGGCGCGGCGCGAAAACGGCATCAGGCCGCGCGCGGCGGGGCCCGTGACTGCTGTGGCAGCCACAGCAGCTCGCCGCGGGGATGCGGCGCGACGTCAATGGCGAAAGGCAACGCCGGCAGCTCGGCCGGCAGGCGCCAGGCGATGCCGGCTGGCGCGGGCGGACAAGCCCCGCCCAGCATGGCGCAGGTCGACGCGCAGCAGTGCGGCAACGGGCCGCCCAGGGCCCCGGCGTCATGGCCGGCCGCGGACGGGCTGGCCGGTGCATCCGGCGCCAACACCACCACGCGCGGACCGCTGGCGGTGCAGAGGATGACGCTGGCGCCATTTCCGGACACCCCCGCGGACGCCGCCGGCGCGGGCGCGCCGAACGCCGCGGAGGCCACCAGCGACTGGAAAACCAGCAACGCCGCCGCCAGCCACGCCACCGCGCGGCGGGCGGCGGCGGACGGGCTTGTAAACGTAACCGGCGTGTGCATCCCCATGGTGGCCACGAGCTTACGACGGCCGCCGGAGGGCCGCAACTTCAATCTGACCCGCTACAACTGTTATGCTCCACGCTTTCAACATTTGAAGTCGCAGCACACCATGGGTCTAGAACAGCTCGCCGCAATCCGAGAACTGCTCGTGAAGCAGGCTCCCGAAGAGGCGGCTTCCAAAAAGAAACCCGCCCGTCCGGCCACCAACGAAGCGGGGTCGCGCAAGCCCTCCGCGCGTCCGTCCGACGATGCGGCTGCCGCCCGGAAGAAACCTGCGCGTTCGCCGGCTGGCGAACGACGCGAGGCGCCGGCGGTCGACCCGGTGCTGATCGCCATTTCGCGGTTGCAACGGCAATTCCCCAAGGCCTTCCCCAAGAAGCCGGCGCCCAAGGTGCCGCTCAAGCTGGGCGTGCTCGAGGATCTGGTGCAACACGCCAAGGCCCTGCAGCTCAGCGCCGACGAGATCAAGCAGGCCGTCAAGACCTGGTGTGACGGCCGCCGCTACTGGGACTGCATGGTCGAGGCCGCCGCGCGCGTGGACCTGAACGGCGAACCCGCCGGCGCCGTCACCGCCAACGAGGCGCAGCACGCCAAGCGCATGGCCTCGCGCCGCCACGCCAAGGCGGGCGGCCGCGGCGGCAAGGGCAATGCGAACAAGGGCAAGCCGGCCGCGGAAGGCGCCAAGCAACCGGCGCAGGCCGAGGCCGCCGCGCCCGCCGATACGTCCGTGGACGCGCCGGTCGACACCTCTGTCGATACCTCGGTGGGCACGCCGGCCCAGGCGCCGTCGGATACGCAGACGGCCGACTGATCGAGGCATTCCAAAAAAAGCGGACCGTGCGGCGCCAGGCGCTTCACGGTCCGCGGTCTTTTGGAGGGCCGGACATGCCGGCCGCCCGCCTCAATCCAGCCGGATATCGGCGCTCTGCACCACCTTGGCCCAGCGCGCCCGCTCGCTGTTGAAGAACTGCGTCAGCTGCGCCGGATCGCGCACTACGATCTCGGCGCCCTGCTCGTTCAGCTGCGATTTCACGTCGGGCTGGTTGACGATCTGGCCCATCAGCGTGGCCAGCAGGCTGGCGGTCTTGTCGGTGGTGGTGACGGGCGCCATCACGCCCTGCCAGGTGCCGGACTCGAAGCCCGCCACGCCCTGCTCCGAAATCGTCGGGATGTCGGCCACCAGCTGCATGCGTTCCTTCTTCGAGATCGCGATCGCGCGCAGCTTGCCGCCCTTGATGTGCGGCAGCGTCGCCAGCAGGCCGTTCATGATGACCTGGGTCTGGCCGCCGATGGTGTCCGTCACCGCCTGCGAACCGCCCTTGTAGGGCACGTATTCCCATTGCGCGCCGGTGGCCTGCTGCACCGCCACGGCCGCCAGGTGCGGCGCGCTGCCGATGGCGGTGACGGCGAAGTTCAGACGCTGCTTCTTCGACAGCGCCACCAGCTCCGGCACGGTCCTGGCGGGCACATCCGGATGCACCGCCAGCACGTGCGGCGAATAGGCCAGCATGCCGACCGCGCGCAGGTCCCTGGACGGATCGAAGCTGAGCTTGGTGTAGACCGACGGGCTGATCGCCAGCGCGCCGACGTCGCACAGCAGCACCGTATGGCCCTCCTGCGCCGACTGCACCACGATGCCGGCGCCCAGGTTGCCGTTGGCGCCGGGCTTGTTCTCGACCACCACCGTCTGCTTGAGCGCCTCGGCCAGGCGCGGCGCGATCACGCGCGCGATGATGTCCGACGAACCGCCGGGCGGATACGGCACCACGATGCGCACCGGCCGCGTCGGCCATGCATCCGCCTGGGCCCAGGCCGGCGTCAGGCGCGCCAGTCCCAGCGCGGCGGCGCCGGCCAGCAGGTGCCTTCTGTTTGAATCCATGTTGTCTCCGTTGTCGTTGTAAGTAGAGTGTCCGGGCCGGCCGCGGCAGGCCCGGTCCAGCCCCCGGCGTCGCGCGCCGGGGTGCCGCTTGCGTCGGCTCCGCCGCCGGCGGACCCGAGGGAAAGGCGTCAGGTCACCGGACCCGGGTTGAACAGCGCCAGGGCGTTGTGCAGCTTGAGCGCCTCGGCACAGGTCTGGCGCCGGCCGCTGGCCACGTCCAGCATCAGGCGGAACAGCTCCCAGCCCACGTCCTCGATGCTGGCCTGGCCGGTGGCGATGCGGCCGGCGTCCACATCCATCAGGTCGTGCCAGCGCCGCGCCAGGTCGCTGCGCGTGGCGACCTTGATCACCGGCACCTGCGCCAGCCCATAAGGCGTGCCGCGGCCGGTCGTGAAGATGTGCAGGTTCATGCCCGCCGCCAGCTGCAGCGTGCCGCAGATGAAATCGCTGGCCGGCGTGGCCGCGAAGATCAGGCCCTTGCGCGTCAGCCGTTCGCCCGGCGACAGCACGCCGTCGATATTGGACGTGCCGGACTTGATGATCGACCCCATCGCCTTCTCGACGATGTTGGACAGGCCGCCCTTCTTGTTGCCCGGGCTTGTGTTGGCGCTGCGGTCGGCGCTGCCGCGTTGCAGGTATTCGTCGTACCAGGCCATTTCGCGCACCAGCGCCTGCGCCACTTCCGGCGTGGCGGCGCGCGCGGTCAACTGGTCGATGCCGTCGCGCACCTCGGTGTTTTCCGAGAACATCACGGTGCCGCCGGCGCGCACCACCAGGTCGGCCGCGAAGCCGACCGCCGGATTGGCCGTCACGCCCGAGAACGCGTCGCTGCCGCCGCACTGCACGCCCACCACCAGCTCGGACACCGGACAGGTTTCGCGGCGGCGCTGGTCCAGGATCCGCAGATGGCGCTCGGCGGTGCGCATGATGTTGGCGATCATGGACTCGAAGCCCACGTGTTCGTCGTCCTGCAGCACGATGGTATCGACGCCGCCGTCCGCCGCCATGCCCTCGCCAGCGCGGATCGGGATCGCGCCGGGCGCCAGCAGGCGCTCGGGCTGCAGTTTCTCGCACCCCAGGCTCACCACCATCGCGGTGCCGCCGAAGTTGGGATTGCGGGCAATGTTGTGCAGCGTGCGCACCGGAATCGCCGCGCCCGGCGCGTCGATGGCGACGCCGCAGCCATAGGTGTGCTCAATGCCCACCACCCCGTCGACATTGGGATAGCGCGGCAACAGCTCGCGGCGGATGCGCTCGACCGCGTGTTCGACCACGCCCTGCACGCATTGCACCGTGGTGCTGATCGCCAGGATATTGCGCGTGCCGACGGTGCCGTCGGCATTGCGGTAACCCTCGAACGTGTGGCCCTCCAGCGGTGGCAGCGGCGCGCGCTTGCGCGTGCCGACCGGCAGGTCCTGCAGCGTGCGCGCGGCGGGCATGGTGGTGACGCGCTCATTGACCCAGCTGCCGCGCGGCAGGTCGCGCGCGGCGTAGCCCACGATGACGTTGTAGCGGCGCACCGGCTCGCCCTGCGCCAGGTCGCGCAGCGCCACCTTGTGGCCTTGCGGCACGGCCTCGACCAGCGTCAGGCCGTCGGGCAGCGCGGCGCCGGCCGCCAGGCCGCCGTCATTGGCCACGATGGCGACGTTGTCCTCGGGGTGAATCTTGATCAGCACGGGCGCTGGGCCAGCCGCGGGCAGCATGGTGAAATCCTCTGCGAAAGTGGCGTCGCGGTAGGCGGCGCGCGATACGTTATCGTACAACTTCAACGATTATGCGTTGGACCGGGATTGCCCCGCATTGCGGATTTCCCCAATGTTCTCCCGGAATGCCTGAGGGAACGGGTTGAATGGAGGAAAATCATGTTGTACGATGACGTACCTATTCAACAGAATTCGCACGGCAGGTACGCCTGCCTGCGGTCACCCGCCACTTACGGAAACCCGCCCATGACCACGCCGCAGGAGCTCAAGGCCATCGTCTCGGAAGGACTGCTCTCCTTCCCCGTGACCGATTTCGACGCGCAAGGCAATTTCAACGCCAAGACCTACGCCCAGCGCCTGGAATGGCTGGCCCCCTATGGCGCCACCGCCCTGTTCGCCGCCGGTGGCACCGGCGAGTTCTTCTCGCTGGCCCCCGATGAGTATTCGGATGTCATCCGCACCGCCGTCACCACTTGCGCCGGCAAGGTGCCGATCCTGGCCGGCGCCGGCGGCCCCACCCGCCTGGCCATCGCCTACGCCCAGGAGGCCGAGCGCCTGGGCGCCAAGGGCGTGCTGCTGCTGCCGCACTACCTGACCGAAGCCTCCCAGCAAGGCATCGCCGATCACGTCGAACAGGTCTGCAAGTCCGTCAAGATCGGCGTCATCGTCTACAACCGCGCCCAGTCGCGCCTGTCGGCCGACCACCTGGCCCGGCTGGCCGAGCGCTGCCCCAACCTGATCGGCTTCAAGGACGGCGTCGGCGACATCGAAGCCATGGTCCGCATCCGCCGCAAGCTGGGCGACCGCTTCTCCTACCTGGGCGGCCTGCCCACCGCCGAGGTCTATGCCGCCGCCTACCGCGCGCTCGGCGTGCCGGTGTATTCGTCGGCCGTCTTCAACTTCGTGCCCAAGACCGCGATGCAGTTCTACCGCGCCATCGCCGCCAATGACCACGACACCACCAACCGCCTGCTCGACGAGTTCTTCCTGCCCTACCTCGAGATCCGCAACCGCTGCGCCGGCTACGCCGTCAGCATCGTCAAGGCCGGCGCCAAACTGGTCGGCCACGATGCCGGCCCGGTGCGCGCGCCGCTGACCGACCTGCGTCCCGAGGAACTGGACATGCTCGACGCCCTGATCCGCAAGCTCGGCCCCCAATAGGCCCGCGACGCGCCACACCTGTTCGCCCCCGTTCCGGGGGCGTTTTCATTCGGAGAGATTCATGACCTTGACCGGCAATATGTTGATCGGCGCCCAGGCCGTAAAGGGCGCCGGCGCCCCGCTGCACGCCATCGACCCGGCCCGCGGCGAACCGCTGCAACCCGGTTTCTGCGCCGGCACCGCCGAGGACGTGGCGCGCGCCGCGGAACTGGCCGCCGCCGCGTTCGACCCCTACCGCGCCGCGCCGCTCGAGACCCGCGCGCAATTCCTCGAAAGCATCGCCGAAGGCATCCTGGCGCTGGGCGACGCGCTGATCGAACGCACCCACCTGGAAACCGGCCTGCCGCTGGCCCGCCTGCAGGGCGAGCGCGGCCGCACGGTCGGCCAGCTGCGCCTGTTCGCGCGCGTGGTGCGCGACGGCTACTTCCTGGACGCCACCGTCGACCCCGCCCAACCCGACCGCCAGCCGCTGCCGCGCGCCGATCTGCGCCTGGCCAACGTGCCGCTGGGCCCGGTGGCCGTATTCGGCGCCAGCAACTTCCCGCTGGCGTTCTCGGTGGCGGGCGGCGATACCGCGTCGGCGCTGGCCGCCGGCTGCCCGGTGATCGTCAAGGCCCACAACGCCCATCCCGGCACCTCCGAAATGGTGGGCCGCGTGATCCAGCAAGCGGTGGCCAAGCACGGCCTGCCCGAAGGCGTGTTTTCGCTGCTGTTCGGCGCCGGCAACGAGATCGGCACCGCGCTGGCGACGCACCCGGCCATCACCGCGGTCGGCTTCACCGGCTCGCGCCGCGGCGGCCTGGCCCTGGTGGCGGCCGCCAACGCGCGCCCGGTGCCGATCCCGGTGTATGCCGAGATGTCCAGCATCAACCCCGTCTTCCTGCTGCCCGCCGCCCTGGAAGCGCGCGCCGAGACCATCGCCAAGGGCTTCGTCGAATCGCTGGTCATGGGCGTGGGCCAGTTCTGCACCAACCCCGGCCTGGTGATCGGCATCGAAGGCCCGGCGCTGGAGCGCTTCCGCCAGGCCGCCGGCCAGGCGGTGCAGGCCAAGGGCGCCGCCACCATGCTGACCCCCGGTATCTTCTCGGCCTACGCGCAAGGCGAACAGGCCCTGGCCGGCCACGCCAGCGTCGCCACGCTGGGACGCGGCGAAGCCTCGCGGCCCGCCGCCAACGCCGCCGGCCCCGCCGTCTTCGGCACCGACGCCACCCGCTTCCTGGCCTCGCCCGAGCTGGAGGCCGAAGTGTTCGGCCCCGCCTCGCTGGTGGTGGCATGCCGCGACGCCGCGCAGATGCGCGCGGTGGCCGAGCACCTGGAAGGCCAGCTGACCGCGACCCTGTTCGTGGACGACGCCGACGCCGACGTCGCGCGCGGTCTGCTGCCGGTGCTCGAACGCAAGGCCGGCCGGATCCTGGCCAACGGCTATCCCACCGGCGTCGAAGTCAGCCATGCGATGGTGCACGGCGGCCCGTTCCCGGCCACCTCCAATCCCGCCTCGACCTCGGTCGGCGCCACCGCCATCCGCCGTTTCCTGCGTCCGGTCTGCTACCAGGACCTGCCCGACGCGCTGCTGCCCGACGGCCTCAAGCGCGCCAATCCGCTCGGCCTGCCGCGCATGACCGACGGCGTGCTGTCGGCCTGACGGCACGCCCACGGGACGGCGGCGCCGGCGCCGCCGTTCATTCACCCCTGCCTCGGTCCGATTTACCGACCCCGCGCCTCTCCGGGTGGGGGGCCGGCGCCACACGCCTTAACGAGATCTTGAGATGGGCCTTCCTAGAATCGCTAACGATTCTCATTGGCACTTTTCCTGGAACCCGACGATGGCGCAGTACAAACCCTCTCATCCCGGCGCGATGGCGCTCAAGACCCTGGGCGTGGCGCTTGGCGCCGCCGCCAGCGCGCAGGCGCAACCCGCCAACGACAACGCCACGGTGCTGGCGCCGGTGACGGTGCAGGCCGACAGCCCCGCGCCCTACAAGACGGAACGGGTGCAATCCGGCAAGTTCACCGAGCCGCTCCTGAACACCCCGCAGAGCATCACCGTGGTGCCCCGCGAGGTGCTGGAGGAACAACAGGCCCAGAGCCTGCAGGACGTGCTGCGCAACGTTCCCGGCATCACCTTCAGCTCCGGCGAGGGCAACCTGGGCTGGGGCGACATGTTCACCATCCGCGGCTTCTCGGCGGAACAGAGCATCACCGTGGACGGCATCCGCGACGCCGGCATGTCCAGCCGCACCGACATCTTCAACCTGGAGCGCGCCGAGGTCTTCAAGGGCACCGGCTCGATCGAGTCCGGCGTCTCCGCGGTAGGCGGCAGCGTCAACCTGGTCAGCAAGGAAGCCCGGCTGGGCTCGTTCTACAAGGCGTCCGGCGGCCTGGGCACCGACCACTACCGCCGCATCACGGCCGACCTCAACCAGGAACTGACCGACAGCTCGGCGCTGCGCATCAATCTGATGCGCCACCACAACGGCGTGGCCGAGCGCGACGTGACCGAGTTCGACCGCTCCGGCATGGCGGCCTCGCTGGCGATGGGGCTGGGCACGCCCACCCGCGTCACCCTGAACTACCTGCACCAGGAAGACAACAACATTCCCGACGGCGGCGTGCCGATCCAGCGCGGCACCGGCGGCCAGCGCATGCCGAACGTGTCGCGCAACGCCTGGTACGGCGATCCGTCGCTGTACACCGAACAGACCCGCACCGACCAGGCCACCCTGAAGGCGGAACACGATTTCAACGACCGCGTGCGCCTGTCCAACATCAGCCGCTGGGAACAGACCGACCGCATCGGCGTGCTGTCGCCGGCGCGCCTGAACAGCACCTCGCGCACCTCCTACGGCTACGCCGGCGCCGGACCGCTGGTCAACAGCGCTGACGGCATCCCCTCGTACAGCGGCTATGTGCCGCTGGACAACCCCAGCCCCTATGGCCAGCTGCGCGGCAACGACTTCGGCACCTCCAAGCGCTACACCATCCTGGCCAACCAGACCAACCTGAGCCTGGATTTCCAGACCGGCGCCATCAAGCACCAGCTGGTGACCGGTGTGGAGTTCTACAAGGAAACCTACGGCGACCACGAACGCACCATCAAGGCGCCGTCGACCAACCCGACCTTCGACCTGCGCAACAACGGCGGCGTCGACATGGGCGGGGTCGACACGGTCAAGGGCGCCGACGGCAACCGCGCCGAGGTCTTCAACACCGGCCTGTACGTGGGCGACACGCTGACGCTGACGCCGCAATGGCTGCTGCAGGGCGCGCTGCGCTATGACCGGTTCCGCGTCACGCAGGTCACCGGCTCCGCCGGCAAGCACAGCACCAACCGGGTCGAGGACGGCGCCTGGAGCGGCCGCCTGGGCGTGACCTACAAGCCGGCGCCCGAAGCCAGCCTCTACGCCGCCTACAGCCAGGCCGCGCAGCCATCCGCGCTGGGCGCCTCGACCAACAACAACATCTACGGCGCCACCGGCGGCGACAGCTACAAGCCGGCGGTGTCCAAGACCTACGAGCTGGGCGGCAAGTGGGACCTGGCCCAGGGCGACCTGTCGCTGACCGGCGCGGTGTTCCGCACCGAGCTGTCCGACTCCTGGGAGTATGGCGACGACGCCACCGACGTGGTGCGCGCGCTGCCCGCCAAGCGGGTCGACGGCATCGAACTGGGGCTGGCCGGCAACCTCACCCCGCGCTGGTCGGCCTTCGCCGGCGTCAGCGCCATGAAGAGCCGCATCACCAAGGGCGCCAACAGCGGCGAGGAAGCCAAGAACGTGCCCGACCTGACGTTCAACCTGTGGACCACCTATGCCGCCACCGACAAGCTGTCGCTGAGCTACGGCGCGCAATACGTGGGCAAGCGGCGCTACACCGACAACAAGTACGTGGGCGGCAAGAACAACAACAGTTCCACCGTGTCGGGCCCGTCCGGCACCCATCCCATCTGGGTGCGCGACGACGAGAAGGCGCCGTCCTACTGGCTGCACTCGGTCGCCGCGCGCTACCGCGTCGACAAGTCGCTGACCCTGGGCATGAACGTGGAGAACCTGTTCAACAAGTTCTACTACAGCCGCGTCGGCGCCTCGCTCGACGGCTTCCAGCTCTATGGCGTGCCGGGCGCGGGCCGCACCGTGACCTTCACGGCCGACCTGTCGTTCTGAGGTCCACCCGGAACACGCTGCCCTGCCCTGGCGCCGACCGCAGCGAGACGCGCCAGCCCTGGTGCTCGCAGATGCGCCGCACCAGGGACAGGCCCAGCCCCAGGTTGCCGGCATCGGGCTGCGCGCCGCGCACGAACGGGCTGAAGACGGCTTCCTGCCGTTCCAGCGGGATGCCCGGGCCGTCGTCAGCCACCTGCAGGTAGTCGGGGCCGGCGCTGATCGTGACCCGCGCGCCGGGGCCGGCGTACTGCAGCGAGTTGCGGATCAGGTTGGACAGCAGCGCGCGCAGCAAGGGCGCGGGATAACGCGGCGCGTCGGCCTCTCCGGCCGCCGCCGGCGCATCGCCTGGACCCGCCATGCTCGCCTGCGCCGGCGCTTCGAGCACCAGCGACATGCCACGCCGTTGCGCCATCGCGCTCCAGGCCGCCAACTGTTCGCGCGCCGCGCCGCCGGCGCTGTCGCGCGCGAACTGGTCGCCGGCATCGCGGCCGCGCGCCAGCATCAGGTAGGTGTCGAGCCGTTCCCCCATGTCGGCCGCGGCCGCGGCGATGCGCCGCACGCGGGCGCTGCCGTCGGCGTCCAGGCCGGGCTCGTCCAGCAGCAGCTCGCAGGAGCTGGAAATCACCATCAGCGGCGTGCGCAGTTCATGGCCGACGTCGGCCGTGAACAGCTGTTCGCGCCGCAACGCCTGTTCGAGCTGGTTGTAGGTGGCGTCGAAGGCGTCCGCCAGCCGGCCGATCTCGTCCGGCGGATAGTCCGCCGCCAGGCGGGTCTGGGGCGGCTGCGCGCCGCGCGCCGTGACCTGCGCCGCCAGCCGCGCCAGCGGCCGCAGCATGCGCCGGGTCGCCAGCGTGCCCAGCACGAACGCCAGCACCAGGCCGCCGGCCAGGCCGCTGACCACGGTCCAGTGCGAAGTGGACTGGTTGCGTTCGTACTCGGTGTAGTCGCGCAGCAGCATGTAGCGCTGGCCGTCCTTGTCGTCCACCATCACGTGCCAGACGCGGCCGTCGCGCTCGATCTTGTGAAAGCCCGGCGCCAGCCCGCGCAGCCATTGCGGAAACGCCGCGCCGCCCGGTTCGCCGTGGAAGAACCGGTGCGGCCGGCCCGGGTCGATGCCGGCCAGGAAGTCGCTGCGGACGCGCTCGACCGCCATGCCCATGTCGATGCGCTGCAGGTGGACTTCGAGCGTGTTCACGCTCCAGATCGAGACCCAGGTCAGCACGCCGCCGACCAGCAGCGCCAGCAGCAGGTAGGTGCGCACCAGATAGCGCGCCAGCCCGCGCCGCGCGCTACGCATCGTCAACGGCCCGCAACTGGTAGCCGATGCCATGCACGGTGTGCAGCAGCGGCGTGGCGAACGGCTTGTCCACCACCTGGCGGATCTGGTGGATATGGGTGCGCAGGCTGTCGCTGTCCGGCGGCGAATCGCGCCACAGCGCCTCTTCGAGCCGGCCGCGGTGCACCACCGCGGGACTGGCGCGCATCAGCAGCATCAGCAGTTGCAGCGGCGACGGCGGCAGCCGCAGCGCCTGCCCGCCGCGCGCCAGCGCCAGCGTGCCGGTATCCAGCGTCAGGTCGCCGACCCGCAGCACCCGCGCCGCGCCGGCGCCGCTGGCGCGGTGCAGCAGCGCCTTGGCGCGCGCGGCCAGCTCAGCCAGGGCGAACGGTTTGACCAGGTAGTCGTCGGCGCCGGCGTCGAACCCCGTCAACCGGTTGTCCAGGGTATCGCGCGCGGTCACCATGATGACCGGGGTATCGCAGCCGGCCTCGGTGCGCAGCCGCCGGCACAGGTCATAGCCGTCCAGCCGCGGCAGCATCAGGTCCAGCACGATCAGGTCGAAGCCGCCCTCGGCCGCCATGGCGTAGCCGCGCAGCCCGTCCTCGGCGCAGTCGACGATGTAGCCGCGGCGCGTCAGGTGGTGCGTGATGTTGGCGAGGATATCGGGGTCGTCTTCGATGACAAGAACGCGCATGGGGCGGAGCCGGGAATGGAAATCAATCTCAGATTGTAAGCGCGACCGCGATCCGGCCACGCACGCGAACCGTTTCGCGGCGGGGCCGCCACAGCCTGGCGAGCGTCTTAACGAATTCTTGAACCCCGATGGCGGAGACTGCCTGCCGATAGGAATGGTTCGCGTTACCCGCAAGCCCGCGGGGCGTGTCGTGGCCACTGGATCGGGATCTCCCATGCGTTTGAAAATCATGTTCCGCGCGGCGCTGGCCGCCACCGCCCTGCTCTGCGCCCTGCCCGGCGCCCAGGCCCGCCAGGTGACCGACCTGGCCGGCCGCGTCGTCACCGTGCCCGATCATCCGCAGCGGGTGCTGCTGGGCGAAGGCCGCTTCGTCTTCGCCATGGCGCTGCTGGATCGCGCCGACCCGGTGGCGCGCGTGGTCGGCTGGCAGGGCGAACTCAAGCAGCAGGATCCCTATTCCTGGCAACAACTGATCAAGCGCTTCCCCAAGGCGGCCGACGTGCCGCTGATCGGCACCACCTCGGAAGCCAGCGTCAGCCCGGAGAAGATCGTCTCGCTCAAGCCGGACGTGGCCATCTTCAGCCTGAGCGGCCATGGCCCGGGCCGCAACAACCCGATGATCGCGTCGCTGCAGCAGGCCGGCATCCCGGTCGTGTTCATCGACTTCCGCCAGCATCCGGTCAAGAACACCGTGCCCAGCCTGCGCATCCTGGGCCAGGCGCTCGACCGCCCGGAACAGGCCGAGCGCTACATCGCCTTCTATGAGTCGCACCTGGCCAAGGTTCGCGAGCTGGTGCAGCCGGTGCCGCAGGCCGAGCGTCCGCGCGCATTCGTCGAGATGCTGGCCGGCGTCTGGCCCGCCTGCTGCCACACCACCGGCAACGGCAGTTTCGGCGACCTGCTGGAAGCCGCCGGCGGCGTCAACGTCGCCGCCCCGGTGCTGCCGGGCGCGATCGGCGACGTCAGCATGGAGTTCCTGCTCAAGGCCCAGCCGCAGGTCTACATCGCCACCGGCAGCCGCTCCGACCCCGGCCGCCCAGGCCTGCTGGTCGGCCCCGGCGCCGCGGCCGAGGTCTCCGCCGCCAGCCTGTCCACCGTGCTGCAACGCGACGGCATCCGCGACCTGGACGCGGTCAAGCGCGGCCGCGCCTTCGGCATCTGGCACGCGTTCTACAACTCGCCCTACAACGTCGCGGCGATCGAAGCGATGGCCAAGTGGCTGTACCCCGAACGCGCCGCCGCGCTGGACCCGGACGCCACGCTGGCCACGCTGTACCGCGACTTCCTCGACGTGGACGGCGCCGGCACCTACTGGACCGCACCCTCCGCCCGTTGATGGCAAGCAGGCACGCCATCATGCAGACTTCCGCTACCGTCCTCGCCGCCGACGGCGTCCTGGACGATCCCGTCGCCCGCTACCATCGCACCCGCCGGCGGCGGCTGGCGCTGGCCCTGGCGCTGGCCGTGGCCATCGCCATCAGCCTGCTGGCCGACATCGCCACCGGCCCGGCCGGCCTGGCGCCGCTCGACCTGCTGCGCACCCTGCTGCACCCCGACGCCGCCGACGCCGGCACCCGCGTCATCGTCTGGCAATTCCGCCTGCCCTACGCCCTGATGGCGCTGCTGGTGGGCCTGGCCCTGGGCCTGGGCGGCGCCGAGATGCAGACCATGCTGGACAACCCGCTGGCCAGCCCCTATACGCTGGGCGTATCCGCCGCGGCCGCGTTCGGCGCCTCGCTGGCCATCACCCTGGACTGGCACGTGCCGGCGCTGCCGCCCGGCATGGTGGTGTCGCTGTCGGCCTTCGCCAGCACCCTGGTGTCGGTGCTGATCCTGGAGCGCGTGGCGCGCTGGCGCGGCGGTTCGACGCTGGGCGTGGTGCTGTTCGGCATCGCGCTGGTGTATTCGTTCCAGGCGCTGGTCATGCTGCTGCAGTTCATCGCCAGCGAGGAAGCGCTGCAAGGCATCGTGTTCTGGACCATGGGCAGCCTGGCGCGCGCCACCTGGACCACCGTCGGCGTGATGGCGGCCGCGCTGGCGCTGGCGCTGCCGTTCTCGTTGCGCGACGCCTGGAAACTCACCGCCGTGCGCCTGGGCGAGGAACGCGCCGCCAGCTTCGGCATCGACGTCAAGCGCCTGCGCCTGGTGAGCCTGCTGCGGGTCAGCGCGCTGGCGGCGCTGGCGGTGTCGTTCGTCGGCACCATCGGCTTCGTCGGCCTGGTGGCGCCGCACATCGCCCGCCTGCTGCTGGGCGAGGACCATCGCTACTACCTGCCCGGCAGCGCGCTGGCCGGCGCCCTGATCCTGTCGCTGGCCTCGGTCGCCTCCAAGACCGTGCTGCCCGGCGCCCTGATCCCGGTCGGCATCGTGACCTCGCTGGTCGGCATTCCCTTCTTTCTCACCATCGTCATCCGCGCCCTCAAGCGCGGCTGACGCCTTTCCCTGTCCCCGGAGACGCCTCCCCATGCAATACCGTTACCCGCTCGCCCTCGTCGCCCTGCTGGCCACCGGCGCCGCCCACGCCGCCGATCCCGCCTGCAGCATCGACGTCGAAGGCCAGCCCGGCAAGAAGTTCGCGCCCAACCACATCGTGGTGCCCGCGACCTGCAAGGACTTCACGGTGCGCCTCATCCACACCGGCAAGAACAGCAAGGAAAAGGCCGGCCACAACTGGGTGCTGACCAAGACCGAGGACATCGACGCGGTCATGGTCGACGGCATCAAGGCCGGCGCGGCGCACGACTTCCTGGCGCCCGGCGACGGCCGCATCCTGGCCAAGACGCCGATGCTCGGCGGCGGCGAAACCGCCACCGTCACGTTCCCGGTCAGCCGCCTGGCCGCCGGCCAGTCGTACACCTTCTATTGCTCGTTCCCGGCCCACGCCCAGCACATGCGCGGCACGCTGGCGCTGCAGCCCTGACGCCATGGCCTCGCTGGAGATCCGCTCGCTGACCGCCGGCTACGGCAACCGCCCGGTGCTGCGCGGCCTGCGGGCGGCGCTGCTGCCCGAAGGCACGCTGACGGCCCTGCTGGGACCGAACGGCAGCGGCAAATCGACGCTGCTCAAGACGCTGGCGGGGCTCAATCCCATGCTGGGCGGCGACCTGCGGCTGGACGGCGCGGATTTCGCCGGCCTCTCTCCGGCCCGCCGCGCCGAGCACGCCATGTACATGCCCCAGGCCCTGCCCAAGGGCGTGCACATGACCGTGCTGGAGTCGGTGCTGGTGGCGGCCCGCTCGGGCCGCGCGCGCCAGGGCGGCGACGCCTTGATGCGCGAGGCCATGCAGGTGCTGGCCGAACTGGGCATCGGCCATCTCGCCAGCCGCTACCTCGACGAGCTGTCCGGCGGCCAGAAGCAGCTGGCCTCGCTGGCGCAGGCGCTGGTGCGGCGGCCGCGCCTGCTGCTGCTGGACGAGCCGCTGTCGGCGCTGGACCTGAACTACCAGTTCCATGTCATGGACGTGCTGCGGCGCCAGACCGTCCGCCACCGGCTCATCACGCTGGTGGTGCTGCACGACCTGAACATCGCGCTGCGCCACGCCGACCATGCGCTGCTGCTGCACGGCGGCGTCCTGCTGGCCGAAGGCCCGCCGCGGCACGTGGTCACGCCCGATACGCTGCGCCGCGCCTATGGCGTGCTGGCGCGCGTGGAGCGCTGCCCGCAAGGCCAGCCCCAGGTGCATGTGGACGGGCTGGCCCATCATGGGTTGGCCCATCATGGGCTGGCCCATCAGGGGTTGGCCCATCATGGGCAGGCCGCCGCCTAGATCAGGAACTGCCGGTACGCCTCGTTCGCCGTCTCTTCCCAATGCGCGTAGCCCAGCTGCGCCAGGAAGCGGTCCAGCGCCGCGTCGTCCGCCAGCGGCGCCTGGATGCCCACCAGCACCGAGCTGAAGTCCGCGCCCTGGTTGCGGTAGTGGAACAGGCTGATGTTCCAGTTCGGCGCCATCGCCGACAGGAACTTCATCAGCGCGCCCGGGCGCTCCGGGAATTCGAAACGGAACAGCCGTTCGCCGCCCGCCAGCGGCGAGCGTCCGCCCACCATGTAGCGGATGTGCTGCTTGGAGACTTCGTTGTGGCTCAGGTCGCTGACCGCGAAGCCTTCCTGCTCCAGGCCGCGCATGATGTCCGCGCCCTCGCCGCGGCGCGCGATCTGCACGCTGACGAAAATGCGGGCGGTGTTGGCGTCGGCGATGCGGTAGTTGAACTCGGTCACGCTGCGCGCGCCCATCACGGCGCAGAAGCGGCGGAAGCTGCCGCGTTCCTCGGGCAGCGTCACGGCGAACACGGCTTCGCGCGCCTCACCCACCTCGGCCCGGTCCGCCACGAAGCGCATGCGGTCGAAATTCATGTTGGCGCCCGAGGTGATCGCCACCAGCGACTGGCCCTGCGCGCCTTCGCGCTCGACGTACTGCTTGAGCCCGGCCAGCGCCAGCGCGCCCGCCGGTTCCAGCACGCTGCGGGTGTCCAGGAACACGTCCTTGATCGCCGCGCAGACCGCGTCGGTATCCACCAGGATGACCTCGTCCAGATACTGGCGGCACAGGCGGAAGGTCTCCTCGCCCACCAGCTTGACCGCCGTGCCGTCCGAGAACAGCCCGACCTCGGCCAGGCTGACCCGCTCGCCCACCTGGATCGACTGCGCCATGGCGCTGGAATCGACCGTCTGCACCCCGATCACCTTGACCGACGGATCCACCGCCTTCATGTACACCGACACCCCCGCCGCCAGGCTGCCGCCGCCGATCGGCACGAACACCGCGTCCAGCCGCCCCGGGTGCTGGCGCAGGATCTCCATGCCCACCGTGCCCTGGCCGGCGATGACGTAGGGATCGTCGAACGCCGGGATGAAGGTCAGGTCCTGGTCGCGGGCCAGCGTCTGCGCGTAGGCATAGGCATCGCTGTAGGAATCGCCCGCCAGCACCACCTGCACCGTCGGGCCGCCGAAGGCGCGCACCGCGTCCACCTTCACCTGCGGCGCGGTCTGCGGCACCACGATGGTGGCGCGCACGCCGAGCCGGGCGGCGGAGATCGCCACGCCCTGGGCGTGGTTGCCGGCCGAGGCCGTGATGACGCCGCGTTCCAGCGCCGCCTGCGGCGTGTTGCGCATCTTGTTGTAGGCGCCGCGCACCTTGAACGAGAACACCGGCTGGTTGTCCTCGCGCTTGAGGTGCACGCGGTTGCCCAGGCGGCGCGACAGGCCCTGGGCCAGGTCCAGTTCGGTCTCGCGGGCGATGTCATAGACCCGCGCCGTCAGGATCTGGCGCAGGTATTCCATGGGCGCGGCATGGCCCGGAGTGAAGGGGTCGGTCTCGGACGTCTTGGCGGTGGCGGCTTGCGGTTGTTGCATGAAAACTCTCTGCGGCGTGGGGGCTGGGCCCGGCAGAGGCGGCAACAAAAAACCCGCCTCGTGGGGCGGGTTTGTTTGACTGACTGCGGTCGCGCGTTAACCCACCATTCCAGGAATGATGGTAATAATCAGCGAAATGCGGACGGCGCGGGAAGTCATGGGCCGTAGCTTCCCGCATGCGCGGCCGTTTGTCAAATCGGCCTTTCCGGCGCGCTTGCGGCCGGCCTGCACGGATGCGGGCTTGGGAGGTGCCCGCACAGGGCGCCTGCACCGGGGGCCTACAGATAGGCGCCCACCTGCGGCGGCAAGTCATCGATCGGCCGGTGCTTCGCCAGCTGCGCCAGCACGCCGCGGAACATGTTCTTCCTGCCGGCCGCGTCCGGCACCCGCCGCACGAACAGGTATTCGAAGTGCGCCAGCAGCCGGCGCAGCAGGCCCGCGTCCAGCGTCAGCAGGATCTGGCGCAGGTCGTCCGGCAGCACCTCGTCGGGCGAGGACAGGAACAGGCCCATCTGCGCCCGCGTCAGGGGCTTGGTCCGGTACAGCGTCTCGCAGGCCGTCAGGCAGGCCTGGCGGTCGTCCAGCGCCAGCAGCGTGGTGCACTTGAGCACCATCAGGAACACCTGGAACTCCGAGCCGGCCTCGGCCAGCTCGATGCCCTGGTCGAAGTAATCGATGGCCTCCCGCAGGCGCCCGCGGTTCAGCCGCAGCTGGCCCAGCACCGCGAAGGCCGACGCGAACGCGGTGCTGCGGGCGAAGGCCTCCTCGGCCAGCGCCTCGGCCAGTTCCAGATGCCCGTGGCTGACGAAGCACAGCAGCTTGGCGGCCGCCAGCGCCAGCATCGGGTTGTCGCGCACGTGCGGCAGCGCCTGGAACACCAGCGCCTCGATCTGCGGCTCCAGCGCGGCCGGATCGGCCGACAGGTCCAGCACCAGCCGGGAATACAGGTGCGAAGCCCACATCAGCGCCGTCTGCGGATCCTCGGGCTGCTCGGCGCGCAGCTTGCTGAGCTCGGCCTCCGATTCGAGCCAGCTCTGCGGAGTGCGCGACAGGAGCACGGCGGCGCGATGCAGGCGCAGCTCGATCGGTTCGTCGGTGGGGCCGGCCACGCCGCCCCGGGCGCGCGCCAGGTTGCGCCAGATCTCGCTCTTGATGGCGGCGGCGAACGTCGCGGCGGCGGTGCGGCCGACCTCGGCCTCGTCGGTCGGCGCGATGGTCCAGCGCTCGGCGCGCAGCGCGGCGCCGCTGGCGGCTTCGCGCAGCACCACGGCGCAATGCACCCCGGCGTCGTCCTGGCGCAGCCCGACCTCGACACGGAACGGCGCGCCGGCTTCGTTGGCGGCCGCCAGCGACAACAGGCTGACGCCGCGCTCGCTCGGCAGCCGCGCCCGCAGGGCGCCGGCCAGATCGGTCAGGAAGGCCCGCACGCGCGGCTCGGCGCGCAGGGCCTCGGGGCCGGCCGCCGGGCCGATGGCGACGTAGACGTCGCCGCCCGGCCCCGCCTCGCGCGCGGCGACCCAGCTGTAGCCCTCGCCATAGCTGGTGGCGATGAAGCGCGGCGCGCGGGCCGAATCGCCAAGCTTGCCGCGCAGGCGGTTGATGAGCAGGTCCACGCTGCGCTCGAGCGCTTCGGCGTCACCGCGCTGGGTCGCGTCCAGCAGGCGCTGGCGCGGCAGGATCTGGCCAACGTGTCCGGTGAGCAGCGACAGGGCCGCGCTCTCGACCGGCGTGAAATGGATCGTCTTGCCATCGGTACGGCTGGCGTAGCGAAACTTCGGATCGAACAACAGATTGCCAAACCGCATGCATCCCTCCACGCCGGGGCTGTACAACGCCCATCGTCATCCGGCGCCCCGCGCTTTCCCGCCCGCCAGGCGGCGCGGGAAGTTGCCGAATATTAGCCAATACTTGCAGGCCGATACCAGCAGGTTGCGCCGATTTGGCGCCATTCCTGGGGGAAAAATCCGGTTTTTCGGCCCCAAACGCACGGCCCGCGGACGATTGGCGCCCATTTCCGCGCCCGCCGGGCGGGCCACAGTATTACAATGTTTGGTTCGTGGCACTCGCACTTTCCAGGCGGTCGGGCAATTGGACCAGCAATAAAGGACGGGCGGCGCCATGTTGAGCCGATCGGGGCCTGGCCCGGGTCTGCCCATACGAACCCACTCTCGACAACATCTACCGGCTGACGCCGCATAGCATGTTCGGGTTTGCGCCTAGCGCCACCGCCGAACAGATTCAAGGATCATGTCTCTTACTCCGAAGATTATCTATACCCTCACCGACGAAGCTCCGGCGCTTGCAACCCGTTCCCTGCTGCCGATCGTCCAGACCTTCGCGAAGTCCGCTGGCATCACGGTCGAGACCCGCGACATCTCCCTGGCGGGCCGCATCATCGCCCTGTTCCCCGACTACCTGGATGACAGCCAGAAGCTGGGCGACGCCCTGGCCGAGCTGGGCGCCCTGGCGGTGCAACCCGAAGCCAACATCATCAAGCTGCCGAACATCAGCGCCTCGATGCCGCAGCTGAAGGCCGCCATCAAGGAACTGCAGGAACAAGGCTACAAGCTGCCCGACTACCCGGACGCCCCGGCCAACGACACCGAGCGCGACGTCAAGGCGCGCTACGACAAGGTCAAGGGCAGCGCCGTCAACCCCGTGCTGCGCGAAGGCAACTCCGACCGCCGCGCCCCGCTGTCGGTCAAGAACTACGCCCGCAAGCACCCGCACAAGATGGGCGCCTGGACGGCTGACTCCAAGTCGCACGTGGCGCACATGGACAGCGGCGACTTCTACGGCACCGAAAAGTCGGCCCTGATCGCCGACGCCGGCGACGTCAAGATCGAACTGACCGCCGCCGATGGCGCCAAGACCGTCCTGAAGGAAAAGACCCCGGTCAAGGCCGGCGAGATCATCGACGCCGCCGTGCTGTCGACCGCCAAGCTCAAGACCTTCCTGCAGGCCCAGATCGACGACGCGCGCGCCCAGGGCGTGCTGTTCTCGGTGCACCTGAAGGCCACCATGATGAAGGTCTCCGACCCCGTCATCTTCGGCCACGTGGTGTCCGTGTTCTACAAGGACGTGCTGGCCAAGCACGCCGCCGTCCTCAAGCAGGCCGGCTTCGATCCCAACAACGGCATCGGCGACCTGTACGCCAAGATCCAGTCGCTGCCCGCCGACCAGCAGGCCGCGATCACCGCCGACATCGACGCCGCCTACAAGACGCTGCCGCAGCTGGCCATGGTGAACTCCGACAAGGGCATCACCAACCTGCACGTGCCGAGCGACGTCATCGTCGACGCCTCCATGCCCGCCATGATCCGCGACTCGGGCAAGATGTGGAACGCCGAAGGCAAGCTGCAGGACGCCAAGGCCGTCATCCCCGATCGTTGCTACGCCGGCGTCTACCAGGCCGTCATCGACGACTGCAAGCAGCACGGCGCCTTCAATCCGGTCACGATGGGCAGCGTGCCCAACGTCGGCCTGATGGCCCAGGCCGCCGAGGAATACGGCTCGCACAACAAGACCTTCGTCATCCCCGCCGCCGGCACCGTGCGCGTCACCGACGCCTCGGGCAAGGTGCTGCTGGAGCAGGCCGTCGAGGCCGGCGACCTCTGGCGCATGTGCCAGACCAAGGACGCCGCGATCCAGGACTGGGTCAAGCTGGCCGTCACCCGCGCCCGCGTCAGCCAGACGCCGGCCGTGTTCTGGCTCGACGAAAAGCGCGCCCACGACGCCCAGGTCATCGCCAAGGTCAAGCAGTACCTGAACGACCACGACACCAACGGCCTGGATCTGCGCATCCTGCCCCCGGTCGAGGCCACCAAGTTCTCGCTCAAGCGCATCCGCGAAGGCCTGGACACCATCTCGGTGACCGGCAACGTGCTGCGTGACTACCTGACCGACCTGTTCCCCATCATGGAACTGGGCACCAGCGCCAAGATGCTGTCGATCGTGCCGCTGGTCGCCGGTGGCGGCCTGTTCGAAACCGGCGCCGGCGGTTCGGCGCCCAAGCACGTGCAGCAGTTCCTGGAAGAAGGCTTCCTGCGCTGGGACTCGCTGGGCGAGTTCATGGCCCTGGCCGCTTCGCTGGATCACCTGGGCCGCGCCTACGACAACGCCCGCGCCCTGGTGCTGGGCAAGACGCTGGACCTGGCCACCGCCAAGTTCCTGGACGAAAACAAGTCGCCCGACCGCAAGGTCGGCGGCCTGGACAACCGCGGCAGCCACTTCTACCTGGCGACGTACTGGGCCCAGGCCCTGGCCGAGCAGACCGACGACCGCGCGCTCGCCGCGCTGTTCGCCCCGGCCGCGGCCGCCTTCGTCCAAGGCGAAGCCAAGATCCTGGAAGAGCTCAAGGCCGCCCAGGGCAAGCCGGTCGACATCGGCGGCTACTACCAGCCGAACGAAGACAAGGCCAGCCGCGCCATGCGCCCCAGCGCCACGCTGAACCAGGTGCTGGCCAACATCGGCTAAGCCCCCCGCCCCGGGCCGCCTGGCCCGGTGGCGCAAAAAAGCCGGCGGTTCCGCAAGGAACCGCCGGCTTTTTCTTTGGCCCGCGTTTTATGCCGGGCCGCTCAGGCCTGCGACACCCTGCGCGCCCGGCGGATCTGCAGCCACTGCAGCGCCACCGGAATCAGCGACAGGCCGATGATGATGACCGACACCCAGTGCAGATTGGCGCGCACCCAGGCGATCGAGCCGAGCCAGTAGCCCGCCAGCAGCATCGAGCCGCACCAGAGGATGGCGCCGACCACGTTGTAGATGAAGAAGGTGCGGCGCGGCATCTGCGACAGCCCGGCCACGAACGGCGCCAGCGTGCGCACGATCGGCACGAAGCGCGCCACCGTGATGGTCATGGCGCCATAGCGGGCGAAATAGTCGCGCGCGCGCTCCAGGTGGTCCGGCTTGACCCAGCGGCTGTGCGCCAGTTTTTGCCCCCAGCGCGACGAAGCGATGGCGTAATTGAGCGCGTCGCCAGCGATGGCGGCAAAGGTGATCGCCGCCAATGAAATCATGGGATCGATGCCGGCCAGGCCCAGGAAGGCGCCGGCGGCGAACAGCAGCGAGTCGCCCGGCAGGAACGGCATCACCACCAGTCCGGTCTCGATGAACACGATGGCGGCGATGATGCAGGTGCCCAGCACCCAGTTCTGCGCCAGCAGCGCCATCAGGCCCTGCTCGCTGGTCAGCCACGAGAACAGCTCGGTAATACTCATGCGGATCCGGTCCTAGTTGCGGCGGCCGGCGCTGCCGGCCCGCGGATGAAAACGCCGAGTATGCCGCGGGCCCCGTCGATATTTCATCAAATTTGGCCGGCTCGGCCGCCATGGGGCCGGCCTGCGGACCCGCGCGCGGGCTAGCGCTCGGCCAGCAGCCGGTCCAGCCGCAGGCGGCCGCGCTCGTCGGTGAGCCGCCGCATGGCGCCGTAGGCCGCGCCCATGGCGGCCATGCCGCTGGCGCCGCACAGCAGGAACATCAGCAGGATCTGGTACTTGGCCGCGTCGATCGGATCCATGCCGGCGATGATCTGCCCGGTCATGATGCCGGGCAGCGTGATGATGCCGGCCGCCGACATCTGGTTGATGCTGGGCACGATGCCGCGCCGCACCGATTCGCGCAGCAGCGCGGCGAAGGCCTGGTGCGCGGTGGCGCCCAGCGACAGGCGCGCCTCGATCGCCAGCCGGTCGCGCCGCACCCCCGACAGCACGCCGTCCAGCGCCAGGCTGGCCGCGTTCAGCACGCTGCCGAGCACGATGCCGACCAGCGCAATGGTGTAGCGCGGGTCGTACCAGGGCTCGGGCCGCAACGCCGTGCTGAGGATGAACAGCGCGGTCACCACCGTGGTGGCCACCACCGCCATCGCGCCCACCTGGCCGTTGCCATGGCGCGCCAGCCGGGCCTTGGGCCGGGCCGCGACCTCGCGCGCCGCCAGCGCCATCATCACGGCGACCACCAGCGCGGTCAGCCACGGCGCCGCGTGCGCGAACACGATGCGCAGGATGTGGCCGACCAGCAGCAGCTGCACCACGGTGCGCAATGCCGCCCACAGCACCTGGCGTTGCAGGTTCAGCCGCAGCGCGAATGAGATGCCGGCCGACAGCAGCACCAGCAGCGAGGCGATGACCAGGTCCAGCGCCTGCAGCTTGATCACGTCCATTGCGGCTCCAGCCTGCCCTGCTCCATGCGCCAGCCGCGCCGCGCCATGCGCCGCGCCTGCTCGGGATTGTGCGTCACCATCAGGATGGCGGCGCCGCCGTCGAGGTAGCGCCGCAGCTCGGTCTCGACCCGCGCGGTGGCCTCGGGATCGAGCGCGGCGGTGGGTTCGTCCAGCAGCAGGGCCCGCGGCGCCAGCGCCAGGGCGCGCGCCAAGGCGGCGCGCTGGCGCTCGCCGGTGGAGAGCTCCTGCACCAGCGCGTCCATTTTCCCGGGCGCCAGGCCCAGCCGCTGGAACAGCTCGGCCGCGCGGGCCGCATCGGTGTAATGCGGCGCGACGTGGTCGTCCCACCAGCCGGCCTCGGCCTGACAGTAGATCACCTGGCGGCGCCAGGCATGGCCGCGCATGCCCGAGCGCGGCGCGCCGTCCAGTTCCACTTCGCCATGGCCGGGATCGAGGTCGGCCACCTGGCGCAACAGCAGGGATTTGCCCGAGCCCGAGGGGCCGGTGATGGCGGCGCACTCGCCCGCCGCGAGGTCGAGGCTGACGGGCGACAGGCGTTCGCTGTAGACGCCGCGCAGCCTGAGCACAGGAGGTTTATCTGACATGGCGGCAAGCATAACCCGCCGGCATGGCGCGGGCAGGCGCGCCGCATGAGCTTATGCGCGGCGGCCATGTCCCTATGCGCTTCGCCACCCTGCATATGGTCGCCGCCTGCTTGGCTTTGGCAACGCATCACGCCAAAAAACCATTTGCTAGAGTGTCTATATTGCAAATGAAAATCATACCTACTCAGATGTTTGATTCGTGCAATACCGGCGCTGGAAATCCTTTGTTGATGCGGTGGACGGATGGGCAGGCCCGCTCGTCGTGTCCCGTGCCGCCTGATTAGGCGCCACGGCCGGCCCTGTCCCGCGGCGCCCCGACCGGGCGCCGCCTGTGAAACGCAGACTCAGCAAAAGGCGTCAGCATCATGAACCGTGAAATCTATGACTTCGTCGCGATCGGCCTAGGCCCCTTCAACCTCAGCCTTGCCTGCCTGTCGGCCCCGCTGCCTGGCGTGCGCGCCCTGTTCCTGGACAAGAAGCCCGGCTTCGACTGGCATCCCGGCATGCTGATCGAGGCGTCCACGCTGCAGAATCCGTTCCTCGCGGACCTGGTCAGCCTGGCCGATCCGCGCAGCGAATACAGCTACCTGAACTACTGCAAACAGACCGGCCGCATCTACTCGTACTACATGCGCGAGAACCACTACCTGACGCGCGCCGAATACAACCGCTATTGCAAGTGGGTCGCCGCGCGCCTGCCCAACCTGCGCTTCAACAGCGACGTGCAGAGCGTGCTGCACGATCCCGAGACCGACACCTACCTGGTCACCGGCCAGCACAGCATCAATGGCGAGCGCTTCATGGTCCGCTGCCGCAAGCTGGTGCTGGGCCTGGGCTCGCAACCGGTGCTGCCGGCCTGCTGCGACCGGCGCGAGGCGCCCTATGTGCACAGCGCCGAGTACCTGCGCCACAAGGAGGCGTTGCAGCGCCGGCAGTCGGTCACCATCGTCGGCAGCGGGCAGAGCGCGGCCGAGGTCTTCCACGACCTGCTGCGCGACAGCGACGAGCACGACTACAGCCTCACCTGGATCACGCGCTCGCCGCGCTTTTTCCAGATGGAGAACACCAAGCTCACGCTGGAACTGATTTCGCCGGACTACACCAACTACTTCTACGACCTGCCCGAAGCGCGCCGCCGCCAGATCCTGGCCGAACAGAGCAGCCTGTACAAGGGCATCAACGCCTCGCTCATCAACCAGATCTACGACCTGCTGGACGAGAAGATCCACAACGGCGACCGCCGCTACACGCTGCTCACCAACGCCGAACTGCGCGCCAGCCGCTACGACCGCCACGCTGCACGCTACCACCTGGAGTTCCGCCACGTCGACACCGGCCAGGCGTTCTCGCACGCCGCCGACGGCCTGGTGCTGGCCACCGGCTACACCCGCAGCATCCCCGCGTGCGTCAACCCGATCAACGACCGCATCGCCTGGGCCGAGGACGGCGGCTACCGCATCGCGCGCAACTACACCATCGACCACGGCGGCAACGAGATCTTCGTGCAGAACAGCGGCCTGCTCAGCCATGGCGTGACCAATCCCGACCTGGGTTTCTGCTGCTACCGCAACTCGCAGATCCTGCGCGAGCTGACCGGCCATGAACACTATGCGATCGAGCCGCGCACCGCGCTGCAGGATTTCCGTCCGCCCGCCAGCGGCGTGCTCGGCCATCGCGCGCCGCAGCCGGCGGTGGCGGCGTGCCGCGGCGGCGTGGCGCCGGAACTGATGCCCATGCTGGACGGCCATCGAGCCGCCACGGTCTGACCCGCGACCGCACGAGGAGCCGCCATGATCACCATGACCGCCGCCTTCCTGGGCGAGATCGACCGCCACGCGCGCAACCACTATGACGAGGGCCACGGCCTGGCGCTGCGCCCGCTCGATCCGGCCACCGACGCCGCGCTGCTGCGCCAGTGGTTCGCGATGGACTACGCCCATTTCTGGTCGATGCAGACCTTCACCGACGCGCAGGTGCGCGAGTTCTATGAAGCGCTGGCCGACAGCGGCCACGCCGGCGCCTGGCTCGGCAGCCACGACGGCCGCCCGGCGTTCCTGGTGGAATGCTACGACCCTGCCTACGACCAGGTCGGCGATCACTATCAGGTGCGGCCCGGCGACCTGGGCATGCACATCTTCATCGGCCCGCCGCGGGTGCGCATCCCGAATTTCAGCCGCAACGTGCTCGCCTTCGTGATGCGCTTCATGTTCGAGCGCCTCCAGGCCCGCCGCGTAGTGGTGGAACCCGACAGCAACAACCGCAAGATCCATGCGCTCAACCTGGCCATGGGTTTTGTCTACGCCGGCCAGGCGCGTTTTCGCGAGAAGACCGCCAGCATCGCCTTCTGCACCCGGCAGCAGTTTGAACAGGCCCAACTCCAGGAGTCATCCCTATGAGCACCCAGCCCCACCCCGCCCAGATCGCCAGCCACCTCGCCCCCGAGGTCTGGGAGAAAGTGAACCGCCTGCTGGTGAAGAAGGCCATCTCGGAATACGCCCATGAATGGTTGCTGGAACCCGAGCGCCTGGGCCCGGCCGAGGCGCCCGGCTTCGACCGCTACCGCCTGGTGCTGGCCGACGGCCACGCCGAATACCGGTTCGACGCGCAGCTGATGGCCATGCGCCACTGGCGCATCCCGCCCGAGTCCATCAGCAAGACCATGGCCGGCACGCCCGCGCCGCTGGACGCGCTGCAGTTCGTCATCGAGATCCGCGACAAGCTCGGCATGCCCGAGGACCGCCTGCCGATCTACCTGGACGAGATCACCAGCACGCTGCACGGCAGCGCCTACAAGCACACCCGCGCCGCGCCCCCGGCCGCCGAGCTGGCGCGGGCCGACTACCAGACCATCGAGACGTCGATGATCGAAGGCCACCCCAGCTTCGTCGCCAACAACGGCCGCCTGGGCTTCGACGCCGAGGACTACCACGTCTACGCGCCGGAATGCGCCAGCCCGATCCGCGTCATGTGGCTGGCGGTGCACAAGGACAACGCCCACTTCGCGTGCCTGTCCACCATGGACTACGACAGCCTGCTGCGCGACGAGCTGGGCGCCGATACCGTCGCCCGCCACACCCAGACGCTGCGCGACCAGGGCCTGGATCCGGCCGACTACTTCCTCATGCCCTCGCATCCGTGGCAATGGTTCAACAAGCTGTCGCTGGCCTTCGCCCCCTATGTGGCCACGCGCAAGATCGTGTGCCTGGGTTATGGCGATGACGACTACCTGGCGCAGCAGTCGATCCGCACCTTCTACAACATCAGCCAGCCCGGCAAGCACTACGTCAAGACCTCGCTGTCGATCCTGAACATGGGCTTCATGCGCGGGCTGTCGCCCTACTACATGTCCGGCACCCCGGCCATCAACGAATACCTGCACGGGCTGATCTCGGCCGATCCGTGGCTGCGCCGGAACGGCTTCACCATCCTGCGCGAAGCGGCCTCGCTGGGATTCCGCAACTACTACTACGAGGCCGCCATCTCGGTCGACACGCCGTACAAGAAGATGTTCTCGGCGCTGTGGCGCGAAAACCCCACCGCGCTGATCGGCGCCAACCAGCGCCTGATGACCATGGCCGCGCTGCTGCACGTCGCCCCCCAAGGCGGCGCGCTGCTGCCGGAACTGATCCGCGCCTCGGGCCTGGACGCCGCCGCGTGGCTGGAGCGCTACGTCGACGCCTATCTCACGCCGCTGGTGCATTGCTTCTACGCCCACGACCTGGTGTTCATGCCGCACGGCGAGAACGTCATCCTGGTGATCGAGGACCATGTGCCGGTGCGCGCCTTCATGAAGGACATCGCCGAGGAATCGTCGATCCTCAATCCGCACGCCGCGCTGCCCGAGAACGCCCGCCGCCTGGCCGCCGACGTGCCCGAGGAATACAAGCTGCTGACCATCTTCGTCGACGTGTTCGAAGGCTACTTCCGCCATCTGGCGCAGGTGCTGGCCGACAGCGGCGTGATGGCCGAGGACGCCTTCTGGAAACTGGTGGCCGGCCGCATCACCGCCTACCAGGAGGCGCATCCGGAACGGCTGGAGAAGTACCGCCAGTACGACCTGTTCGCCCCCGAGATGATCCATTCGTGCCTGAACCGCCTGCAATTGGCCAACAATCTGCAGATGGTCAACCTGGCCGACCCCATCGGCAGCTTCCAGATGGCGCCCAACCTGGCCAACCCGATCGCCCCCTACCGGCCGCAATGGCTGGGCCAGGGCCAGGGCCAGGCCGACACCGCGCGGGCGCTTGCGTGAACCGCGACCTGGACGATCTGCTGGACCTGACCGGCCGCCTGGTGCCCGGGCTGTCGGGCCAGGTCGCGCCGGCGGCCGGCCCGGGCATCCGCCCGGGCGCCGACAACGCCCAGGCCATCGCGCAATTGCGCGATGTCTGGGGGCAGCGCTATCCGGAAGCGGGGCCGCACTATCTGGCCCTGCGCTGCTGGGGGCTGCTCATCTGGCAGCCCGTCTACCTGAGCGTGATCGCCGCGCATCGCAGCGCGATCGTGCCCGACCTCTCGAGCATGACCCAGCCGGTGCCGGACGACGGCTTCATCATCGGCTACACGCTGGACCGCCACGAACCCCTGCGCGCCTGCCTGCGCCAACGCATGCAGGCCGCCGCCGCGCAGCTGCGCAACATCTGCGCCACCTTCTACCGCGAGCTGACCCAGGTGCTGCGGGTCAGCCCGCGCGCCGCCGAGAGCATGCAGGCCGACTGCGTGCTGTATGCCCTGCTGGCCGCGCGCCACGACGATGGCGCCGAGGCCAATGACTGGGCGCGGCGCCAGGCCATCGAATGGATGGACCTGCTGGGCCTGCAGGGCCGCAGCGGCTACCTGACCTGGCAGCGCGCGGCGCAGCCGGTCATCGCCGTTGACCGGCAGGTCTGCTGTCACTACTTCCGCAGGCGCGATGGCGACTATTGCAGCACCTGCCCCAAACTGGATCTTGCCGAACGCATTGCCCGGATCGACGCCGAGAGCGCCATGCCCGCCTGACAGCGGCCCGGGGCCTTGCGGGACGGCACAAGGAGTCGGATATGACGGACATTGGCCGCCTCGAGCATGTGCAGCAGGCCCTGAGCCCGCTGCACGTTCGGGCCTATTTCGACGAAGCCCTGTTCGCGCGCGAACAGGAACGGATATTCAAGCAATCGGCCCTGTACGTGGGCCACGAGAAAGGCGTGCCCGAGCCGGGCGACTGGCGCCGCCTGCCGCACGAGGAAGGCGGCCGCGTGCTGGTGCGCAACGCGCGCGGGGTGGAACTGGTGTCGAACGTCTGCCGCCACCGGCAGGCGTTGATCCTGGGCGGCGAGACCGGCGCGGTGACCGGCCCGGGCAATCCCGCCGGCAACCTGTCGGCCAGCGGCGGCAACATCGTCTGCCCGCTGCATCGCTGGACCTACGACAACCAGGGCCAGATACTGGGCGCGCCGCAGTTTCCCAGCACGCCGTGCCTGAACCTGCCGCGCTTCCCGCTCAAGAACTGCCACGGCCTGCTGTTCGAGGGCCCGCGCGACCCGCGGGACGACCTGGGCCACCTGTTCGCCCGCCCCGAGTTCGATTTCTCCGACTATGTGCTGGACCACGTCGAGGTGCACCAGTGCAACTACAACTGGAAGACCTTCATCGAGGTCTACCTGGAGGACTATCACGTCGGGCCGTTCCACCCGGGCCTGGGCCGGTTCGTCACCTGCGACGACCTGAGCTGGGAGTTCGGCCGGCAGCACAGCCTGCAGCGGGTGGGCGTGCACGACTCGCTGGAGAAGCCCGGCTCCGACGTCTACCGCGACTGGCACGATACGCTGATGCGCTACCGCGGCGGCTCGGCGCCCGATTACGGCGCGATCTGGGTGACCTATTTCCCGACCCACATGATCGAGCTCTATCCGCACGTGCTGGTGCTGTCGACCCTGTACCCCAAGAGCCCGCAGGAGACCATCAACATCGCCGAGTTCTACTACCCCGAGGAAATCGCGCTGTTCGAGCGTGAATTCGTCGAGGCCCAGCGCGCGGCCTACATGGAAACCGCCATCGAGGACGACGAGATCGGCGAGCGCATGGATGCCGGCCGGCTGGCGCTGCTGCGCCGCGGCACCTCGGAAAGCGGCCCCTACCAGTCGCCGATGGAGGACGGGATGCAGCATTTCCACGAGTGGTACCGCGACGTCATGGGCGACGAACTGGGAGATTGCGCGGCGCCCTGAGGCGTTGGTGGCGGGAGGCAAAGGCCCGGGCAGATAGCGGTGCCGGAACACTACGGCAAAAAACCGCAACAATGAGAACATATGCTATTCTCATTCTCACATTTGGCGAGGCTTTTCGCCCCGCCAAAGGGCTCATCCCGTAACGCGAGTGACGATCTTGAACCCATCTGCCTCCCCCGCCCAATTCACCGTCGCCGACTTCAACCGCATGGGCAGCCAGAGCGGTTTCCGCTACCGCCTGCCGCAGCTCTCGGGCGCGGTCCGCGCGGACCCGGAAACCCTGTGCATCGCCGAAGGCCGGGTCGACACCTATGCCATCCGGCCCGGCCTGACGCTGGTGCTGTCCGACGTGCGCGTGCACCAGCACTACGAAGCCACCTCGATGATGTCGCCGCGCTTTTCGGCCATCGTCATGCTGCAGGGCCACGCCCAGACCCGCATCGATCGCCATGACGACGTCCGCCTGGCGGCGCACAGCGGCGTCAGCGCGCTGTACGGCGACACCGTCGCCATGACCGGCACCCATGCCGCCGGGCAGCGCTTGCGCAGCGTCAACCTGTCGCTGTCCGATCCCGACGGCGCCGGCGACGACCAGACCAGCGAGATGATCTGGAAGGCGCTGCGCTCGCCGTCACTGCGGCTGCGCCGCTGGCAGGTGCAGGGCCATCTGCTGCAGGCCATCGAGCATCTGCTGGACTGCGGCTGGGACGGACCGCTGCAGAACATGCTGCGCGAAGGCGTCGGCACCCAACTGCTGGCCCATGCGCTGGCCACGCTGGAGCAACGCGCGCCGGCCGAGAACGCCGTGTCGGAACGCGACCGCCAACTGCTGGAACGGGTGCGCGAGCGGCTGCACAGCGCGCCCGGCGAAGAGCACACGCTGGACGACCTGGCGCGGCTGGCCTGCATGAGCCCCAGCACGCTGCGCGCCAAGTTCCAGGCCACCTACCAGCGCTCGGTCTTCAGCTGGCTGCGCGAACGCCGGCTCGAAGTGGCCCGCGAGCAGCTGGCCCAGGGCTGCAGCGTGCAGCAGGCGGCGCACTTCGTCGGCTACCGCCACGCCACCAACTTCGCCACCGCGTTCCGCGAACGCTACGGCATCGCCCCCAGCGAACTGAACTGAGCGCCGGCCGTGGACGGCTTCCGGCGGCGCCCATTGGTCTTACGGCATTGCCCATTCCTGCAATCCGCGGTGACGGGCGACCATGCGGCAGAGCTTCCCCTCCCGGGAAGCGCCCGCCCTGGATGCTCCCGTGTCACGCCCCCAACCCCTGCCCTCGTTTCCCGTCATGGTGCTGATGCTGGGACTGCTGTCCTGTGTCGCGCCCGCCACCATCGACGCCTACCTGCCCGCCTTCGGGGCGCTGGGCCGGGAATTCGACGTGCCGCAGGAAACCGTGCAGCTGACGCTGGGCGTCTACATGGCTTGTTATGCGTCGATGCTGCTGCTGCACGGCACGCTGTCGGACTCGCTCGGCCGGCGGCGCATCGTGCTGGCGGCGCTGGCGGTGTACGTCTGCGGCTCGCTGATGGCGGCGCTGGCGCCCGGCTTCGGCTGGCTGCTGGCCGGGCGCGCCGTGCAGGGCCTGTCGGCGGGCGCCGGCATCGTGGTCGGCCAGGCCATCATCCGCGACTGCTACGACGGCGCGGTGGCGCGCCGCGCCATGTCCTACCTGATCCTGGTGTTCAACCTGTCGCCGGCGCTGGCGCCCATCCTCGGCGGCTACCTGGCGGCGCACCAGGGCTGGCGCGCCGTCTTCCTGCTGCTGACCGCGCTGGCCGGCGCGGCCTGGCTGCTGTGCGCGCGGCGCCTGCCCGAGACCCTGCCGCCCGAACGCCGCCAGCCGCTGGCCTGGCGCACACTGGCCGCCAACTACGCCCGCGTGCTCGGCAACCGGCGCTACACCGCGCTGGGCCTGGCGTTCAGCCTGCTGTTCGCCGCCCAGGGCTTCCTGATCGGCGCCGCGCCCGACTTCATCAGCAATGTGCTGGGCCTGCCGGAGACCGACTTCGCCTATCTGTTCGTGCCGCTGGTGGTCGGCGCCATGGCGGGCGCCCTGGTGGCGGCCCGCAAGGCCGGCCGCTGGTCGGATGGCCGCATCACGCTGCTGGCTTTCGTGCTGATGGGCGGCAGCTGCCTGGCCTACGTGCTGTACATGGCCGCGGCCGAGCCGCCGCGCCTGCCCTGGGCGGTGCTGCTGCCCGGGCTGTTCACCTGCGGACTGGCCATGGGGGTGCCGGCCATGACCCTGCGCATCCTGGGGCATGTGCCGGACCTGTCGGGCACCGCCGCCTCGGTGCTGGGCTTCATGCAGATGCTGACGTTTTCCGTGGCCAGCGGCTGGGGCGTGCCGCTGGTCTATGGCCAGCCGTTGCGGCTGGCGGCGGCCATGCTGGTTTTCGTGGCGGCCAGCGCGGCCGGCTGGGCCTGGCTGCACCGCTGCGCCGCGCCGCTGGCGGAGGCGCCGGCCAAGGCAGGATAGCCCGGCGGCATTTGTCATACGCATCCCATCGCGGCGCATACATTAACCCAACGGTAAAAATCAATAATTCTCATTACCAAACCTTACCGCTGGAGCTTGTCCTCATGCTGTCCGTTCCGCCTTCGCCCGCCGCGCAGCCGCGCCGGGTGCGTCCCCTTGTCCACGCGATCCAGACAGCCCTGCTCTGCTCCGCACTCGCCCATCAGCAAGCCGGCGCCCAGACCGCGGCTTCCGCCGGTTCGTCCGGCGACGTGGCGCAACTGCCCGCCGTCACCGTCAGCGGCGCCGGCATCCCGGGCACCACCGAAGGCACCCATTCCTACACCACCGATGCCATGAACACGGCCACCGGCCTGACGCTCTCGCCGCGCGAGACGCCGCAGTCGGTCAGCGTGGTCACGCGCCAGCAGATCGAGGACCAGGGCCTGCGCGACACCGGTTCGATCCTGGCCAGCGCGCCGGGCATCTCGGTGACCCGTAGCGACAGCAACCGGCTGTCGTTCTCGTCGCGCGGCTTCTCCATCGACAACTTCCAGTTCGACGGCCTGAATTCGCCCATCCTGAGCCAATGGAACTACGGCGCCACCGACATCGACGCGGCCATCTACGACCGGGTCGAGATCGTGCGCGGCGCCACCGGCCTGATGACCGGCTCGGGCAACCCCTCGGCGGCAGTCAACTTCATCCGCAAGAAGCCGCTGCGCGAATTCGCCCTGTCCGGCAGCGCCAGCGCTGGCAGCTGGGACTACGTCGGCGGCGACCTGGACCTGTCGGTGCCGATCACGCCGGACGGCCGCATCCGTTCGCGTTTCGTCGCGGCCTATAACCAGGGGGACGACTACGTGACCTTCCTGGACTCGCGCAAGCGCACCTTCTACGGCGTGGTCAGCGCCGACCTGACGCCGGATACCGTGCTGACCGCCAGCGTCGAATACTTCCGCAACCAGAGCAACGGCTTCGGCAGCGGCTTCCCGCTGTTCTACAGCGACGGCTCGCGCACTGACTTCAACCGCTCGGTGGCCAACAACACCCGCTGGGCCCGCATCGACACCGAGTCCACCACCACTTTCGTCGACCTGACGCACCGCTTCGCCAACGACTGGAAGGTGCGCGCAGCCTACAGCCACACCGACGGCGACTACCGCATGAAGCAGCTGTACCGCGGCGGCTACCCCAACAAGGTGACCGGCGCCGGCATGACCAGCTCGTTCAACAACTACGACGGCGACCGCTCGCGCGACGACATCCACCTGACGGTGTCGGGTCCGTTCCAGCTGCTGGGCCGCAAGCACGAGCTGGCGCTGGGCTGGATGAGCGTGAACGACCACAGCAACATCGGCCAGTACCTGATGACGGGCGCCAAGCCGGCAATCGGCAGCTTCCTCGACTGGCGCCAGGACCATATCGCCGAGCCCACCTGGTCCGGCACCAAGACGCCCGCCGACGACCTGCGCGTCAAGCAGACCGGCGCCTACGCGGTCGGCCGCTTCTCGCTGGCCGACCCCCTGCACCTGATCGTCGGCGGCCGCTGGAGCAACTGGGAAACCAACCAGACCTACTTCGGCAGCAAGCGCGCCTACAAGATCAACGACCAGTTCACGCCCTACGCCGGCCTGCTGTACGACATCAACAGCACCTACACGGCCTACGCCAGCTATACCGAGATCTTCCAGCCGCAGAACGCCCGCACGCCCAACGGCTCGATCCTGCCGCCGATCGACGGCAAGAGCTACGAGGTCGGCCTGAAGGCGGCCTACCTGGAAGGCCTGCTGAACGCGTCCGCCTCGCTCTACCAGACCCGCCAGAACAACCTGGCGCAGGCCATTCCCGGCGAGTCGGTCAGCGGCATGCCGGGCACCCAGGCCTACCGCGCCGCCACCGGCGCCAAGGTCGAAGGCTTCGAGCTGGAGACCAGCGGCCAGCTGAGCCCGGGCTGGAACATCGGCGCCAGCTATACCCATTTCACCTCCAAGGACGCCGACGGCAAGCCGATCAACACCAGCCATCCGCGCAGCCTGTTCAAGGTCTACACCACCTACCGCCTGCCGGGCGACCTGCACCGCCTGACCGTGGGCGGCGGCGTCGACTGGCAGAGCCGCATGTACCAGTCCGCGCCCAGCCCGCGCGGCAACGTGGATGTCGAGCAGAGCAGCTACGCGCTGGTCAACCTGATGGCCCGCTTCGATTTCAGCAAGCAGGTCTCGGCCACCCTCAACCTGAACAACGTCTTCGACCGCAAGTACTACGACCAGATCGGCTTCTTCAGCCAGGGCTGGTACGGCGCGCCGCGCAACGTCATGCTGACGGTCCGCGCGCAATATTGACCGGACGAACAGGCGGCAAGATGCCCGGGAGTACCGCAACACAATGCGTTTGAATCTGGCTATCGCGGCACGCCTGCGCCGCCACGTCCTGACTGGCGCGGCGGCGCTGGCCCTGGTCATGACCCTTGCCGCCTGCGAGCGCGCGCCAGCGCTGGTCGCGGCCGAACCCGCTTCCAACGCCGCCCCGGCAGGCCAGCCGGGGCCGACGGCCACGGCGCCGGGATTTCCCGTCACGCTGCGCAGCACCCTGGGCGAGGCGGTGATCGCCGCGCCGCCCCGGCGCGTCGTCACCCTCGGCCTGGGCGCCGACGACCTGGCGCTGGCGCTGGGCGTGGTGCCGGTGGGCGTGGGCCGGGCCGACTGGGGCGGCGATCCCGACCACTACTGGCCCTGGGTGCGCGCCGCCATCGAAGCCCGCGGCCAGCCGCTGCCCGAGCGCATCACCGTCTACCCCGAACTGGACATCGAAAAGATCATCGCCCTGCGTCCGGACGTGGTGCTGGCGCCCTTCTCCGGCGTCAGTCCCGAGGCCTACGCCCAGCTGTCGCGGCTGGTGCCGGTGGTGGCGTATCCCGAACAGCCGTTCCTGACCCCGGTGCAGACCCAGGTCGACCTGATGGCCGCGGCCCTGGGCAAGCGCGACGCGGCCGCCGCGCTCAAGGCCGGCATCCACGACGCGCTGGCCCAGGCGGCGCGCCGCCACCCGGAACTCTCCGGCAAGACCTTCGCCTACGTGCGCGCCGACCTGGGCTCGGGCAATTTCGCCGCCTACGTGGCCGGCGACCCGCGCGTCGACACGCTCACGGCCATGGGCCTGACGCTGGCGCCCTCGGTGCGCGGCCTGCATGCCAGCGCCGGACATTTCGCCCACTACCTGGGCTTCGAACATGCCGACGCGCTGGGCGACGCCGATATCCTGGTGTCCTGGTTCTATACGCCCGAGGAGCGCGACCGCACCGCGGCCCTGCCCCTGTATGCGTCCATCCCCGCCGTGCGCCGGGGCAGCTACGTGGCGCTGAGCGATCCGGCGCTGGTCATGGCGTCGTCATCGGGCACGCCGCTCGCGGTGGCCTGGATGCTCGACCGGCTGGCGCCGCAACTGGCCGAGGCGGCGCGGCGCGCCCAGGCGGGCCGCTGATGCCGCCGCGCCAAGCCCCGGCCGACACCCGGCCCGACGACGCGATGCCGCGCCTGCGGGCGCCGCTGTTGCTGGGCGCCTGTATGCTGCTGGCGGCCGCCGCGCTGGCCAGCCTGTGGCTCGGCTCGCGCGGCCTGTCGGCCGCCACGGTCTGGCGCGTGCTGCTCCAGCCCGACGACAGCCACGCCGCGCTGGTGGTCGCCTCGCGCATCCCCCGGACTCTGCTGGCCCTGCTGACCGGCGCCGCCCTGGCGGTCGCCGGCGCCTTGATCCAGGCGCTGACCCGCAACCCGCTGGCCGAACCCGGGCTGCTGGGCGTGAACGCCGGGGCGGCCGCTTCCATCGTGACCGCGGCGCTGCTGCTGGGCGGCCTTCCCGCGCATCCCTTCTGGGCGGCGCTGCCCGGGGCGCTGGGCGCCGCCGCCGCGGTATATCTGATCGGCGCCGGTGGCCGCGGACTGCAGCCGGTGCGGCTGATCCTGGCCGGCGCCGCGGTCAATGCCGTCCTCTTCGCCTATGTGCAGGCGGTGGCGCTGCTGCGCGACGACATCTTCGACGCCTACCGTTTCTGGGCCGTCGGTTCGCTGGCCGGCCAGTCGCTTGACGCCGCATTGCGCGCGGCGCCCTACATCGGCGCCGGCCTGCTGCTGGCCGCCGCGCTGGCGCGGCCGCTCAATCTGCTGGCGCTGGGCCACGCGCTGGCGCAGGCGCTCGGGCTGCGGGCCGGCCTGTGCCGCCTGCTGGGCCTGCTGTGCGTGGCGATACTGGCGGCGGCCGCCACCGCCGCCGCCGGCCCGATCGCCTTCGTGGGCCTGGCGGTGCCGCACATGGCCCGTCGCGTGGCCGGACCGGACCTGCGCTGGCTGCTGGCCTACTGCGTGGTGCTCGGGCCGCTGCTGATGCTGATCGCGGACATCCTGGCGCGGCTGCTGCGCGCGCCCGCCGAACTGCTGACGGGCGTGGTCGTGGCGTTCATCGGCGCGCCCTTCCTGTTGGCGGCGCTGCGCAGCCGGCCGCGGAGCCTGGCATGACCCGCGGAACGCCGCGCCTGATCGCGCAACCGCCGCGCCTGCTGCGCGCCGGCAACTGGCTCGCCTGGCCCGTCGCGCCGCGCGCGCTGGCCTATGCGGCGCTGCTGCTGGCGCTGGCCGGCGTCGTGCTCGCCACGACGCTGCGGGCCGGCGATCCCGGGTTGTCCTGGAGCGCGCTGTGGCTGGCGCTGCAAGGCGCCGGCGGCGCCGTGGAGCAATGGCTGGTGCATACCGTGCGCCTGCCGCGCGCCCTCTCGGCGCTGGGCGCCGGCGCCGCGCTGGGCCTGTCCGGCGCGCTGTTCCAGAGCCTCACCCGCAACCCCCTGGGCAGTCCCGACGTCATCGGCCTGACGGCCGGCGCGTCCGCGGGCGCGGTGGCCGTGGCCATGGTCTGGCCCGGGCTGATGCCGGTGGCATGGGGCGCGGCGGCGGGCTCGCTGCTGGCCACGGCCGGCGTCTGGTTCGGCTCCGGCGCCGGCTTCGCCGCGCCCCAGCGCATGGTCATCGCCGGCATCGCCGTGGGCGCGATCGCCTTCGCCTTCGTGCAATACGGCCTGTCCAATCTGCGGCGCGAACAGGCCTACCTGGCCGCGGCCTGGCTCAATGGCAGCCTGGCCGGCAAGACCTGGACCGACGTCGCCCTGATCGGGGCGGCCGGCGCCCTGTTGCTGCCGCTCGGGCTGGCGCTGTGCGCTCGCCTGCGGCTGCTGGAGATGGGCGACGATCTGGCCCAGGCCCTCGGCGCCACGCCGTCGCGCAGCCGGCTGGCCGCCACGCTGGTGGCGGTGCTGGCGGCCGCGGCGGCGGTCACGGTGGCCGGCCCGGTGGCCTTTGTCGCGCTGGCGGCGCCGCAGATCGCGCGGCGCTGCGTGCCGGCCAGCGGTCCGCAACCCCTGCTGGCGGCCCTGACCGGCGCGGTGCTGCTGGCTGGCGCCGACCTGTTGACCCGCCTGGCCGGTCCCAACGGCCTGCCCGTGGGCGTCCTGACCGCCGGCATCGGCGGTGTCTATCTCGCATTTCTGCTGGTACTCGAATGGCGCAAGACCTCCACCTGAACGATCCGGCCGACGCCCCGTCGGCCCTGCAACTGCGGCAGGTCAGCCTGTCCTATGGCGACACGGCCGTGCTGCGCGACCTGTCGCTGGCGGTCGCGCCGGGCGCGTTCACGGCGGTGGTCGGCCCCAATGGCTGCGGCAAGTCGACGCTGCTGCGCGTGCTCGGCGGCGCGCTGGCGCCAAGCCAGGGCCAGGCGTTCCTGGACGGCGCCAGCCTGGCCGGCCTGCGGCGCAAGGCGGTGGCCCGGCGCCTGGCCTATCTGCCGCAGAACCCGGTGGCGCCGGAAATGATCACGGTGCGCGACCTGGTGGCGCGCGGCCGCTATCCGCACCAGACGCTGTTGCGGCAGTGGTCGCCGGCCGACGCCCGGGCGGTCGAGGCGGCGCTGGCCGACACCGACCTGGCGGACCTGGCCGACCACCCGGTGCACACGCTGTCCGGCGGCCAGCGCCAACGCGCCTGGCTGGCGCTGGTGCTGGCGCAGGACGCGGGCATCATGTTGCTGGACGAGCCCACCACGTTTCTGGACATCCGCCACCAGATCGACCTGCTGGAGCTGTGCGCGCGCCTGCAGCGGGGCGGTCGCACGCTGGTGGTAGTGCTGCACGACCTGAACCTGGCGTTCCGCTACGCCGACCGCGTCGTCATGATGCGGTCCGGCCGCATCGCCGCGCAGGGCGAGGTGCGGCAGGTGGTCACGGAGGACGCCATGCGGCAGGTGTTCGATCTGGAATGCCGGGTGCTGCCGGATCCGGAGACCGGCAGCCCGATGGTCGTGCCCCGGCGCGGCGGCCAGGGCTGAGCGGCAAGCCGCCGCCCTGCCCCTGGTTACAGCATGTGCGCCAGGAACTCGCGGCTGCGCGGGTGCTGCGGGGCGCGGAAGAAGTCGGCAGACGGCGCCTCTTCGACGATGCGGCCCTCGTCCATGAAGATGACGCGGTGCGCCACTTCGCGGGCGAAACCCATTTCGTGGGTCACGACCAGCATGGTCATGTGCTCGTCGGCCAGCTGGCGCATGGTGCGCAGCACTTCGCCGGTCAGCTCGGGGTCGAGCGCCGAGGTCGGCTCGTCGAACAGCATGATGTCGGGTTCCATCGCCAGCGCGCGGGCGATGGCCACGCGCTGCTTCTGGCCGCCGGACAGGCGCGTGGGATAGTTGTCGCGCTTGTTCAGCAGGCCGACCTTGCGCAGCAGTTCCTCGGCCTTGGGCACGATGGCGGCGCGCGGCATGCCCTTGACGATCATGGGCGCTTCGATGATGTTCTGCAGCACGGTCATGTGCGGGAACAGATTGAACGACTGGAACACCATGCCCATCTTGCGGCAGATGCGGCGCACGTCGCCGTCGCTGGCGTAGCGGCTCTGGCCGCCCGGCACCGCCGTGGCCAGGGCTTCGCCCTCGATCTCGATGGTGCCGTCGTCGATGGTTTCCAGGTGGTTCAGGCAGCGCAGGAAGGTGCTCTTGCCCGAGCCCGACGGGCCGATCACCGCCACCACCTCGCCCTTGCCCAGTTCCAGCGAGACCTGGTCCAGCACCCGGTTGGCGCCGAACGACTTGACGATGCCGCGCGCCGAGATCATGGCGCCGCGACCGCCGGCGGACGGATTACTGGTCGTATTTGGCATAGCGCTTTTCCATACGCTGGAAGAACCACGTCAACACCAGCGTCATGATGAGATAGAAGGCCGCCGCGACCAGGAACGGCGTGGTGGTGAAGTCGCGCTGCACGATGCCGCGCGCGGTGCGCAGGATGTCGTTGAGCGCCAGCACGTAGATCAGGGAGGTGTCCTTGACCAGCGTGATGGTCTCGTTGCTCATGGGCGGCAGCACCCGCTGCACCATCTGCGGCAACACGATGCGGCGCAGCGTCTGCAGGTAGGTCATGCCCAGCACCTTGCTGCCCTCGTACTGGCCGCGGTCCACCGACTGGATGCCGGCGCGGAAGATCTCGGCGAAATACGCCGCGTAGTTCAGCGCGAACGCCACCACCGCCGCCGGGAAGTCGGGCAGGCGCACCCCCACCACCGGCACGAACGGCAGCGCGAAGTAGATGAACAGCATCTGCAGCATCAGCGGCGTGCCGCGCATCAGCCAGATGTAGCCATTGACCAGCTGGCTGACGAAGCCCCATTTGGAGATCCGCAGCAGCGCCAGCACCAGGCCCAGCGGCACGGCCAGCGCCAGCGTGATGAAGAACAGCGTCAAGGTCACTTTCGCGCCTTGCGCCAGGGGTCCCAGGAGGGAGAGTACGTAGTCCATGCGGATGGGTGAGCGTCTTGCCGACGGGAGGAATCAGGAGCGGGCGTGCCGGCGCGGAAAAGCGCCGGACTGAAAAACGCCCGGACCGCGGCGCGGTCCGGGCGTTTCCCGGGAGCTTACTTGACGATGTTGGCGCCGAACCACTGGGTGGCGATGCGGCCGGCGGTGCCGTCCTGCTTCATCGAGTCCAGGGTCTTGTCGAGCTTGGCCAGCAGTTCGGTGTCGTCCTTGCGCACGCCGACGCCGTAGTCTTCGGTGCCGAAGTTGTCGTCCAGCACGCGGTATTCACCGGCGCGCTTGCTGATCAGGTAGCGGCCCACCACTTCATCGACCACGATGGCGTCGAGGCGGCCGGCGGCCAGGTCCATCAGCGCGGTGACGTTGTCGCCGAACTTCTTGACTTCCTTGATGCTGCCGGCGACCGGGTCCTTGGCGATGGCGTCGGTGGCGCTGCTGCCGTCCTGGGCGCCGACCACCTTGCCGGCCAGATCGGCCTTGGCCTTCACCGGCGAGGCGTTGCCGACGATGATGATCTGGTGGTTGGCCATGTAGGGGGCGGTGAAGCTGATGTTCTTCTTGCGCTCTTCGGTGATGGTCAGGCCGTTCCAGAGCACGTCGACGCGCTTGCCGTTCAGCTCGGCTTCCTTGGCGCTCCAGTCGATCGGCTTGAATTCGACTTCCAGGCCCAGGCGCTTGCTGGCTTCCTTGGCCATGTCGACGTCGAAACCGACGATCTGGTTGTTGGCGTCGCGGAAACCCATCGGCGGGAAGTTGTCATCCAGGCCGACGACGACCTTGCGGGCGGCGGCCGGGGCCTGCGCGCTGGCGGCCGGCGCGTTGTCGGACGGGCCGCAAGCGGTCAGCATCGTGGTGGCGGACACGAGAAGAACAGCAGTCAGTTTTTTCATATTTATCGAGGGCGCGAGGCGCAGGAATGAAGAAGGCCGGAAGGCTCGACGGAAGCCGCGAGCCGGTTATTTTAGCGTTCCTGGAAATATGTGTTTCATCTTGGCCATATATAGGGCCAAGCGATAGCGCACGACAAGATCCCGCCGGGGGCCGGGCTGCCCTGCCCCGGCCGAGCCAACGCCCTTGGCGCGGCCCGCCAGGACCTCGGCCAACCCGGACAGAGGCCGTGAGGGCCTAGCCGGCCCGCGCCGCCATGCCCGCGCGCAGGCCGGCGGCGCAGTCGAGCGCGTCGTCCCACAGCTGGCGGGTCAGCGCCTCGGCGTCGGTCTCGCGCGCCAGCGCGGCGGCCTCACCCGACCACAGCAGCGAAAAGTCGCCGCTGCCGGTCTTTTCCACCGCCGCCCGCAGCGGGTCGACGGCCCCGGTCGCCAGTGGAAACGCGGGCGCCACCGGGCTCATCGGCCCCTGTTCGCGCATGAATCGCGTCAGCAGCCCGCGCGCCGGGCGGCCCGTGTACAGGTTGGTCAGGCGCGTGGCGTCGTCGCGCGCCGCCCGCACCGCCTGCCGGTGAATGGCCGAGCGGCCGGCCTGCGGCGTCAGCAGATAGGCGGTGCCCAGCTGCGCCGCCGCCGCGCCCAGCGCGAAGGCCGCGGCAATCCCGCGCCCGTCGGCGATGCCGCCGGCCGCGATCACCGGCACGCCCACCGCGTCCACCACCTGCGGCAGCAAGGCGTACAGGCCCGGCTGGGCGCCGATGTCATCGGTCAGGAACATGCCGCGATGGCCGCCGGCCTCCACGCCCTGGGCGATGATGGCGTCCACGCCGCGGGCGTCGAGCCAGCGCGCCTCCTCGACCGTGGTGGCGGACGACAGCACCAGGGCGCCGGCGCGGCGCACCCGCTCCAGCAGCGCCTCGTCGGGCAGCCCGAAATGGAAGCTGACCACCGCCGGCCGCAGTTCCTCGACGACCTGGCACATGGCGTCGTCGAACGGCGCGCGGCCCGGGCCGCTGCCGGCGGCCGACAGGTCCAGCCCGGCCTCGCGGTAGTACGGCGCCAGCGTCTCGCGCCAGCGGGCCTGGGCCGCCTCGTCCGGCGCGGGCGGCGTGTGGCTGAAGAAATTCAGGTTGAACGGCGCATCGGTTTCGGCGCGGATCGCGGCAATCTGTTCACGCAGCGCGTCCGGGCCCAGCGCGGCACAGGCCAGCGACCCGAGAGCGCCGGCTCGGCAGGCGGCGATCGCCAGCGGACTGAAGGAGCCGACCATCGGCGCCTGGATCAGAGGCAACAGAGAAGGCAACGATTTCATCTCGGGCACACGACGGCAATGAGGGAGACCCGAGCATATCGCAACCGCATGCTAGGCTTGGGCCTTCCCCCTACTCGCATCACGCCATGGAATTTCGCAGCATCGGCCGCCTCGGCGCGGCCGCGCGCCGGGAGCGCGCCGCATGAGCCCCGCCCTCCGTCTTGGCCCCCTGGTGTTTCCGATCGAGCTCGCGCTGCTGGTCGCCGCCGTCGTCATCGGCCTGATCGCCGGCCGCCTGCTGGCCGGCGCGCGCGCCGAGGACGCCAGCCGCGTCTTGTGGCGTTGCCTGTTGCTGGCCCTGCTGGTGGCCCGACTGGCCTTCGTCTGGCAATACCGCGATCACTTCCTGCAGAATCCGCTCAGGATCCTGGACCTGCGCGACGGCGGCTGGACCGGCCTGGCCGGACTGGCCGCGGCGCTGCTGTATGGCGCCTATGCCGTGCTGCGCGACCGCGCCCCGCGCCGCGCCGTGCTGGTCGCGATGGCGCTGGGCGCGGCGGTCTGGCTCGGCGGCGGCCGTCTGCTGGCGCCATCGGCGCAGCCGCAGCCACAGTTGGCGGCCCTGTCGCTGCAACAGCTGGATGGCGCGCCCGCCACCCTGGACGCTTTCCACGGCAAGCCGATGGTGGTGAACCTGTGGGCCAGCTGGTGCCCGCCGTGCCGCCGCGAGATGCCGGCATTCGAGCAGGCGCAGGCGGCCAACCCCGACATCCATTTCGTCTTTCTCAACCAGGGCGAAGCGGCGGCCACCGTCCGCCAATACCTGGACGAGCACGCGCCCTCGCTCGCCAATGCCCTGCTCGATCCGGCCGGCGACGCCTCGCGCCAGATGAGCAACCGCGGCTTGCCCGCGACCCTGTTCCTGGATGCCCAGGGCCGGTTGATGGACGTGCGGGTCGGCGAACTGTCCAGCGCCACGCTGGCGCAGCGGCTGGAATCGATCCGGGCGGACGGCGCGCAGCGCTGAAGGGCCAGGCCGGTGCGCGCCAGCCGCGGCCGCTGCGCTCAAGCCTCGCCGTTGGCCGCGTCGTCGCCGGGCAGCGCTTGCGCCCAGGGCAACGCCGCCCCTTGCGCCGCTCGCGCGAACAATCGCAGGCGCTGTCCCGCCGCCTGCGGCGCCCCGGGCAGGCGCACCACCAGCAACGGCCCGCGCGGCAGCGCATTGACGGTGGCGAAGACGCTGTCACCGTCGCCCGCCTTGCCGGGCACCCGGGTCCAAGCCAGCAGCTCGGCCTCCTCCAACGCCACCTCGACGGCCCGGTCATGGCCGCAGGCCGGACACCAGAGCCGCGCCGGATAGACCCGGTGCCCGCACTGCGCGCATTCCATCACGTTGAAACTCATGCGTCCTCCCTGGCCAGCACCGCGGCGTTGGCGCACATGCCGTAGCGCAGCTGCACCATGCCGTAGCCGGTCGCCACGCCATGGCGGGCCCTCGCCACCTGGCGCGCGCCGGCGCGGCCCAGCAACTGGCGCGCCACTTCCGCCAGTCCGTGCATGCCGCCCGCCGTGCCCGCCTGCCCCGCCGACAATTGTCCGCCCGCGGTGTTGACGGGCAGTTCGCGCGTGGCGATGCGGCGCGCGATGAAGCCCGCCAGGTCGTCCGCCGGCGCCAGGCCCAGGTTGCACAGTTGCGCCACCGCCATCGCCGGGTAATCGTCGTACACGCCGACCACGTCCATGTCTTGCGGCCCGAGGCCGGCCTCGGCCCACAGCGCGGGCGCGAACCCGGCGATGCCGGTCACCAGGCCGTCGCCCTCCTGCTGGTCGGCGTTGTAGCGCGCGCCGCTGGCCCGCAGCGTGACGTGCACGCCTTGCGGCCGCGCCTGCAGCACCAGCGCGCAGGCGCCGCTGACCACCGGCACGCAATCGAGCCGGCCCAGCGGCTCGGCCACCATCGGCGCCTCCAGGTATTGCGCCAGCGTCAGCGGCTGGCGGTAGGCGGCGTTGGGATTGGCGCCGGCCCAGGCGCGCTGCGCCACGCACAGCGCGCCATAGTCCTCGCGCCGCAGGCCGGTCCGCGCCATCTGCCGCTGCGTCAGCATGGCGAACAAGGGATTCGGCCCGACGCAGCCCAGCGGGCTCAGGTAATCCTGCGCGCTGCGGTTGTAGCGTCCCACCAGCGCGGCGAAATCGGCGCCGGCGAAATGGTCTCCCGCCACCAGCACGATGGTGCGCGCCTGCCCGGCCCGCAGCGCCAGCCAGGCGTGGCGCAGCAGGTTGATGGCGCTGGCGCCGCCCATCTCGTCCTGCATGCACCAGTCCAGCGTCAGCCCCAGCCGCCACGCCATGTCGATGGCGCGATCGGGGCGCAGCGTGAACGAGGCCAGCCCCAGGCCGTCGACGTCCGCGGGCCGCAACCCGGCGTCGTCCAGCGCCAGCCGCACCGCCCGCGCGATCAGGGTGGCCGTGTCGCAGCCGGGCTCGGGATGGCGCAGCGCGGGTGTCTCGCCCACGCCGACGATGCCGGGACCGCCGCTCATGCCGATTCCTGCCGCGGCGGCTCGCGCGTCAGCAGCAAGGTGATGACCGTGATGGCGGCCATCCCCACCAGGAACCACGCCACCGGCGTGGCCGATTCATACTTGCGCAGCAGCGCCATGGCGATCAGCGGCGACAGGCCGCCGGCGAACACCGAGGCCAGCTCGTGGCCCAGCGCCAGGCCGGTGTAGCGCACCTCGGCCGGGAACAGCTCGGCGAAATACGCCGGCTGGGTGCCGATCATGGCCGCGTGGCAGACCGTATTGCCCAGGAAGAACGCCAGGAAGATCCACACCGGCTCCTTGGTCTGCACCAGCCAGAAGAACGGAAACGCCGCCAGCATCAAGCCGGCCGAGCCGATCAGGTAGACGGCGCGCCGGCCGATCCTGTCCGACAGGTGGCCGAACCACACCAGCGTGCCCAGTTCGATGAACATCGACGCCAGCACCCCGCCCAGCATCACGTCATTGGGAATGTCCAGGAACTTGCCGTAGGCCAGCGCGAACGCCAGGAAGATGTACGAGCCGCCGTTCTCCGCCACCCGCAGCCCCATGGCCGTGAACACCTGGCGCGGATAGCGGCGGAACACTTCCACCGCCGGCATGCCGCGCTTGGCGGTCTTCTTGGCCTGCACGAACTCGTCGCTTTCCGGGATGTGCTTGCGGATGTACAGGCCGATGCCGAAGATCAGCACGCTCAAGAGGAACGGCAGTCGCCAGCCCCAGCTCATGAAGGTCTCCTGCGGCAATTGCTGCGCCAGCATGAAGACGCCCGACGACAGCACGAAGCCGCCCGCCACGCCCAACTGGCTGAACGACGAGAAATAGCCGCGGCGCTTGCCGCCCACCGCCTCGCTGATGAGCAGCACGCCGCCGCCCCATTCGCCGCCAGCCGCCGCGCCCTGCAGGATGCGCAGCACCACCATCGCCACCGGCGCCCAGATGCCGATCTGTTCGTAGGTCGGCAGCAGCCCGATCAGGAAGGTGGCCGCGCCCATGATGCCCAGCGTCCATTCCAGCGCCAGCTTGCGGCCGTAGCGGTCGCCGATGTGGCCAAAGATCACGCCGCCCAGCGGCCGCGCCAGAAAGCCCACGGCAAAGCCGGCGAAGGCGCCCATGGTGCCCAGCAGCGGATCGGTGCCCTTGGGAAAGAACAGCTCGCCGAACACCAGCGCCGCCGCCGTGCCGTAGATGAAAAAGTCGTACCACTCCATCGCGTTGCCGGCGACGGACGCCATCACCACCCGCCGCGTGCGCTTCCTGCGGGCCTGCTCCTCGGCGCTCTGCGCCGCGCCCTGGTATGCCAACGTCATGTTCTTGCCCCTTGTTTTATATGGACGGGATTCAGCGCGCCACGCGGTAGCCGGCGGCGTCGCGATCCCAGGTGTCACCCGTCACGCCCTCATCGCGCAACCGGAACTTGCGGACCTTGCCGTTCTCGGTGCGCGGCAGGTCATCCAGCACGCGCAGATAGCGCGGCACGGCGAAATACGGCATGCGCGGCTGGCAGAAGTCCAGCAGGGCCTCGGGCGTGAGCGCGCAGCCCGGCTTGCAGACCAGCGCCGCCATGACCTCGTCCTCGGCCAGCTCCGAGCGCACGGCGTAGACCGCCGCCACGGCCACCGACGGATGCGCCAGCAGTACCTGCTCGACCTCGTACGACGAAATGTTCTCGCCGCGCCGGCGGATCGCGTCCTTCATGCGGTCCAGGAAGCGGAAGTAGCCGTCGGCGTCGCGCACCACGCGGTCCCCGGTGTGGAACCACAGGTTGCGCCAGGCCTCGACCGTCTTGTCGGCCATGCCGAAGTAGCCGGTGGCGATGGCGAACGGCGGCCGCGCCCGCAACAGCAGCTCGCCGGCCTCGCCGTCCGGCAGCGGCGCGTCATCGGCGTCGGCGACGATGGCGTCGAATTCGGGCGCGGCGCGGCCCATGCTGCCGGGGCGCTGCTCGGCCAGCGTGCCGCCGAGCGCGAAGTTGGTTTCGGTGGAGCCGTAGCCTTCCAGCAGCGCGATGCCGGTGCGCTCGGTGAACACGCCATGGAAACGTTCGGGCACGCCCGGCGCCAGCGCGATGCGGGTGCGATGGCCGCGCTCGGCCGCCGACGTTTCGCGCGCCAGCAGCATCGGCACCATTGCGCCCAGCAGATAGGTGACGGTGGCGCCGGTGGCCGCCAGCCGCTCGAAATAGCGGCTGACCGAAAAGCGCTCGTCGCAGACGATCGAGGCGCCGGTCGCCAGCGCCTGGAAGCAGGCGTTCAGCGCGTTGGTATGGAACAGCGGCAGGCTGGTGTAGAGCACGTCGTCGGCGCCGATCTCCAGGTTGCGGGCCGCGATGACGCCCCACCAGTGGAACTGCGCATGCGGGCAGCACACGCCCTTGGACAGGCCCGAGGTGCCGGAGGTGTAGAGAATCGCCAGCGTATCGCCGGGGCCGAGGTCGGCCTCGGGCGCGAGCGCATCCGGCAAGGGCGGCAGCGCGGCGGCGGGGGCCGGCAGGCCGGACGCGGCGGCGGCCGTGCCGTCTGCGCCATCGTCCAGCAGCCAGATCTGGCGCAGGGCCAGGCCGGCGGCGTCGAGGCCGGCCAGCGCGGGACAGGAGGCCCGATCCGCCACCAGCAGCACGCAACCGCTGTTGGCCAGGATGTGCTGCAGCTGCATGCCGCGCGACGCGGTGTTGATCGGCACCACCACCGCGCCCAGCCAGCCGCAGCCCAGCACCAGCGACATGAACTCGATGCGGTTGCCCGCCATCAGGCCGACGCGGTCGCCGCGGGCCACGCCGGCCCGAGCCAGCAGCGCCGCCCAGCGGGCCGCGTGCTCGGGCGCCTCGGCGTAACGCAGCGCGCCGCCCGGCGCCTGGATCCACGGCCGCGTCCCCTGGCGTGCGGCCTGGTCGCGCAACAGCGACGGCAAAGTCAATGCATGCATGACGTGCTCTTCCCCTTGTTGTCGGCGGCCGCCTGGTCACTGCCACGGCTCGTGAAAATTAGTCTAGGAATCAACTATTTATGTGTCAAATTTATGGGTATTATTCATTGCATAAACCAGACTAATAACAAGGGCGGGCGTGGACTTCGACTTGAATCTCATGCGGGTTTTCCTGACCGTGCTGCATGAACGCAGCGTCACCCGCGCGGCGCAGCGGCTGCAGCTGACGCAGCCCGCGGTCAGCTATGCCCTGGCCCGGCTGCGCGAGAAATTCGACGACCCGCTGTTCGTGCGCACGCCCTCGGGCATGCGGCCCACGCCGGTGGCCTTCGCGCTGGCCGGCCCGATCGAGCGCGGCATGAACAGCTTTGCCGAGGCGGTCAGCCTGCGGCAGCATTTCGAGCCGGCCAGCAGCACGCGGCGGTTCCGACTGTCGATGTCGGATATCGGCGAGATGGTGTTCCTGCCCAGCCTGATGGAACGCGTGCACGCGCTGGCGCCGCGCCTGCAGGTCGAGGTGGTGGAGGTGCCGCTGGAGCAGCTGGCGCAGGCGCTCAAGGACGGCGACATCGACCTGGCGATCGGCAACCTGGCCGGCCTGGGCCGCCACACGCGCCACGCCGACCTGTTCAGCGAGCGCTATGCCTGCATGGGCCGGCGCGGCCATCCGGTGCTGTCGGCGGGATTGACGCGCGGCCAGTTCAAGCGGCTCGACCATATCCTGGTGGCCTCGCGCGCCAGCGCCCACCGGCTGCTGGACGACGTGCTCGGCGAGGCCGGCCTGCACCGCCAGCCCTACCTGACGCTGCCGCATTTCTCGGCCGCCGCCGAGATCGTGCGGCGCACCGACCTGACCGTCACCCTGCCGCACCGCGCGGCGGTCTGGTTCAACCGCGACAACGCCTTCGAGATCCGGCCGCTGCCGCTGACGCTGCCGCCCCTGAGCGTCACGGTGCACTGGCATCCGCGCTTCGAGAGCGATCCCGGCACGCGCTGGCTGCGCACGCTGGTGGTGGACACCCTGGCGGACCGCGATGCGGGCGGCACGGCGGCGGGCGCCTTGATTTGATCGAAGCAAGCAACAGACTCACGCACGGGATCGGGTTTATCTGGCCGGATGACGCAACTAGACTGCCGTCACTCCCTCTTTCCAGGAAACCGCCATGCCCACCCTGCCCGCCCTGCGCCGCCTGATTCCCGCCCTCGCCCTGGCGCTGGCCGCCACGCCAGCCCTGTCCGCCGAGCTGACCCTCACCCCCTACAACCCCGGCAACGACGCCATCTTCCAGGTCGCCTCGGTGCTGGTCAGCGGCGAACGCGACGCCATCCTGGTCGACGCGCAGTTCGGCAAGTCCCAGGCCGAACAGGTCGTGGCGCTGGTGCGCGCCAGCGGCAAGCGCTTGACCACCATCTACATCAGCCACGGCGATCCCGATTTCTACTTCGGCCTGGATACCATCCTGGCGGCGTTCCCCGACGCCAAGGTCGTGGCCACCGCGCCCACCGTGCGCCACATCCAGGAGACGGTCGACGCCAAGCTGGCGTTCTGGGGGCCCAAGCTGGGCGCCGACGCGCCGCGCAAGGCCGTCGTGCCGCAAGTGCTGCAGGGCGACACGCTGACGCTCGAAGGCCAGGCCCTGAAGATCACCGGCCTGGATGGCCCGCAGCCCGACCGCACCTTTGTCTGGATCCCCTCGCGCAAGGCCGTGGTCGGCGGCGTGGTGGTGTTCGGCAACCTGCACGTCTGGACCGCCGACACGCAGTCGCCGCAATCGCGCGCCGACTGGCTGGCCACGCTCGCCCGCATCGACGCCCTGAAGCCGGCTACGGTGGTGCCCGGCCACTACGCGCCGGGCGCGCCGCTGACCCTGGAATCGGTGCACTACACCCAGGGCTACCTGCGCGCCTTCGAGACCGAGGCCGCCCGGGCCCCGGACAGCGCCGCGCTGATCCAGGCCATGCGCGCCCGCTACCCGCAGGCCGGCGCGGCCGCCTCGCTGGAGATCAGCGCCAAGGTCGCCAAGGGTGAAATGAAGTGGTGATGCGGCGGTAGCCGCTACGCGCAAGCATCACGGCCGGTCCCGCCGGACAACGCGTTCGGCGGGCGCCCGCGCTGTCAGCGCCGCGCCAGCGGCGGCAGCGCCAGATGCCGCAGGTGCCACACCTGCGACAGCGTGCCGCCCCAGAACATGCCGTCGATCAGCCCGGACACGCCGCCGAATGCCGCCGAGAACGCGGCGTCGGCGGCCAGCCCGTGATCGCGCGCCAACATGGTCATCAGCACGAACTTGGACGCGAAGGCCAGCACCAGCAGGACCAGCGTGATCGGCGACCCCGGCCGCTCGATCATGCGCGTCTGCGGGTGATAGGTGGCGCGGCCGGCCCGCGACCACAGCATCCAGCCCAGCACGCCGCCCGCCACCATGCCGGCGGCGAACGCCTCGTAGGCGGCGCGCAGGTCGGTCACTTCGCCGTGGATCGACACCAGCACCCAGACCAGGAACAGCACCGGCAACAGGAAGGTGCGCGACACCGACAGCTGGCGCGGCCGCAGCGCGCGGATGCCGCGATACAGCAACAGCGCGAACAGCGCCCATACCCAAAGCGGCGTGCGATGCAGGATTTCCAGGCTCATGAGGATTCCAGGCAAGGGATTCCGGGCAGGCGCGACCGGAACGGCAGCGCCCGCCCAGTTGAGCAGAAATCACCTGACAAACCGCTGGCGATTCAGGCCTCGGCCAGGGCCAGCGCTTGCAGCATCAGGTCCAGGTTCTGCACCGCCGCGCCCGACGCGCCCTTGCCGAGGTTGTCGAACACCGCGCTCAGCAGCACCTGGCCGTGTTCCGCGTTGCCATGCACGGCCAGCCGCAGGTCATTGGTGCCGTTGAGCGCCTGCGGATCCAGGAACGTCTGCGCCGCCGCGTCCTGCGCCGCCACCACCTGCACGTGGCGGGCGCCGGCATAGTGGCGGGCCAGGCATTGCTGCAGTTGCGCGGCGCTGACGCCGGCGGGCAGCAGCCGCAGCTGCAGCGGCACGGTCAGCACGATGCCCTGGCGGAACGCGCCATACGACGGCACGAACACGGGCCGCTGGGTCAGGCCGGCGTGGCCCTCGATTTCCGGGGTGTGCTTGTGCGCCAGGCCCAGGCCGTAGACCTGGAAGGCCAGCCCGCCGGTGGCGCCCGGCCCTTCATAGGCATCGACGCTGGCGCGGCCGCCGCCCGAATAGCCGGACACGGCGTGCACGCTGAGCGGATAGTCGGCCGGCACCAGGCCGGCCTGCACCAGCGGCCGCAGCAAGGCGATGGCGCCCGTGGGATAGCAGCCCGGGTTGCTGACGCGCTTGGCCTGGGCGATGCGCTCGGCCTGCCCTGCCGCCATTTCCGGAAAGCCGTAGACCCAGCCCGCGGTGGTGCGGTGCGCCGAACTGGCGTCGATCACCCGTACCTCCGGATTGACGATGGACGCCACCGCCTGGCGCGCCGGCTCGTCGGGCAGGCACAGGATGGCGATGTCGCTGGCGTTGATGGCCTCGGCGCGCCGCCGCGGATCCTTGCGGTCGCCCTCGGCCAGCGTGAGCAGGCGCAGGTCGGCGCGGCCGCGCAGCCGTTCGTGGATCTGCAGACCGGTGGTGCCCTGGTCGCCGTCGATGAATACTAGGGGATGAGTCATGTGCGTGGCCTTGCGAAAAAGCCGGCGCGGCGCCGGCGGATGGGGTCGAAAGTGGATCCGGGTGTCCATCATTGCCCAACGCTCCGCATACGAAAAGTCGAATATCATGACGACGAGATTCAAAATTCCTGAACGAAACCGCCATGCGTGAAATCAACCTCGACCGGCTTCGCACCCTGGTCGCCATCGCCGACCTCGGCTCTTTCGCCGACGCCGCCCGCGCCCTGCACCTGGCGCCGCCCACCGTCAGCCTGCACGTGGCCGACCTGGAGGCGCGCGTCGGCGCGCCGCTGCTGACGCGCAAGCGCGGCCAGGTCCGGCCCACGCCCATCGGCGACACCCTGTTGGAGCGCGCGCGCCGCATCCTGGCCGAGGCCGACCAGGCGCTCGACGACGTACAGCGGCAGGTGCAGGGCCTGGCCGGCCGGGTGCGGCTGGGGGCGTCGACCGGCGCCATCGCCCACCTGCTGCCGCAGGCGCTGGAAGCGCTGGGCCGCGAACACCCCGGCATCGACGTCCAGGTGGCCGTGCTGACGTCGCAGGAAACCCTGCAGCAACTGGGCGACGGCGCGCTCGACGTGGGCCTGGTGGCGCTGCCGCAGCCGCCCGTGCCGGGCCTGGTGCTGCGGCCCTGGCGGCGCGATCCCATCATGGCCTTCCTGCCCGCCGCCTGGAACCCGCCGGCCCGCGTCACGCCCGCGTGGCTGGGCGACCGGCCGCTGATCCTGAACGACGCCAGCACCCGGCTGTCGCGCCAGACCGGCGAATGGTTCGCCGCCGCCGGCCTGCAGCCGCGGCCGCGCATCCAGCTGAACTACAACGACGCCATCAAGAGCCTGGTCGCCGCCGGCTACGGCGCCACGCTGCTGCCGCACGAGGCCACCGCGCCGCAGGCCGACCCGCGCATCGCCATGCGGCCGCTGCGTCCGGCGCTGTGGCGGCCGCTGGGCATCGCCCATCGCGACGGACAGGTCGAGCGCGCCACCCAGCACGTGCTCGACGCCCTCTGGCAATTGCGCGCGGCCGACGATCGCGCCTAGCCTGGCGACCGGGCCGCGCGGGGTGCCTTTCCCTGCCAACCGATCCTGGCCGGCCGGCGCCTCGGCCGCCGGCGCGGCCCCGGGATTCAGCCTGCCCCGGACGACGCCCGCCGCAGGAACGACGCGCGCTCGGCTTCCTCGCGCAGGCGCCGGGCGCGGCTGCGGAACAGGTCCTTGCGGCCGACGATGCCCAGCACCCGGCCGCTGTCGCGGTCCAGGATCGGCACGCGGCCGGCGCCGGACAGCGCCATGCGGTCGGCGATCTGGCTGGCCAGTTCCTCCGGAAAGCCATGGACCAGCTCGCGCCCCTGCAGCGCCTGCGCCAGGGTCTGTTCATGCAGCGCCGGTTCCAGCGCCCAGGCCAGGCTGTCTGCGCGCGTCACCTCGCCCACCGCCACGCCGGCCTCATCGACCACGGGGTAACTGGTGTGGACCGGCTGCGCGGTGGTGAAATGCGCGATCGCCTGCGCCACCGTCAGGCTGTCGGGCAGCGTCTGCACCGGCGTGGTCATCACCTGGCTGGCGCGCAGCAGGTCGAACGGATCGACCCGGTATTCGCGGCTGATGTGGTGGCCGCGGCGCGCGATCTTTTCGGTCAGGATCGAGCGGCGCAGCAGCAGCACCGTCACGCCGTAGGCGAACACGCAGGCCGCCAGCACCGGCAGCAAGGCCCCCAGGTTGCCAGTCAGCTCGACCGCGAACAACGTCGCCGTCAACGGCGCCCGCATGGTGCCGCCCATCATCGCCGCCATGCCCACCAGCGCCCAGAAACCCGGCGCGGCCTGCGGCAGCAGCGGCGTGGCCAGCGCGCCGAGCGCGCCGCCGAAGATCAGCAAAGGCGCCAGCACCCCGCCCGAGGTGCCCGAGCCCAGCGCGATCGACCAGATGGCCACCTTGACCACCAACAGCAGCAACACCGCCTGCAAGGCCAGGTCGCCCGCCAGCAGATGGCGGATGTTGTCGTAGCCCACGCCCAGCGCGGCCGGATCGATCAGGCCGCCGATGCCGATGGCCAGGCCGCCCAGCGCCGGCCACCACATCCAGTGCAGCGGCAGTTTCTCGAACAGATCCTCGGCCGCGTAGACCAGCGCCGTCAGCACGCCGGAGCCCAGCCCCGCCAGCACGCCCACGGCGGCGCAGGCCACCAGGTGCCACGGGGTGAATGCCATCATGCCGGCATAGCTGAAGACCGGCCCGTCATCGAGCGCGAAGGCGCGCGCCACGGCCGCCACCAGCGCCGCGGTGGCGACCGGCAGGAAGCTGCGCGGCTTCCACTCGAACAGCAGCAGTTCCACCGCCAGCAGCACCGCCGCCAGGGGCGTGGCGAAGATCGCCGTCATGCCCGCGGCCGCGCCGGCCACCAGCAGCGTCTTGCGCTCGCCGTCGTTCAGGTGGATGGTCTGCGCCAGCAGCGAGCCGATGGCGCCGCCGGTCATGATGATCGGGCCTTCCGCGCCGAAGGGACCGCCAGTGCCGATCGAGATGGCCGACGACACCGGCTTGAGCACCGCCACCTTGGGCGCGATGCGGCTCTTGCCGATCAGGATGGCTTCCATCGCTTCCGGAATGCCGTGGCCGCGGATCTTCTCCGAGCCGTAGCGCGCCATCAGGCCGATGATAAGGCAGCCGATGACGGGAATGGCCACCGACGCCGGCCCCAGGCGGCCGCTGGTGATGGGCAGGTCGGCGAACGAGAACAGGCCGTGGTAGGCCAGGTTGGTGCACAGCGCGATCAGGCGCAGCAGGGCCCAGGCGGCGGCCACGCTGGCCAGGCCGGTCGGCACGGCCAGCGCCATCAGCAGCACGACACGCTTGTCGGTGGTGAAGTCGCCCAGCCGCAAGGCGCGCACGGAAGAGGAAACGGGAGGCATGGTTCGAGATGAGGAGAGGGAAACGGAACGCGCGGCCGCCGCGTCCACGGGGACGGTGATCGGCCGCTGTTTGCGAAAAATCAAATATATCGTATCACGACATATATTAGAATCGGCCGGGTGAAACGTTCCCCTGCCCCCGACCTGCCGTCCGCCACCGACTACGAACTGCTGGCCGATTTCCGCTACGCGCTGCGCAAGTTCGCCGCCTTCAGCGAAAACGCCGCGGCCGGCCTCGACTTGATGCCGCAGCAGCACCAGGCGTTGCTGGCCATCAAGGGCAGCCGGCCCGGCGCGCCCGGCCGCCGCGGCCTGTATGTCGGCGAGATCGCCGAACGCCTGCTGGTGCGTCCGCACACCGCCGCCGAACTGGTCAATCGCCTCGAACGACTCGACCTGGTCAGCCGCGAACCCGATCCCGAAGACGGCCGCCGCGTCGAGGTGGTGCTGACGGACAAGGCCGAGCGCATCCTGGCCAGCCTGTCGGCCTCGCACCTCGAAGAACTGCGCGCCATGCGGCCGTTGCTGACCCGCCTGCTGGCCCGCATCGGCGACGACGCCGAGCGCTGATTCCGCCCGCCCCTCATGACCCGGCGGCATAAGCTCATGCCGCCGGCCGGCGCGCCGCGTGATAAATTGTCGTCCCCCGATATATCTGAAGCGGCGAGGTAAAGGTTTTGGCTGTGGCTATCAAGCGCTGGCTCGGTGCGTTCGCGCCGGCGCCGGTCGGCGTCAATCTGCGCGAAAAGCTCTATGGCGCATTGGGCGCGCTGGTCGGGCTGTTCTGCACCGAATGGGTCGGCCACCACGCCCTGGGCAACGCCAACCCCTGGTTCATCGCGCCGATGGGCGCGTCCGCCGTGCTGCTGTTCGCCGCGCCGGCCAGCCCGCTGGCGCAACCCTGGTCGATCATGGCGGGCAACCTGGTGTCGGCCCTGATCGGCGTGTTCTGCGCGCAGGCGATAGCCGATCCCGGCGTGGCCGCGGCCACGGCGGCGGCGCTGGCCATCGCCGCCATGTTCTCGCTGCGCTGCCTGCATCCGCCCAGCGGCGCGGTGGCGCTGACCGCGGTGCTGGGCGGGCCGCAGGTCGCGGCGCTGGGCTATGGCTTCGTGCTGTGGCCGGTGGCCTTGAATTCCGCCATCCTGCTGGGCATCGCCGTGGTCTTCAACGGCCTGCTCAGGCGCAACTATCCGCGCCGCCACGTCGAGCCCGCGCCCGGCCACCAGACCCGCGACCCGGCGCCCAGCGCCCGTCTGGGCTTCTCGCGCGCCGACCTGGACGAGGCCCTGGCGCAGCGCGGCGAGCTGCTCGACATCAGCAAGGAAGACCTCGAGGACATCGTGCTGGCCGCCGAGCTGCGCGCCAGCCGGCGGCGCTTCGGCGACGTGCGCTGCGCCGACATCATGTCGCGCGACGTGGTCGTGGTGCAGCAACAGGATCCGCTGGACTACGCCGTGCGCCTGTTCGACAAGCACCGCCTGCAATGGCTGCCGGTGCTCGATTCCGCCGGGCACTACGCCGGCATGCTGGCGCAGGCCGACGCGCTGGCCCGCCGCGGCCGTCCGGCCCAGGTCGCGGTCGCGGGCGGCGCGCCGGCCGACCTGCTGGTGGCCGACTGCATGCGTTCCGAGGTGCCGTTCGCCACGCCCGACCTGCCCGCGATCGAGCTGGCTCGACCCATGTCCGACAGCCTGCACTGCGTGCCGGTGCTGGGCGAAGGCCGCGTGCTGGCCGGCCTGGTCACCCAGTCGGACCTGGTGGCCGCCCTGCATCAGATGGCGCTGTCGGCCGCCGCCCAGGCCGCGCCCGGCCACGACGGCCGCCTGGCGGCGTGAGCCGCGACGCCTCCGTAGCCCTACGGATTCCGCGCCGGATCGGCCACGGGGCATAATTCCAGCGTGAATCCCCCGCTGCGCCACCGCGCCTTCCTCGCCTGGCTGGTCCTGTTCTGCCTGGGCGCCCTCTGGATCGGGCGCCAGCACTACGTCGACCAGTACGAACGCTTCTTCCAGGACACCAGCGTGGCGCAGCGCATGCTGAGCCAGAAGACCGTGCAGCACGAAGCCGTATTGGCGACGCTGTCCGCGCTGTCGCACCCGCCCGCGCCCGAACGGCTGTTCCCCAGCCTGCGGCCGGCCATGCCGCAGTTGCAGGCGCTCGGCTACCTGCCCGACGGCGCCTGGGCCGGCAGCACGGCCGAACCGCCCGGTCTGCGCGCCGCGGTCGAGCAGGCCCGCACGCTGGGCCGCCCCGTGACACTGCCGCTGGATGCCGCCCGCTACTGGCTGGTGGCGCCGTCCAGCTGGAGCCTGCTGGTGGACGCCCGCGAACTCGTGCCCGCCGCCGACTTCCCCGCCAGCCTGGCCAACCTGACCCTCGCCATCGGCCAGCAGCCGCTGCCCCTGCTGCAACGGCAGCCGGACCCGGCCGGCCCCGGCTGGCCGCTGACGCTCGCCAAGCCGCTGGGCGCGGCCAGCCAGCCGTTCGCGCTGCACAGCACCCGCACCCTCACGCCCGCCTCCTGGCCCTGGCTGCCCTGGGGACTGTGGGGCCTGACCAGCGCGCTGCTGGTGGCCGGCGTCACCGCCATGCGGCGCTCGCGCGCCGAGGCGCGGCGCCAGCAGGAACAGGCGCGGCTGGCATCCATGGCGCGGCTGAGCACGCTGGGCGAAATGGCCGCCGGCATCGCCCACGAACTGAACCAGCCGCTGACCGCGATCCTGGCCCAGACCCGCGCCGCGCAACGCCTGCTGGACGACGAGGAAGAACGCCCCAGCGTGCGCCGCGCCCTGCTGGCCAGCGCCGAACAGGCCAAGCGCGCCGCCGACATCATCAGCCGCATGCGGGCGCTGGTGCAGCCCAGCGCGCCCGGCCGACGCGAGGCGCTGGACGCCGACGCGCTGGCGGCCTCGCTGCGTTTCCTGCGCGAACCCGAACTGGCGCGCCAGGGCATCCGCCTGCATTGGCACAACGCCAGCCCGCAGGCGCGGCCCCTGGCCGAGCGGGTCGCGCTTGAACAGATCCTGCACAACCTGGTGCAGAACGCGGCCGACGCGCTGGCCGATGCCCCGGGGCCGCGCCAGATCACGCTCGAAGGCCGCGCCGACGGCGCCACCTACGTCTTCAGCGTCAGCGACAACGGACCGGGCATCGCCGCCGATGCGCTGCCCCGGCTGTTCACGCCGTTCTACACCACCCGCGCGCAGGGCATGGGCCTGGGGCTGGCGCTGTGCGAAACGCTGGCCGGCGCGATGGACGGCCGCCTGGCCGCGCGCAACCGGCAGCCCTCGGGCGCCTGCTTCAGCCTGACCCTGCCCCTGGCCGGAGGCCCCGCATGAACCTGCCCGACCAATCGCCGCTGGTCTACCTGGTGGACGACGACGACGCCGTGCGCGACGCGCTGGCGCTGCTGCTGCGCAGCGTCGGCCTGCGCAGCGCCGGCTACGGCGATCCGCAGCAATTCCTGGCGCAGCTGGCGCCGCAGACCATCGGCTGCGTGGTGCTCGACATCCGCATGCCCGGCATCAGCGGACTCGATGTGCTGGCGCGCCTGGCCGAGGCCTCCGACCTGCCGGTGGTGATGCTGACCGGCCACGCCAACGTCGACCTGTGCCGTCGCGCCTTCAAGGGCGGCGCCATGGAATTCCTGCAGAAGCCGGTGGACGACGACATTTTCCTGGACGCCGTGCAGACCGCCGTGCGCGGCCACATCGCCAGCCGCGAACGGCTGGCCGTGACGCAGGCCGCCGCCGAACGCCTGGCGCGCCTGTCCACGCGCGAACACGAGGTCTTCGAGCGCATCGTGCAAGGCCTGAGCAACAAGGAGATCGCGCGCGAATTCGACCTGTCGCCGCGCACCGTCGAAACCTACCGCGCCAATGTCTTCGCCAAGCTCGAGGCCGACTCGCTGGCGCAGCTGATCCGCCAGTACGCCACGCTGCTCGACTGAGGCATCGCCCGGCCGCCTCCGTAGCGCTACGGAGGCGCGTGGGTAATCGGGCGTATACCGCGCTGCGCGCCTTTTGGCCACACTGACTGCTCCTGATCCCCACACGAAAATAGGACGCAGACCATGACCCGCCATCCGCTCGCCGCCCTGGTTGCCACGCTCGCCGTCAGCGGCGCCGCCCACGCCGCCGTGCTCACCGAAAGCAATATCTCGACCGCCGACGCCCAGAAGCTGGCCACCGCCGCCGTCGCCGCCTGCCAGGCCAAGGGCTACAACGTCAGCGCCTCGGTGGTCGACCGCGCCGGCCTGCTCAAGGCCTTCGTGCGCGCCGACAACGCCGGCCCGCACACCATCGAGGCGAGCCGCGCCAAGGCCTTCACCTCGGCCTCGGCCAAGGCGCCGACGCTGGCCATCATGGAGAACGCGCAGAAGAACCCCGGCGCCGCCAACCTGACCGACATCCCCGGCTACCTGCTGCTGGGCGGCGGCGTGCCGATCAAGGCCGGCAACAACGTCATCGGCGCCATCGGCGTGGCCGGCGCGCCCGGCGGCAACCTGGACGCGCAATGCGCGGACACGGTTCTGGAAGAGAACGCGGCGTTGTTCAAGTAAGCGGCGAGCGGAACTGGAGCGTCTTCCCACCCTGCGCCACAACCCAGCACATCCCCCGCTGGAACTCCAGGCCTGAATAGCTATAATAGGAACCATTCCCATTATTCTTTCAGGTTTGGAGTCCCCGTGCCGCCCGGCGACCTCCCGGCTCCCCACGCCGTCGACACGCTCTACCGCTCGCACCACGCCTGGCTGACGGCGTGGCTGCGGCGTCGCCTGCGCGACGACCACGACGCCGCCGATCTGGCCCAGGACACCTTCGTGCGCCTGATCGCCGCCCGCGACACGCCGGGCCTGCGCGAGCCGCGCGCCTTCCTGACCCGCATTGCCCAGGGCCTGGTAGTCAACCTGTGGCGCCGCCGCGACCTCGAACACGCCTACCTGCAAGCCCTGGCCCAGCGTCCCGAGGCCAGCGCGCCCTCACCCGAGCGGCGCGCGCTGGTGCTGGAAGCGCTGGTCGAGATCGACGCCATGCTGCAGCGCCTGCCGGCCCGCGCCCGCGAGGCCTTCCTGCTGGCGCAGCTGGGCGGCTACACCTATGCCGAGATCGGCCGGCGCCTGGACGTGTCCGAGCGCATGGTGAAGAAATACATGGCGCAGGTGATGCTGCAATGCCTGTTGATCGCGGACGGCGTCTGGTGAGGCCCGCCACGCTGTCCGCCCCGCCCGACCGCCGCGTGCTCGAAGCCGCGGCCGACTGGTTCGCGCGCCTGGGCGACGAGCGCGCCAGCGCCGACGACACCCGCCAATGGCAGGCCTGGCTCGATGCCCGGCCGGAACACCGCCGCGCCTGGGATGCCGTGGCCGCGATCAGCGCGCGCTTCGAATCCGTGGCCGGCCAGCCGGCGCTGGAGGCACTGACCGGCGCCGGACGCGGCCGCCGCCGCGCGCTGCGCACGCTGATGCTGCTGGCCGGCGTCGGCGGCCTGGGCGCCGCCGCCTGGAACCAGCCGGCCACCCGCCGCCAGCTGGCCGACCTGCGCACCGACGTCGGCCAGACCCGCCAGGCCACGCTGGAGGACGGCTCGCGGCTGTGGCTGAACACCGCCAGCGCGGTCAATCTGCGCTTTGACGCGCAGGCGCGCCGCGTGGTGCTGGTGGACGGCGAAACCCTGATCGACACCCATCCCGATTCCCGCGAGCCGGCCCGGCCGTTCCTGTTGGACGTGGGCTATGCGCAACTGCGGGCGCTGGGCACCCGCTTTGCCGTGCTGCGCGACGGCGGCCGCGCCTGGCTCGATGTCTATGCCGGCGCGGTCGAGATCCGTCCCGACGATGCCCCCGTCCGCATCGCGCAGGCCGGCACCCGCACCGGGTTCAGCGGCCGCGCCATCGACGCGGCAGAACCGCTCGACCCCGCCCGCGACGCCTGGACCCGCGGCGAACTCGTGGCCGATGGCCTGCCGCTGGCGCGCTTTGCCGCCGAGCTGGCGCGCTACCGCCGCGGCTTCGTCACCTGTACGCCGGAGGTCGCGCGGTTGCCGTTGGTGGGCGTGTTCCCGCTGGCCGACACCGACCGCATCCTGCGCGCGCTGGAAGCCACGCTGCCCGTGCGCGCCCGGCGCGTGCTGCCCGGCTGGGTCCGGCTGGAGGCCGCCTAGCGCCGGCCGGCGCGGGCGGCTTGCCCAACTATTTTGTAACAGCCGCGCGTTTCCGGTTCCCCTTTCTTCTTTTCGCTTGGCACTGCAGATGTACGACGCGTTTCGCGCGTCCGCCGCCAAGGAACCCCATGCACGTCCCTCCCTTCCGTTATCCGCTCCTGGCCCGCGCGCTGGCCACCGCGCTGACCGCGCCAACGGTCCTGCTGGCCGCCACGCCCGCGCAAGCCCAGGCGCCCGCCGGCTTCCAGGTCGCGCCCGGCCCGCTGTCGCAGGCGCTCAGCCAGTTCGCCAGCCAGGCCGGCGTGACGCTGTCGCTGGACGGCCGCCTGGTGGCCGGCAAGCAGAGCCCCGGCCTGTCGGGCGCCTACAGCGTGGACCAGGGCTTCGGCCGCTTGCTGGACGGCACCGGCCTGCGCGCCGAGCGGCGTTCGGACAACGTCTACACGGTGCGGCCGGTGGCCAGCGGCGACAATGCCGCCCAGCTGGAGCCGGTGACCGTGGTGGGCGCATCGACCGCCGAAGGCGCCTACCAGCCGGAGCCGGTGGCCTCGGTGACGCGCTCGCCGCTGGCGGTGCTGGACCAGCCGCAGGCGGTCAACGTGGTGCCGGCCCAGGTGCTGCGCGACCAGCGCCCGCGCAACCTGGACGACGCGCTGGCCAACGTCAGCGGCATCACCCAGGGCAACACGCTCGCCGGCACCCAGGACACGCTGATGAAGCGCGGCTTCGGCGCCAACCGCGACGGCTCGATCATGCACAACGGCATGCCGCTGGTGCAGGGCCGCGGCCTGAACGCCGCCGCCGACAGCGTCGAAGTTCTCAAGGGTCCGGCGTCGCTGCTGTACGGCATCATGGATCCGGGCGGCGTCATCAACATCGTCAGCAAGCGGCCGCAGCTCACGCCGTACCACGCCATCACGCTGACGGGTTCGACCTATGCCCAGGGCCGCGACGGCGTCGGCGCCACGCTCGACAGCACCGGGCCGATCGGCGATTCGCGGCTGGCCTACCGCCTGGTGGTCGACACCATGAACGAAGACTACTGGCGCGATTTCGGCCGCCGCCGCGACACGCTGGTGGCGCCGTCGCTGGCCTGGTATGGGCAGGACACGCAGATCGTGGCCTCCTATGAGCACCGCGACTACCTGTATCCGTTCGACCGCGGCACCGCGCTCGATCCCACCACCGGCAAGCCGCTCGACATCCCCTCGCGCCGCCGCCTGGACGAACCCTACAACAACATGTGGGGCAGCACCGAACTGGCCCAGGTCACCGTGGACCAGCGCGTCACCGACAACTGGAAGGCGCACCTGGGCTACAGCTGGAACCAGGAACGCTACGACGCCAACCAGGTGCGCGTGACCGCCATCGATCCGGTGGCCGGCACCGTCAAGCGCAGCAACGACGGCACTCGCGGCGCGCTCTCCACCGACCACTACGTGATCGGGTACGTCGATGGCCGCGTCGACATCGGCGGCCTGCGCAACGACCTGCAGGTCGGCGCCGACTACGAGCGCCGCAAGATCTTCCGTTCCGACCTGATCCGGCAGAACCTGTCCAAGCCGTTCAGCTACGTCAACCCGGTCTACGACCAGCAGGACCCCGGCAACACCGTGGTCGCCAGCGACAGCGACCAGACCGACAAGCTGCGCGCCACCTCGTTCTTCCTGCAGGACTCGCTGCACCTGGGCGAACGCTGGATCCTGGTCGGCGGCCTGCGCTACCAGCACTATGAGCAGTTGGCCGGGCGCGGCCGGCCGTTCAGCACCAACACCGACATCGCCGGCGGCAAGTGGCTGCCGCGCGCCGGCCTGGTCTACAAATGGACGCCCGAGGTGTCGCTGTATGGCAGCTACACCGAATCGCTCAAGCCCACCTCGACCATCGCGCCGCTGACCAGCGGCACGGTGATCGACTCCGGCGTGGCGCCGGAACAGGCCAAGTCGTGGGAGCTGGGCCTGAAATGGGACATGCCGGGACAGACCACCGGCACGCTGGCGTTGTTCGACATCCGCAAGCGCAACGTGCTGGTGTCGCAGTACAACGACGTCACCAAGCTGACCGACTGGCGCACCAGCGGCGCGGCGCGCTCGCGCGGCGTCGAGCTGGACGTGAGCGGTTCGCTGTCGGCGCGCTGGGACTTCATGGCCAGCTATGCCTATCTCGACGCCCGCACCACCGACGATCCGCAGTATCAGGGCAACCGCCTGTGGAACGTGGCCCAGCACACCGGGTCGCTGGCGCTGGTCTACAACGCCGGCCAGATCGGCGAAGGCCGCCTGCGCCTGGGCACCGCCGCGCGCTACGTCGGCACCCGCCCGGGCGATTCGGCCAACTCGTTCGTGCTGCCGGCATACACCGTGGTCAACGCCTTCGCCACCTACGACACCCGCGTCGCCGGCCGCAAGGTGCAGTTCCAGCTGAACGTCAACAATCTGTTCGACCGCACCTACTACACCTCCAGCGCCAACCAGTACTTCATCTCCATGGGTGACGCGCGCCAGTTCGTGCTGTCGACGCGGATGGAATTCTGAGCATGCAACCGCCTATCACCGCCTCCGCGCCGGCCGCGTTCCCGCGCCGAGCCGCGCCGCGCCTGCGCGCCGCCTTGTCCGCCGCCTGCGCCGCCGCGGCCCTGATCGCCCAGGCCCCGGCCGGCGCCGAAACGGCCGCCGCCCGCGACCCCATCGTGGCCGAGCGCAGCGCCACCGCGCTGCCCGGCAGCGGCCACAGTTGGGGCTTCGCGGCCCTGGCGCGCGACGGCGCCGAACTGCTGCTGGCGCGCCGCGAGAACGGCCTGACCGTCTACGACACCGCCCGCCGCCAGGCGCTGGCCCGGATACCCGGCACCGAAGGCGCCAACGCCGTCGCCGCCGTGCCGTCGGCCGACCGGCTCTACGTGGCCGGCATGGACGGCAGCGTGATCGTGGTGCGGGCCTCCGACCGGCAAGTGCTCAAGCGCGTGCCGCTCGACATCGGCAACCTCAACAACGTGCTGTACGACCCCGACAGCGGCCAGGTGCTGGTGACCAGCGGCCGCCGCGGCGCCGTGTCGCGCGTCTACCGCCTCGATCCGGCCTGCGACTGCGTGCGCGCCAGCCTCGACCTGCCGGCCGCCAAGCTCGACGCGCCCGCGCTGCTCGGGCCCGGTGTGGTGGCATTGCCGCTGCGCGACGAGGGCCGCATTGCCGTCATCGACCTGCGCCGCATGACGCTGACGCGCCTGTGGCAGCCGCCGCAATGCCCGCGCCCCAGCGCCCTGGCCGCCGATCCCGCCGGCAAGCGGCTGTTCGTCGCCTGCCGCGGCGCCGATCCGCGCCTGCTGAGCCTGGACGCGGACAGCGGCGCGGTACTGGCCAGCGCCGCCGCCGGCCGCGACATCAACGCCCTGGCCTATGACGCCCGCCGCGGCTGGCTGCTGGCGCCCAGCGGCGCCGATGCCCGCCTGTCGATCCATGACGCGAGCCGTACCGGCCACCTGCGCCGGCTGGCCTCCATCGGCACCCGGCCCTGGGCCCACAACATGGCCTACGACGCCGACCACGGCATCGCCTACCTGCCCAGCATGGACGACACCGAGGTCTATCCGGCGGACGGCGGCGAGTCGCAACGGCATTTCACCGCCGACAGTTTCACCGTCACCGCGTTGCGCCTGCGCGAGGCGCGGCCATGAGCCTCACCTCCGCCAACTCCGCCATCGCCCGGCCGCCGCGTCCGCCGGCGCGGCGCGGTCAATACCTGAAGGCGCTGCGCAAGGCCCACGGTTGGCTCGGTTTGTGGGGCGCGCTGCTGGGCCTGCTGTTCGGCGCCAGCGGCATCCTGCAGAACCATCGCGCCGTGCTCAAGATCGACATGCCCGGCCCGGCGGTCGAGACCCTGCAATTGCAGGCGCCCGCCGGCCTGCCGCGCACCGACGCGGCGGTCGGCCAATGGCTGCAGCAGGCCTTGAAGCTGGACAAGCCGGTCGAACGCATCCGCAAGGAAGCGGCGCAGGACGTGCGCTGGGGCGATGTCACCGCGCGCCAGCCCGAGCGCTGGCAGGCGCTGTTCCGCGCGCCGGGCTATCAGGTGCAGGTGGAATTCTGGCCGCAAAGCGGCGCCGCCAGCGCCCGCCGCAGCAGCGCCAGCTGGTGGGGCGTGATCCAGAACTTCCATCGCGCCAATGGCACCGGCGTGGCCTGGGTACTGCTGTCCGACACCATCGGCGGCGCGCTGATCGCGCTGTGCCTGACCGGCGTGCTGCTCTGGACCGAACTGGAGAAACGCAAGCTGATCGGACTGGCCATCGCGTTCGCGTCGGTGATCGCGTGCCTGGCGGCGGTGGCGCAATCGTGGGCCTGATGCGGCATCAGGCAGGTTGCGCCCCGGACGGCAACGGGCCGATCTCCAGCGGGCAATGATGCTTCAACGGAAAGCGCACGCGCCCGTCCACCACCAGGAAGTTCAGCTCGGCATCGCCGCGCGTGTGCAAGCGCCGCGCATCGAAGCGCAGGGCCGGAATGTAGGCGTCCTGATACCAGCGTCCATCCACCCGCACCCAGCGCACGTACTCCGGCGAACGCCCCAGCGTGCGCACGGTGACCAGCACTTCGGTCACCGGGCCGCGCACCGTGCGCTTGCAGGTTTGTAGCCGCGACCTTTGCTGCCACAGCCAGAGCTTGCGCAGCGGGCCGATACACGGCGGCGACAGACACGCCAGCATCACCGCCGCGAACAGCCACAGGAACGCCTGGTAGGCATCCAGCGACAGGATCCCGACGATTGCCCCCAACCCCACCGGCAGCATCATCAGGAACAGGAAGATCCCCACCATCCATGCCAGCGGCTTGAGCGCGCCGCGCCGCAGTTCGGCCCAGTCGTCCTCGCCCATGGGCTGGTCCGTGACCCGCACCGGCGGCAATTCCGGATAGTCCACCCGCGCGATCCTTTCCCCGCAGGAAAAACTGATCCGCGCCTGCGCATCGGGATACAAGGTATAGAGGTCCATCACCTCGTGCTGTACGATCGCGTCCGGATTGGGGGGATCGAGCAAGCCGGGCACCGGCTTGCCATCCAGCACGTAGTCGACGCGGGCGCCCTTCCACCGCAGTCCGCCCGAATTCCGGGTAGGCGCCACCGGGGCCGCCGACAACGGCACGCCATCGGCGCGCGGCCGCATGCCCGTCAGCGCGCCCTGCGCCACCTGGACGCGCCCGGCCCGCAAAACGCGGCCGATGCCCACGAAGGCCTGCCCGTGGCGCCAGGCCGTGTGCAATGCCACCGGCAGGAACACCAGAATCGCGACCAGAAGGCCATAGGAAGCGGCAATGGCGCGCCCGGGCACCACGTAGTCGCTCAGCCATTGCGGCGGCGAATACCAGAGCCACAGCAGATACAGGAACATCAGGACGATGAGAAGGGCCAGCGCCATCAAGCCACGGTGGCTCTGGCGGCGGGCCTCGAGTTGGGCCCGCAAGGCGGCGTTCAATTCGACTTCGGAGAGGTGCATGGGGCGCTCGCAACGAATCGACAAGGAACCTGGGGCACAGTCGTCGGGACGGACGCCCGGACTGTGCTGTCGGCCGATGCTATCACGCGCGGGCGATGTTGTGACAAAAAACTACATCAATATAGATCGTGCCCAATCAGCGCATCGCCGGGTGGCGGATCGGAAAACAATCCCAAGACCGGCGCGTACACAAGTTCATCGACCTCCTGCCCAACGAGAGCATGGCGATGCATCAGGTTATCCATCAGTTCGAATGTGGCGTCATGGTCTGCGGCAAACTCGACGCCGGCCATTCGTTCCGGATCCAGCGCCGCGGACTTGGCTTGGAAATAAAACCGTATGCAATCGTCGAATTCAGGCCCTTTCCACGCATCGCACACCCACGGATTCGACTCTTCCGGCAACGGCACCCATGAAGGCTGGGGTTCGTCGCCGACCACTTTGATGGGGGGTGACGGGCGCCCCATCAGATCGCTGGGACCGGGTGGATCGACAACCTCGATGTAATAGGGAGGTTGAGATCCTGGCGGCGCGGATGCCACGGGTTTCTCTCCTGCGACAGGCTTATCCGGCCCCGCCGCGGGCGGAGCGGCGGGCGGCGCGCTCGGAGCGGGAGGCGGCGCGGGCGGCACGAACGGCAGGCTGGGAACAAGCGCCCAATCTCCGAAGCTGTCAGGCGGTATTCCGATCTCTCCCCCCGATATCAAGTTTCCATCGTGGTGCGGCGCGCTGGCGTCATTCCCCGGGGGCAAGCCGGCCGAGGGATGAGGGGCCGGCGTAAGCAGGGTTACCGGCGTCGAGGTTCCGATCTGTTCGAGCATCGAGCCGTCGTTCATCACGGTGATGATTCTCGTCGCTGCTTCAACGACCAGGCCATTGGCGATGGGCGTAAAGCTGTGGATCGCCTGGAATGCATCCTGGTAGCAAGCCCACGTGTTGCTGGCGCCGTCCATCTGCGTGCACGTCACTCCGAAGAGTCGGTAGGCGAGGCCCTCGTTCTTGGCATCGAAAGCCATGCCTGTGATCGTGCTGCCGAACTGATCGGTATAGGTCAGGCCATCGATCTGGTGGAAGAGCTTTTCAATAGATGCCATCCACTCCAACAAGCCATTCTTCAGCAGTTCGTAGCCCCACAGGGGTAGATCGACGCTGAACAATTTCTCTGCAAACGCGCACGCCATCAACTTGCTATAGGTCTGTTCGACTTTAGGCAGGCTTTTCTGGTCAAGCAGAGAAATACTTCTCAGCAGATCCATGTCAGCCTTCAACTTGAGCCCGGCTTCGTTCGGTTTCCCTTCCGCTCTGACATAGTCGATATCATGCACCTTGCAAATCAGATCTAGCTGACTTGCCTGCCCGGGCTGTCCATCAGCATCGGAAAACCTCAATACATCGCTGTCCAGCAATTCATCCAGACTCTTCGTCCCTCCACGTTCCCCGGCGGACCACTCGGGGCCGCACCATCGCCCATATACGGGAAGCCAGCTGACTGGATTGAAACTGGGGTCCTGCAGCCGGATGCTTCCATCTTCAGATGCCATTTGTGTCTCCTGCAAAGGTAAAGGCCGCTACGGCTCCAGGCCGTGCGTGGGATGATCTCGAACCGTGACGGGCATGATTTCGGCGTCTTCCCAGGCCGGCAGCGGAATCGGCGACCAGGTGCCGGTGGCGATGTTCAGCAGCGAGATTCCGGCGAGCCGGTCCGCGGGGTCGAAGGGCTGGTCCGAATGGAGCGCAACGACGTAACCGCCGTGGGGATCACAAACCAGTTCCCTGGGATGGAACGAGAGCGCCTGCTGCCAGCCGACACGCGCCCCTTGCGCCGAGACGCGGATAACGGCCAACCCGGATTCCGGTGTCTGGCCCCAGAGATACTGGTTGCCGGCGTCGTCCATTGACGCAATGCGCGCATTCCGGATTCCGGGGAAGACCTCGGGTGTTGGCACCTCCTGGACTCCACGTCGCATCCGGTAGATCTGGCTTCCCTGATACCGATTCATGTAGGTCGACAGGAAATCGCCGGGGCCGAAGGAATGGAACAGGATCTCGTCGTCCGAGAGGTATTGCGCCTGCCCTCCCGCGACGAAAGCGAACGTGCCGCCGAACGGCCTTTCCGCCGCGCTGCGCCGATCAAATTCCCACACGTCGAAATCCAGCAGGCGCAGGCGGCGGCCCGGCGGCAACAGGCGACCGCTGCGCCAGAAGGCGATTCTCGTCTCGTCCTGCGACATGAAGGGGGACAACTTGATGCCCCGCGCCAACGGCAGGATGTCGAAGGCACTGCCATCAGACCGCATCAAGGCGATCTGCGAATCGTCCACGGATCGGCGCGCATCCGCCTCGCTGTCGCCATAAACCGGTCGGCGCGACATCACGACGTAATGACCGTGCGGGGAGTAATGGGCATGGGTATACAGATACCCTTCCGGCAGCCCATAGCGGAACAACTTCCCGGAACTGCGCTGGTAGCGCATGACGTCGCACCGCTCGCCGCCTGGTCCGGAACACTCCACGAATAGCCAGTTATCGCCGTTGGGATGCACGCTCAGCGAACGGATTCTCCGGCCGCCGTTGGGCGGTGCGAACCCCGTCCGTATCGTTGGCATGGCCGGGACCGCCAGCGGGGCGACTTGAGAGGAGGATTCCACCGGAATCAGCACCCGCCACCACAGCGGCAGGACAGCGGCCAGGGCCAGCGCGGCCAGAATCACCCCCACTCCATATCTCCGACACCACGCCACCGCCGCCTCCACGCCGCCACCCGACAACCGGCCCGCGCATGGAGCCGTTATTGCCGATCCTCCGCAATAACGTATCGGCGAGAACGGTCGAGCGGAAGCGGTTGCCGGTGGAAAGCGGACGGATGCTCAGCGCGTCGGGCGCAGCTTCAGCGCCACCCAGATCCCCGCCACGCAGGCCGCGCCGAAGATCCAGCCCGAGGCCGCGCCCGCCATCACGCCAGACAGCAGAGTGCCGACGGTGCAGCCCAGCGCGCTCATGCCGCCCCACCCCATCAGGACGCCACCAGTGAAGTTGCGCAGGATCTCGCGCGCCGTCGGCCAACGCGGCCGGAACGCGCCGGCGGCCAGCGCGGCGGCCCAGGCGCCCGCCACCAGCGCCAGCACGAAGGCGCCGTTGTTGGACAGCAGCGCGTTCTTGACCGCGGTGGCGCAGCCGGCGAAGGTGTCCAGCCCCTCCAGCCGGGCGGGCAGCGCGCCGGCCGCGGACGCGGCGGTGCGGGCCACGCTGCCCAGTTCGGCGGTCACGCCCAGCGGCGCGATGCGCAAGTAGGCGATGACGCCGATGAAGGCCACCAGCAGGCCGCCGACCGCGGGCGGCCAGCGGTCCCGCAGCACGGCTTGCCATGGCGAGGGCGGCGGCGTGGCCGGGTCGTTCGCCGCGTCCTGGAAGGCATTCGCTGGCCGGATGGCGGCGCCGTCAGGCGCGCCATCGGCCTGGCGCGCGGCCGGAACGCGCCGGCCGAGCCGGCTCAGGCCCAGCGCCAGCAACGCCAGCAACGCGACTTGCAGCAGCACGGTGCCGCCGTAGCCGAGGTGGTGCGGCAGCCACACCACCGGCGCCTGCTGGATCATGGCCAGGTACAAGGTGTTCCAGGACGCGAAACCCAGCACGAAGCCGACGCCCGCGCCCAGCAAGGCGAATGGCGAGGCCAGCGCGCCTTCGCCGAGGCGGTACAAATGCGCGCTGATGCAGGAGCCCGAGATGCGCATGCCGACCCCGAACACGAACGCCCCGGCCACCAGGGCCAGGCTGACCGGCCCGATGTGGGCGCCGGGCGGCAGGCGATCGGCCCCGGGAATGGGCAGGAACGCGCCGAACACCGCGTGGTAGCCGAGCGTGCCGACCGCCAGCGCCACCAGCACGGCATAGGCGCCGGCGGGGTCGCGCCGTTCGATCGCGTCACGCGCGATGCAGTAGAAGCAGAATCGTGAACGTTGCAGCACGATGCCGAAGGCGGCGCCGAGCAGCAGCGACAAGGACAGGCCGCGGCCGCCCTCGGGCTGCGACGCCAGCCACCAGGCGGCCGCGCCGATGGCGGCCAGCAGCGCCACGGCCGCCGCATTGCCGATCGCCGCGGCGGCGGACGGGATCGCGGCGGCCGAGCCCGTGGCGACAGCCGCCGCCGGCCCGGCCGGCGGCGCGGAGTTTCCCAGGGCGCTCACTCAGGTCTTGCCCCACACGGTGCCCGACGGATTGCTGATCGGCGAACCGACGCTGTTGCCGTACTCGGTCCACGAACCGTCATAGTTGCGCACGTCGTAGCCCAGCAGCTTGCGCAGCGCGAACCACGAGTGGCTGGAGCGCTCGCCGATGCGGCAATAGGTGATGATGGGCTTGCTGCCGTCCACGCCCACCGCCTGGTAGATGGCGCGCAGTTCGTCAGCCGACTTGAAGGTGCCGTCCTCCGCCACCAGCTTGCTCCAGGTGACGTTGACCGCGCCCGGCACGTGGCCGGCGCGCACCGCCAGTTCCGGCACGCCGTTGGGCGCGAAGATCTTGCCGTTGTATTCATCGGCCGAACGGATGTCGACCAGCACGCCCTGCTTGTCCTTGCGCGCCACCGCCAGCACGTCCTGCAGGTGGGCGCGCAGCGCCGGGTTGGCGTCCTTGGGACGCGCGTTGCCGGCGGCCAGCACCTTGACGCTGTTGGACTGCGGGCGGCCCTCGGCTTCCCATTTCTTGCGGCCGCCGTCCAGGATCTTCACATTGTCGATGCCGTAAATGTCGAAGATCCACGCGCCCCAGGCGGCGAACCAGTTGTTGTTGTCGCCGTACAGCACCACGGTGCTGTCGGTGTTGACGCCGGCGCGCTCCAGCAGCGCCTGGAACTGCTTGGGCGGCGCGATGTCGCGGTTGACGGTGTCGACCAGGTCGGTGTGCCAGTTGACGTTGCTGGCGCCGGGAATGTGGCCGCGCTCGAACAGGCCGGGATTGACGCTCACCTCGATGACACGCACCTTGGGGTCGTTCAGGTTCTTCTCCAGCCACTCGGTGGTGACCAGGTACTTGGCGTGCTGCGCCGTGGCGGGAAAGGCCATCAGGCTGGCCAGCGCGGCGAACGCGCCCGCCAGCAGTTTCGATAGGGACATCATGATCTCCGGAAGCAGGCGCAATGCGGCCTGGGAATCCGGAGCATATTTGTTCAGCTTACAGTCAGGAACAATTTACTGGTCATATCCTGATTACCGGAATGCGCAGGTCGCGGTCGATCGCGACCCGCGCCCGCGAATCCCCGCGCGAGGCCAGCGCGGCGCCTGCCTTCACGACAGGCCGGCGCCGTGGCGCCGCGCGGCGGACGCCCTGGCTGGGCGCCCTCCGCGGCGCCCAGGCGCCCCGCCTACGCCGCCGCGATCAACCGGATATCCGCGCTGCCATCGCGCTCCAGCTGCGCCACCAGCCCCAGCTCCCAGTCGAGATAGTCGCGGAAGCCCTGGTCGCGCGCCGACAGGTCGTCGAACAGATACGGGCTGATGCTCTGGTCGTCGTCGCCCGTCAGCACGCCCTCGGCGCCTTGCGCCAGCGGCAGGCCCTGCGCCTGCCAGGCGCGCGTGCCGCCCAGCAGGTAACTCACCGGACGGCCGCTGCGCCAGGCCAGTTCGGCCGCCGCCACCGCGGCCAGCACGCCGTCGGGCGAGGTCAGCACGATGGGGCGTTGCGTGTCGGTCGGCAGAAACTCCTGCAGGCGATCCGGCGCGGCGTAGCGCGCGCCCGGTACGTGGCCGCGCTCGTAGGCCAGCCGCGACTCGATATCGAACAGTTCGGCGGCGCCGGCATCCAGCGCCGCCCGCAAGGCCTGGGCTCGCAGCGCGGGCGCGTCGGGCCGGTGGCGCAGCACGCGGCGCGGCTCGGCGCCGCGTTCCAGCGGCGCCAGCGCCGGCGGTTGGTACAGGTAGACCTCGACCGCGCCCAGCTGCGCCAGCCAGGCGCCAGTGGTCTGCGCGCGCACGCCGTCCCAGTCGACCAGCACCACCCGCGCGCGGCGCGTCGCCAGGTACTCGTCGGTCGCCTGCACCAGTTGGCCGCCCGGCGCCCAGCGCCAGCCCGGCAGGTGGCCGGTCTCGTATTCCTCGCGGGTGCGCACGTCGAACTTGTACAGCGTGCGCGTGCCCTGCTCGGCCTCGAACGCTCGCAAGGTCGCGGCGTCGATATGGCCGATGCCGGCGCGTTCGGCCACGCCGCGCGCCTGTACGCGCGCCGCGGCGGCGCTGTCGGCGGACGGTTCCGGCAAGGCCGCCTGGCGGCCATAGGCCAGCTCGCGGCCGGACAGCAGCCATTCCATGGTGCCGTTGCGCAGCGACGCCACGCGGTTCGGGATGCCGGCGTCGATCAGCGTCTGCGCGCCGACGATGCTGCGCGTGCGGCCGGCACAGTTCACCACCACGAAGGTCTTGGGATCCGGCGCCAGTTCGCGGATGCGGTACACCAGTTCGGCGCCCGGCAGGCTGTGCGAGAACGGCAGCGTGAAGTTGTGGAATTCCTCCGGCGTGCGGCTGTCGACCACCACGATGTCGTCGCCGCGCGCGACGCGCTCGTGCAGGTCGTCGACGTCGATCCAGGGCGTGTGCTTCTCGTGCTCGATGACTTCGCCGAAGGCCTTGCTGGGCACGTTGGTGCCGGAGAACAGCTCGCGCCCTTCCCGCTCCCAGCCGTCGGTGCCGCCGGCCAGCACCGAGATGTCGGTCCAGCCCAGGCGGGTCAGCTTGGCCGCGGCCTGGTGCGCCAGGGTCTCGTCGTCATCCACCAGCACGATGCGCGTGTCGCGGCGCGGCACCAGGCGGTCGGCCAGCACCTCCAGGCGCCACAGCGGCGCGGGCACCGCGTACAGCAGGTGGCGGCGGGCGTAGCGGCCGGCTTCGCGCACGTCGAGCACGGCGATCTCGGCCTCGCCGCGCAGCGCTTCCTGCAACCCGGCGGGCGACAGGCGCGCATGGTAGATCGCGGCCGGCGGCGAAAAGGTGCGGTAGGAACCGCCAGCGGTGCTCTCGAACACCACCCGGCCATGCAGACGGTCGAGCGCCAGGCCGTAGAAATGCAGGTGCGCGCCGGGCTTGCCGTCCACCAGCTCGATGGTGTGCACGTCGCTCGGTCCCAGCACGATCGAGTCGCCCGCGGCCACGTCGACGCGCCGCACGTGGGTCAGCACGTCGCGGCCCGGCTCGGCGCCGGCGCTACGCGCATAGACCTCGTTGCGCTCGTTGCCCGACACGCCGGCGATGATGGCCCAGGTGGTGTGGTCGTGCGGCGGCTGGGCCTTGCCCGCCTCGCCCAGCGACAGGTACAGCGCGTAGGCGCCGTCGGCGTCCTCGGCCAGGCGGTAGATCGCGGTGGGCCGGCCCGGCACCACTTCAAAGGCCTGCGGCGGAAACAGCTCGGCGCGGCGGCCCAGCGCTTCGAGCAGGCGGGCGACCGGCGCCAGTTGATCGGGCGTGGCGCGCGCGGGGTCCGGCACCAGGGCCTTGACCTGCGCGATGAAGTCGCGCACGGCCCGGGCGCGTTCGGTGTCGTGGCGGAAAGCGGCGGCGGCCGCGTCGGAATGGGTGCTCATGGGATCCGGAATTCCTGGGGTTGAAGAACCGGATCAGCCTACGTCCGCGGCCCGGCGCGGACAACGTAGAAATGCGTCTATGGATATGCGGCGACTGCGCGGCCCATGTCGGCCTCTGGCCGATCAGGCGGACCGCGCGCGCGCCGCGGTCAGGCCTCGCCCTTGAGCGCCTGGTCCACCACCGCGCGCGTCAGCGTCGGCACGAACATCTCGATGAAATGGAAGGCGTAGCCGCGCAGCCAGGCGCCGCGGCGGATGGCCAGCCGCGTCAGGTTGATCTCGAACAGATGGCGCGCGTCGATGGCGCACAGGCGCGTGTCGCGCTCGGCGTCCCAGGCCACGGCGGCCACGATGCCCACGCCCAGTTCCAGCTCGACGTAGGTCTTGATGACGTCCGCGTCCATCGCCGTCATGACGATGTCGGGCGTGATGCCGGCGCGCGCGAAGGCTTCGTCGATGTGGGCCCGGCCGGTGTAGCCGCGGCCATAGGTGATGATGGGATAGCGCGACAGTTGCGACAGGCTGATGCCGCCTTCCACCGCGCCCAGCGGATGCCCCTTGGGCACGATGATGCTGTGGCTCCAGCGGTAGCACGGCAGGTTCAGCAGGCCGGGATAGTCGGCCACCGCCTCGGTGGCGACGCCGATGTCGGCCTCGCCTTCGAGCAGCATTTCCGAGACCTGCCGCGGCGAGCCCTGGTGCAGGTGCAGCACCACCTCGGGATAGCGCTGGCGGAACTCCTTGATGACCGGCGGCAAGGCATAGCGCGCCTGCGAATGGGTCGCGGCGATCGACAGCACGCCCTTGCGGCTGTCGGCGTATTCGGCGCCGGCATGACGGATGTTGTCGGCGCATTGCAGGATCTGCTCGACCAGCGGCAGGATCTGCTCGCCCGGCGGCGTCAGGCCGATCAGGCGCTTGCCGGAGCGCACGAAGATGTCGACGCCGACCTCTTCCTCCAGCTCGCGGATCTGGCGGCTGACGCCGGGTTGCGAGGTGTGCAGGCTTTCCGACACGTCGGTCAGGTTGAAATCGCGGCGCACGGTTTCGCGCACGGAACGCAGTTGCTGGAAGTTCATGGAATCGCCGAGGCCTGTGTGAGGGAGCCGAGCACGAGGCCTAGCCGAGAAATGCCAGCTGGTTGCCGCTGGGGTCTTTGACGTACATGACGCGCGGCAAGGCGTCGGGCAGCGAACAGACCGGGTGAAAGCCCGCATCGCGCAGGCGCAGCAGGATGTCGTCGTAGGCGCCGGTGCGGATGGCCAGGTAGTCGGCCCTGACCTCGCGGCTGACCTCGGCCACCGGCGACAGCGACAGGGTCGCGTCGCCCAGCGCGAACAGCAGGCGCCCGTCCGGGACTGGCATTTCATCCAGCCCGAGGGTGCCGCGGTAGAACTCGCGCACGGCGTCCAGCTGCCGCGCCGCGAAGGAAAGCTGTACCGATCCGATCGAAGAAATAGAAGACATGCCCTGCCGCCAACCTTGGAACAAGGCAAATTCTAGACCCCGGGGGTACAACCGGACAAAGAGGTTGTAATTGCTTCTACATAATCAGAATCCCTAAGGAAACGCAGTCATTTGCATATGCGTCAGGCGCTGCGGCGCAGGCCGTCGCGGACCACGCCGAAGGCCCGATCGAGGTCTTCCACCAGGTCCAGCGGATGCTCCAGGCCGATGTGCAGGCGCACCACTTCATGGCCGCCCTGCCACACGCTGTGTTCGGCCAGCCGTTCCGGCGCCGCTTCCAGCGCCAGGCTCTCGTAGCCGCCCCAGGACGCGCCGATGGAGAAATAGCGCAACGCGTCGATGAAGCGCGCCGCGGCGCCCGGCTGGTCCGCCCGCAGCGCGAACGACACCAGGCCGCTGGCGCCGCTGAAATCACGCCGCCACAGCGCATGGCCGGGATCCTGCGGCAAGGCCGGGTAATAGACCCGCTCGACGTCCGCGTGGCGCGACAGGTATTCCGCCACGCTCAGCGCGTTCTGGTGGTGGCGCGCCAGCCGCACGTCCAGCGTGCGCAGGCCGCGCAGCGTCAGGTAGGCATCGTCCGCGCCCACCGCCAGGCCGAGCGCGTCGTAGGTGGCGCCGACCTGCCGCGCCAGCTCGGGGCTGTCGACCGTGACCACGCCCATCATCACGTCCGAATGACCGGCCAGGTACTTGGTGGCGGCCTGGATCGAGATGTTGGCGCCCAGCGCCAGCGGCTGGTAGTAGAGGCCGCCGCTCCAGGTGTTGTCGGTGGCCACCACCACGCCGCGGCTGCGCGCCTGGGCCGCCAGCGCCGGCAGGTCCAGCACCTCGAACAGCAGCGAACTGGGAGACTCCAGATACAGCAGCCGCGTGTTGGGGCGGAAGCGTTCGGCCAGATCGTCGCGGCCGGGCGAGAAGTATTCAACCTCGATGCCGTAGCGCTGCAGCAGCGCCTTGTCGACGCGCCGCACCGGCGAATAGACGCTGTCCGACACCAGCGCATGCTCGCCCGGCGCCAGCGTGGCCAGCAGCACCAGCACGATGGCCGACAGGCCGGACGGCGCCAGGACGCTGCGATGGCCGCCCTCCAGCGAGGCTACCGCCGCTTCCAGCGCCTGGTGCGTGTCCAGGCCATGGCGGCCGTAGGTGGCGACGCGTTCGCCAGCGGCGCGCTGCGCGTTCAGCGCCGCGTGCGTGGCGGTGTCGGCAAAGCGCACGGTGCTGGTGCGCACCACCGGCACATTGACCGGACCGGCGCCCTGCTTCAGGTCGGGACTGCCGGCATGCACCAGCCGGGTCTGCACGTGGGCGTGATCGAGGCTCATGCGCGCTGCTCCTGGCCCGGCTTCATCTGGGTGGCGTTGTAGTTGACGATCTCGCCGGTGGCCAGGTCGATGCCGATGCGGCCCGACAGCGTCTCCAGCGGCTGGCCGTACAGGTGGAAATGCAGGGTCGGCTCATCGCCGGTGACGTGGATGCTGTGGATGTCGTCCGGCAGGAACGACACCGACTGCCCCGGCTGCACCACCACTTCGCGCACCTGTTCCAGCGTGGCGCGGCCGGCCTGCGAGCCGTCGTCGCTGCGGCGGTAGACGCGATTCAGTTCCTGGCCCGACAGGGCCACGATCACCGCCCAGGTGGTGTGGTTGTGCGGCAAGGTGGTCTTGCCCGGGTTGATCGAGTTCAGGTAGAGCGCCGGTTCGCCGGCGGCGTCGTCGGGATTGAGGCGGTAGCGGGTCGAGGCGCCCACGCCCTGCCCCGGCGCCGGCGGCGCGAATTCGGCCGCGGGAAACAGCGCGCGCTGTTGCGCCAGTTGTTCCAGGCGCGTGGTGATCCGCGCCAGCAGGTCGCGCGACAGCGGCGCGGCGGCCAGCAGGCCGCGGATGTCGGCCAGGGCGTCCTGCACCTGCTGGCGGCGTTCGAGGGAAACGGAAGATTCGGTGGTCATGTCGGCTCCGGGTTGCGCAAAGCGCGTCACACTGCGAGGCGCAGCGGGTCAAAGGTCAGGTAGGCGTCGATCGGATCGGCCTGGGCGCGCCGCACCGGCGGCTCGGCCGAGGCGCGTTGCAGGAAGGCGCGGGTGCGTTCGCTGTCGGGCCGGCCAAAGATGCGGGCCGGCGGGCCGTGCTCGACGATGCGGCCGGCCTCGGTGAAGTACACCGTGTCGCTCACCTCCTGGGCGAAGCGCATTTCGTGCGTCACCAGCACGCAGGTCAGGCCGTCCTGCACCAGGTCGCGGATCACGGTCAGCACTTCGCCCACCATTTCCGGATCCAGCGCCGAGGTCACTTCGTCGAACAGGATCAGTTCGGGCCGCAGGGCCAGCGCGCGGGCAATGGCCACGCGTTGCTGCTGGCCGCCCGACAGCTCGCCCGGGTAGGCGTTTTCCTTGTGGTCCATGCGCACCTTGGCCAGCAGCTCGCGCGCCAGCGCCTGGGCCTGGGCCCGCGGCTGGCCGTTGACCTTGATGGGCGAAATCACCAGGTTCTCCAGCACGCTCAGGTGCGGGAACAGGTTGTATTGCTGGAACACGAAGCCCACCCGCTTGCGCAGGGCGATCAGCTCGGACTCGGTCTTGAGCCCGTCGACCCGCACGCCGCCGACCTCGATCTCGCCGCGCTGCGGCCGCAGCAGGCCGGTGATGCAGCGCAGGATGGTCGACTTGCCCGAGCCCGACGGGCCGATGATGGACACCGCGTTGCCGGGCCGGACCTCGACGTCGATGCCCTTGAGCACCTCGGTCTGGCCGAATGCCAGGTGCACGTCCCGCAGGCTCACCAGCGGGGTGTCGGTCGCGGCGTGGCCGCCGCTGTCAGTAATGCGCATAACGTCGTTCCAGATGGCGCGTCCAGCGCGCGATGGGATAGCAATAGGCGAAGAACAGCGCCAATAGCGTGAAATAGACCAGGATGGTGAAGTCGCTGCGCGCCACCGTGTTGCTGGCCACCGTGGCGGTGTCGACCAGGTCGTGCACGCCGACCAGCGAGGCCAGCGAGGTGCTCATGGTGATGCTGGCGTACAGGTTCATCCACGACGGCAGCATGCGCCGCACGCACTGCGGCAGCACGATCATGCGGAAGATCTGCGAGCGCCGGAACGCCAGCGACTGCGCCGCTTCCCATTGCGCCTCGGGGATCGACTGGATCGCCCCGCGGAAGATCTCGGCGACGTTGGCGCTGGCCGGCAGGCCCAGCCCGATCACCACCTTGATCCAGTCGGGAAACGGCAGGTTCCAGCCGCCCAGGTTCAGTTCGAACGGAAACACGTAGGTCGTGAAGTACACCAGCACCAGGATCGGCGCGTTGCGGAACGCCAGCACGTAGATCCGCGTCAAGCGCCGCAACAGGGGCGACGGCGACAGCGACAGCGCGCCCACCACCAGCCCGACGGCCGTGCCCAGCGCCATGGCCAGCACGCTGATCTGCACGTTCATGCCCAGGCCGCGCAGCAACGCCGGCGACCAGTGCCACAGGTGCCGCACCGCGGCCGGCGCGCTGTCGGTCAGGGCCCACGCGACGCCCAGCGCGACCAGCGCCAGCAGCAGCAGCACCCACGGATCGCGCAGCAGCGCCCGCCAGCCGCCGCCCGCGCGATGCGCGGCAGCGCCATTCAATACCAGTTCATTGGCCATAGCCGGGCATCCTCAAGCGCGCTTCCAGCCAGCGTCCGCCCACGCTCACCAGCCAGGTCAGCAGGCCGAAATACAGCAGGATCAGCAGCAACAGTTCCAGCACGTTGTCGCGGTGCGACCAGATCATGATGGACTCGTAGGTCACATCCCCCACCGCGATGGCCGAGGCGATCGCGGTCATCTTCACCAGATCCACCAGGTTGTTGACCAGCGCCGGCAGCGCGAAGCGCAGCGCCAGCGGCAGTTGCACCTGCGTCAGGATCTGGCGGCGCGAGAAGGCCAGCGAGCGCGCGGCTTCCAGCGTCACCGCCGGCACCGCCTCGATGCCGGCGCGCAGCGCCTCGGCGTGGAACACGCCCTTGTGCAGCGCCACCACGATCACCACCCACATGAACGGCGTGATCGGGCTGCCGCCGCCCAGCTTCTGCGTGATCAGCATGTTCAGCACCAGGAAGGCGCAATACAGCTGCACCAGCGTCGGCGTGTTGCGGGTCAGTTCGACGAAGGCCTGCAGCGGCCGCGCCAGCCAGCCGCGACCGCTGGTGAGCCCGGCCGCGATCAGCACGCCGAACAGCAGGCTGACGGGGATGGTCCAGGCGCACAGTTGCAGCGTCACCAGCAGGCCGTGGCCGAAGGCGGACAGCTCGCCCGGATCCAGCACGAAGCCGTAATTCAGGCCCAGGGGCTTGAAGAAATGGACCCAGGCCTGCAATGCCTGTTCGATCATGCGGCCGCCTCCAGCGCCGCCGGCCGCAGCGCCGCCACGGCGCGGCCGATGCGCGTCACGGCTTCGGCCAGCTTGGCGTCCGACGCGGCGAACGACAGCCGCAGGTACGGCGACAGGCCGTAGGCCGCGCCGCGCACCACCGCCACCCCTTCGGCTTCGAGCAGCCAGTCGACCACGTCGCCATCATCGGCGATGACGCCGCCGTCGGGTCGGACCTGGCCGATCAGGCCGTCCACCCCGATCCAGGCAAAGAACGAGCCGCGCGGCGCCGCCACGCTCAGGCCCGGCACCGCGCCCAGGCCGTCGACGATCAGCCGCGCCCGGCGCGCATAGGCCAGCCGCGCGTTCTCGACGAAGTCGTCGGCCACGCCCTGCAGCGCCACCAGCGCGGCGGCCTGGCCCAGCGAACTGGGGCCCGACGACACCTGCGACTGCACCGCCTCCAGCACGCCGATCAGCGCCGCCGGGCCCACGCCCCAGCCGATGCGCCAGCCGGTCATGGCATAGGCCTTGGACACGCCGTTGACCGCCAGCGTGCGTCCGGCCAGGTCCGGCGCGACGCGCAGCAGGTGCGCGGGCGGCTCGTCGAACCAGATCTGCTCGTACATCTCGTCCCACAGCACCAGCACCGACGGGTGCTCGCGCAGCACCGCCGCCAGCGCCGCCAGCTCGGCCTCGCTGTAGACCGCGCCCGACGGATTGCCGGGGGAATTCAGGATCAGCCACTTGGTGCGCGGCGTCAGCGCCTGGCGCAAGCCCTGCGGCGTGAGCTTGAAGCCATCGGCCTCGGCCGTCGGCGCCAGCACCGGCGTGCCGCCGTTGACCCGCACCGAGTCGAGGAAGGTGGGCCAGTACGGCGTCGGCACGATCACCTCGTCGCCCTCGTCCAGCGTGGCGGCCAGGGCCAGGTAGATCACCTGCTTGCCGCCGTTGGAGATGATGACGTGGGCCGCCTCGGTGGGCAGGCCGTGGCGCTGGCGATAGCCATCGGCCACGGCGCGCCGCAGCGCGGCGGTGCCGGCGGTCGGCGTGTACTTGGTCTGGCCTTGCGCCAGCGCCAGCGCGGCGGCGTCCTTGATGGCCTGGGGCGTGTCGAAGTCGGGCTCGCCCGAGGTCAACACCACGATCGAGCGGCCCTCGGCCGCCAGCCGCGCGGCGCGCGCGCCGGCCGCGGCGATGGGCGACAGTTCGACGCCGCGGGCGCGGCGCGAGAACACGCCGGGAAACAGGGATTCAGTCATGACAGGACCTTTCCGGGATTCATCAGGTTCAGGGGATCGAGCGCCTGCTTGACGCGGCGCATCAGCGCCAGTTCCAGCGGGCTCTTGAAATGGGGCAAGGCGTCGCGCTTGACCTGGCCGATGCCGTGCTCGGCGCTGATCGAGCCGCCCTGCGCATGGGCCTGGGCGTGCACCAGGTCATGGATGCGGGCCTCGTTGGCGAACAGGCGCGCCACCGGGCCGGCGGGGTCGTGCGACACGTTGTAATGCAGGTTGCCGTCGCCCAGATGGCCGAACGCCATCGGCCGCAGGCCCGGGTCGAGCGCGCGCAGCGCCTGCGCGGCGCCCTGCAGGAAGGCCGGAATCCGCGAGACCGGCACCGAAATATCGTGCTTGACGTTGCCGCCGTCGCGCGCTTGCGCCAGGCCGATGGCCTCGTCGCGCAGCCGCCAGAACGCCGCGGCCTGCTGCAGGCTATGGGCGATGGCCGCGTCCTCCAGCAAGCCCTCGCCCAGCGCCGCCTCGGCCAGGCGCTGCAAGGCGTCCGCCGCGCCGGCCTCGTTGGCGGAGACCTCCAGCAAGGCGTACCAGGGTTGCGCCAGCGCCGGCAGCGGCTGCGGCTGGTCCGGCACGTGACGCGCCACCAGTTCCAGCACCGGCCGGCCGATCAGTTCGAACGCCGTCAGCTGCGCGCCCAGGCGTCGCCGCGCCAGCGACAGGAACGCCAGCGCCGCCTCGATCGACGGCAGCCCTGCCAGGGCGCTGCCCTGCTCGGCCGGCTTGGGATACAGCTTGAGCGTGGCCGCGGTGATCACGCCGAGCGTGCCCTCGCTGCCGATGTACAGGTCGCGCAGCGAATAGCCGGTGTTGTCCTTGCGCAGGCCGCGCAGGCCGTTCCAGACTTCGCCTTCGGCCGTCACCACCTCCAGCCCCAGCGTCAGCTCGCGCGCATTGCCGTAGCGCAGCACCTGCGTGCCGCCGGCGTTGGTGGCGAGATTGCCGCCAATGGTGCAGCTGCCTTCGGACCCCAGGCTCAGCGGGAACAGGCGGCCGGCCTGGCTGGCGGCCTCCTGCACCTGCGCCAGCACACAGCCGGCCTGCACCGTGATGGTGTCGTTGTCGGTATCGATGCCCAGCACCCGGTTCAGGCGGCCCAGCGACAGCACCACGGCCTGGCCGCTGGCGTCCGGCGTGGCGCCGCCCATCAGGCCGGTATTGCCGCCCTGCGGCACCACCGGCACCCGCGCGGCGCGGCACAGGCGCAATACCGCCGCCACGCCCTCGGCGTCGGCCGGACGCGCCACCGCCAACGCCTGTCCGTGCAGCACGCGGCGCTGGTCGGTCAGGAACGGCGCCGCGTCCGCGCCGGTCGCGACCCAGTCCGCGCCCAGCCGCGCGCGCAGCGCGGCCAGCAGCGTGTCCTCGGCGGCCGTCGTCATGGCTTGGCCTGGGCCTCGGGCGGCGCGCTATCGAACTTGCCCGCCTGCGCGTCGGCGTTGGCCTGCCGCAGGTAATCGGCCGGCACGCCGAACCTGTCGGCCTCCTTCACCAACAGGCCGGACTTGTGCCAGTCGCGGATCACGCCATCGACGAAGGCGCGCGTATCGGCCTCGTTGCGACGGGTCCAGATCACCGTGGGCGACGGGATCAACTGGTCCGGGGTGGCCAGCTCGAAGCCTTCCCATTCCTTGCCATTGGGCCCGTGCAGCGTCTCGTACAGCGCCGGCTGGATGTGCACCGAGGCGTCGCAACTGCCGCCCTTGAGCGCCAGCAGCGATTCCGGGATATTGCGCAGGCCCTTGACCACCGCGCCGTAGGTGTCCTGCAGCGGCTTGGCGAAATTGCTGCCTTGCGACACGCAGGCCACCCTGCCCTTCAGGTCCTCCCAGCGCTTGATGCCGCTGCGCTTGGACACCATGGCCGCGCCGCCGACCAGGTTGTAGGGCGTCGGCGCGTAGCTCAGGATCTCGCTGCGTTCCTGGGTCCACTGGATGTTGGCGATCAGCAGATCGACCTTGCCGGCCTGCAGGAACTGCACGCGGGTCGCGGCCGTCACCGGCACCGTCTCCAGCGTCACGCCCAGGCGCCGGGCGATATCGCCGCCCAGCTCGGTCTGGAAGCCGCCCACTTTGCCGGTGGCCGGATCGAGCAGGCCGAACGGCGGGCTGGCGCCGTCCACGCCCACCACCAGCTTGCCGCGCTGCTTGACGCGGTCCAGGGTGGCGTCGGCGTGCGCCGCCGTCGCCAGGGCCGCCAGCGCCAGCGCGGCGGCCCACTTGATTGCTTGTCTATTCATCGGTCTTTTCCAACACGGGCGGGCGCGAGGCTCAGCTGCCCTGCTTGTACTTGTCGTGCAGTTCCTGCAGCAGCGGCTGCGGCGGCTGGATGTCCAGGCGCTTCTCGGTGGCGATCAGCCAGCCGCTGCGGTGCCAGCCCTGGATCACCTTGTCGACGGCGGCGATGGTGTCGGCCTCGCCCTTGCGGGTCCAGACCACCGAATTGGCCGGCAGCACTTCCGTGGCGATGGGCGCGTGATAGTCGGCCCATTCGGGATTGGTGCGCAGCAGCGGATGGATCAGGGTCGAATCGTGCACCGCGGCCACGCACTGGCCGCCGCGCAGCGCCAGCAGCGAGTCCGAAGAACTCTTGTAGCCCTTGACCACCGCGCCGTAGTCGGCCTGCAGGGGCCGCGCGAAGCTGCTGCCCTGCGACACGCAGACCGGCTTGCCGCGCAGGTCTTCCCACTTGGCGATGCCGCTGTCCTTGCGGGTGGCGGCCGCGCCGCCCACGCGGAAGAACGGTGTCGGCGCGTAGCCGAGGATCTCGGCGCGTTCGGGGTTCAGCTCCATTGACGCGATCAGCAGGTCGACCTTGCCCGAGATCAGGAACTGCGTGCGGGTGGCGGTCTGCACCTGCACCAGCTCGGCCTTCACGCCCAGGCCCTTGGCCAGTTCACGCGCCAGGTCGGGATTCCAGCCGACCAGCTGCTGCGTGGCGGGGTCGATCGAGCCGAACACGCCGCCGTTGGCCAGCACGCCGATGGTGACGGTGCCGCGTTCCTTGATCTTGTCCAGCGTGGCATCGGCATGGGCGCCGGCGGCGCCGGCCGCCAGGGCCAGCGCGACGGCCGCCTGCAGGATACGGCCGGAGATATTGCGAGTCTTCATGTTGTTGTGTCGTAGGCATTGAACGGAGTTCTATGCTGCGGTCCGCCGCCGCACAACACAAAGAAGACTTTCAGATATGAATATGAAACCGCTGTTGCGGCGCGCCTACTGGAGCTTGACGTCGGCGGTGGCGATCACGCGCCGATAGGTCGCGATGTCATCGCGCACGGTCTGGTCCACCGCCTCGGGCGTGCTGGCGGCGATGGCGAACCCCAGGTTCTCCAGCAGCGTGGCGGTCTCCGGTTCGCGCAGCACGGCCACCACATCGCGATGGATGCGCTCGACCAACGCCGCCGGAGTCGAGGCCGGCACCACGAAGCCCTGCCAGGTCTCGACCGCGTAATCGGCCAGGCCCGCCTCCTGCATGGTCGGCACCTCCGGCAGCGCCTTGGAGCGGTACGGCGTGGTCACCGCCAGCGCCACCAGCTTGCCCGAGCGCACGTTCTCGGTGGCCGCGGCCAGCGTGATCAGCATGGCATCCACGTGGCCGCCCAGTACGTCGAGCGTGGCCGGCCCGCCGCCCGGATAGGGAATCTGGTTGGTCTTGGCGCCGATGCGTTCGTTGAGCAGTTCCACCGCCAGGTGCTGCAGGCTGCCGTTGCCGCCAGGCAGCGCCAGCGAGATCTCGCCGGGCCGGCTGCGCACCAGCGCCACGAATTCCTGGAAGGTCTTCACGCCCAGTCCCGGACGCACCACCAGCAGCTGCGGATTCACCACCGCCTTGGTCACGCCGCGCAGGTCGCGCAACGGGTCGTACAGCGGCTTGCCGGGTTGCAGCGCGTTCAGCGACAAGGCATCGCCGCCCAGCAGCAGCGTGTAGCCGTCGCCGCGCGCATGCGCCACCGCGGCATTGCCGATGGCGCTGCTGGCGCCCGGCTGGTTCTCCACCACCACGCTCTGCCCCCACTTCTCGCTCAGTTTCTGCGCCACGGTGCGCGCCAGCTTGTCGGCGCTGCCGCCGGCCGCGATCGGCACGATCAGCTTGACCGGCCGGCTCGGATAGCGCGTGGCGTCGTCCGTGGCGGCCGGCGCGGCGCCGGTCATGTTGCTCAACAGGCCCGCGCCCACCACCACGCCACCGGCCAGGCCGAGCGCGGCCTTCAAGAGGGACCTGCGTCGATTGCCCATCATCCTGCTCCCTGCGGAAATTCCAAGCAGGCCAGGATAGGAGCGCGCCGTGCGCCGGACAAATACCGATACGCAATGTGGAAATGCTGGGGCAGCCCTATGCTGGGGCAGCCCTATGCTGCGGCAGCCGTATGCTGGGGCAGCCGTACGCTGCGGCGGTTACGCCAGGAACGCCAGCATGCGCCGCGCCAGTTCGCGCGGCTGCTCTTCCGGCAGATAGTGGCCGCAATCGGCCAGCACCCCGCCGCGCAAGTCGCGCGCCAGCGGCCCCAGCGCCTGGTGCAGGTCGGGCGCGCTGCCGTGCTCGCCGCCCAGCGCCAGCACCGGCAGCGTCAACGGCGTCTCGCGCAGCGCCCGGTTCTGCTCGGCCGACTGGTGCGCCGCGCGGTAATAGCCGAGCATGCCGCGCAAGCCGCCCAGCGTCTGGTAGACCCGCTCGTACTCATCCAGGTCGGCGCGGCTGAACACGCCCGGCTTGTTGGCGGTCTTGCGGCTGAAGAACCACTCGATCAGCACCCGCTCGCGGCCCTGCAGCAGCGCTTCGGGCAGGTCCGGCACGGTATTGAAGAGGAAATGCCAGCGCTTCCAGTTGTCCGGTCCCAGCTCGAAGCTGGCGGGCAGCGTCACGCCAGGGATATTGGCGTCCAGCAGCACCAGCCGCTCGACCTCGTCGGCGTGGCGCGCCGCGTAGGGATAGGCGATCCAGGCGCCGATGTCGTGCCCGGCCAGCGCGTAGCGCGTCAGCCCCAGCGTGTGGAACAGCGCCCGCAGGCGCTCGCCCGCCGTGCGGGTGTCGTAGCCGTCCAGCGGCTTGTCCGAGTCGCCCTGCCCGGGCAGGTCCACCGCATAGAGGCGGAAATGCGGCGCCAGCAGCGGCATGACCCGGCGCCACGCGTACCAGCTCTGCGGAAACCCCGCCAGCAGGATCAGCGCCGGCCCGGCGCCGCCTTCCACCACGTGATAGCCCAGGCCGTCCACCCGCGCCTGCCGGTGGCGGAACGGCACGCCGTCCAGCGCGAAGGCGTCGGCGTCCTTGAAAGTATCCATCGTCCGTCTCCGTTCAATGCAGCGCGCCGCCGCCTTCCTTGACGTCCGCCGTGACCGCCAGCGAGGTCGCCACCATCACCTTCACGCCCTCGATCAGCGTCTCCAGCGCCAGGCTGGGCTGGCCGGGGTGATGGGCCGCCATCTCCGGCAGGTACGGCACGTGCACGAAGCCGCCGCGCAACGCCGGGCGCTCGGTGGCGATGTAGTGCGACAGGCCGTAGAAGATGGTGTTGCAGTTGTAGGTGCCCGCCGTCGACGACACCGACGCCGGCACGCCCGCGCGCCGCAGGTCGCGCACGATGGCCTTGATCGGCAGGGTCGAGAAATAGGCCGCCGGGCCGCCCGCCACCACCGGTTCGTCGATCGGCTGGCGACCTTCGTTGTCGGGGATGCGCGCGTCCACCACGTTGATCGCGACGCGCTCGATCGACACGTCGCCGCGGCCGCCGGCCTGGCCCAGGCAGATCACCAGGTCCGGTTGCGTGTCCTCAATGGCCTGGCGCAGCACGCCCACCACCTTGCCGATCACGCACGGCAGCTGGCGCGCCACCAGGGTGGCGCCGGCCACTTGCGCGCCATCCAGCCGCCGCGCGGCTTCCCAAGAAGGGTTGAGGGTTTCGCCATCGAACGGTTCGATGCCGGTAATCAATACGGTCGTCATTGCGCAGTCCTTCGATTCAATTGCTGCCAGCCATGGTAGGACCGCGCCATGGAATTGTTGAAATCCATAATCGCTATTCGTATTATTGATGGCATGAATCTTTCAGCCGTCGACCTGAACCTGCTGGTCGCCTTCGAGGCGCTCTACGACACCCGCAACGTGACCCTGGCCGGCCAGCGCATCAACCGCGCCCAGCCCTCGGTCAGCAGCGCGCTGGGCCGCCTGCGCCTGCTGTTCCAGGACGAGCTGTTCCTGCGCACCGCCAACGGCATGCAGCCCACGCCCAAGGCCGCCGCGCTGATGCCGGCCGTGAGCGCGGCGCTGGACCAGATCCGCCAGGCGCTGACGCAAGGCGCCGGCTTCGATCCCCAGGCCGCCGCCGGCCGCCGCTTCACCGTGGCGGCCAGCGACTACGCCGACGTGGTGATCGTGCCGCACATCGTCGCGGCGCTGCGGCGCGACGCCCCCGGCATCGACCTGCGCATCGCGCGGCTCGACCGCGCCGCCCTTTACGAGCAGCTGGACAACGGCAGCGTCGACCTGGCCATCGGCGGCCACCTGGCGCCGCCCAAGCGCATGCTGCGCGAACGCCTGTACCAGGAGCATTTCGTCTGCATCGCCGACAGGCATCATCCGGCGCTGCGCGGCCGCAAGCTCGACCTGGCGCGCTACGTGGCGCTGCCGCACGCCCTGTTCACGCCCAGCGACGACGGCTCGGCCCGCGGCGTGGTGGACGCCAGCCTGGCGCGGCTGGGCCAACGGCGCCGGGTGGCCTGCACCTTCGCCCACATCGTCGCGCTGCCGCACGCCGTGCAGGGCACCGACCTGGTCGCCACGCTGGCGCGGCGCGCCGCGTTGCGGCTGGCCGGCCCCGGCCTGACGCTGCGGCCGCTGCCGCCGGAGGTCGACCCCGGCCCCTTCGATATCGACATGGTGTGCAGCCGGCGCGCGCCCGGCGACGCGGCGCTGGCATGGCTGCAGCAGGTGGTCCGCGACGCCGCCGCGCGGCTGGCCGATTGACCGGGCGCCCATGAAAAAAGCCGGCCCCCCTGTACGGGCGCCGGCTTGCCGTGCCGGGCGGCGCGCGGCCGCCTCATGGCGATCTCAATTGGCCTTTTCGTCCTCGCCGGCATAGCCGCTGATGTAGGGACGGCCCGAGCAGCGCACCATCGCCACGCAATTGGGCAGGCCGCTCTTGGCGCTGCAGGTGTTGCGCGCCGCATCGCGCGCCGCCTTCGGGTCGGGATCGAGCGCGGTGTAGCTGGTGCCGCGCCCCTTCACGCCCTTGGCCCAGGCCAGGCCGACGCAGCTGTCGCGGTAGGTCAGGACCTTGGTGCAGCCGATGCAGTCCTCCCATTCCAGCAGCTTGTTGATGGCGTCCTTCTCGTTGGGGTAGCCATCCGAATAGGTCAGGTCGCCCGTGTTCATCTCGGCGACGGCGCCCCAGTACTCGCGATCGTTGAGCTTGGCGGACAGGGCCTCCAGCTCGGCCGGCGTGGCCTTCCTGGCCGCCTCCACGTCCTGCGCGCTGTAGCCCGGCCCCACGCACAGCGGCATCGTGGTCAGCCAGCATTTGCCGTCGGGGCTGCCGGCGGTGCAGCGGCGGACCGCCTTCTTGGCCGCCATTTCCGGCGACACGCTGTTGCCGGGGAACAGGTCGTTCGAGGTATTGCGGGCGTAGGTCATGCAGCTGTCCGAAAACCAGCTCAGCGATTTGCAGTCCTTGCCGCCGCCCTTGCGGCAGGCCGCCAGCGCCGCCGATTCGGCCGCCTTTTCCGAATCCTCGGGCAGCGCCCAATAGATCTTGGCGTGTTTGCCATCCGTCGCGATGCCGCCGTACAGCTTGTCGGCATGCGCCTGTGGCGCGAACAGGCCCGCCATCAACGCCAGCGCGCCGAGCGCCGCGCGGATAATCGGAGAAAATCGGGCAAATATCATCGTTCGGGTTCCGGATCGGGTGGATTCAGCGGCCACGATCTTAGCAAGCGGTTTACCCGCTCCGTCCCCTCTGCCAAGGCGGCGCGGGCATATTGAGTAACAAATTTCACCATTGGCGCAAGGAAGCTGGCCCCGTTTTCCGGTAAAAATGGCGGACATTTCGTAAGCAGGCTGTCAGTCTGCAATCACTCTCCCGTCACAAGCCCTGCCGACCCGGCCTGTCACGAAGAGACACAAAACGCCTGGCGCCCGGCCGCGATCACCGCCGCCGCGTCCGGCCGCCACGGAGCACCGACCGCACGCCATGACGTTCCCCCTGCCCCTTTCCGCCCGCCGCCCGCCGCTGCGCCTGGCCGCCAGCCTGATCGCCGCCGCCAGCCTGGCCGGCTGCGCGCCGATGCCCAGCGGCGGCAGTTCGTCGCTGCCGTCGCTGAGCCGGGTCTTCTCGGAAGGCCTGTCGTTCTCCCCCAGCGTCAACGTCGCCCGCAACATGCAGGGCCGCTCGATCAACGACGCCATCGCGGCGCTGGGCGAGCCTTCCAAGAAGCGCGCGATCGGCAACACCATGGAACTGGAGTGGTCCGACTACCAGTCCGCGCCCTACCAGGAATGGGTCACGACCGGCACCAGCCAGCAGGTGGTCGGCATGATCCCGGCCACCAACACGACCGCGGCAACGCCGGTGTTTCAGCAAAGCAGCAGCGGTTACTACCAGGGCCGCACCCGCATTTATGAATGCAAGGTGCTGATGCGCATGAAGGACAGCGTCATCGTCGATTCCACCGTCGACGGCAACGTCTGCCCGGAATTCATCGCCGCGCTGCGTAAATGGGCCGGTGAAAATGAAGCGAAGAATTATGTCGTGAAATAAGGCGCGAGGCGGCGCGAGAGATGCGCCGCCCGCACGGGCCGATAATCGCGGCGCGCGGTATTTATTTTGTCGACATTATTTTGGAAATCACTTCCAAAGCTGTCATTTAACTGAATATAAATAACCTCAAAAACGCAAAAATAAATAACGTCGGCCGATTAATTTTCCGCCGCGCCTGCCGTTAGTCATGGTGATACTCCCCGGCAAGCCTCATGGGCAGCTGTTGCCCGCCAGGAATACCACTGACATGACCACGATCTCCAGCTACACCCCGCCGCTCGTCATCGCCCCGCAGGCGCCGGCGACCGGGGTGTCCCGCGTCACCACCGTCAACCGCAGTCCCGACATCCCCGCGTCCACCTCGGTGACGCTGGGCCAGCCGGCCAACGTGCTGACCTATTCGCCCGAATCCGTCGCCGCTGGCCAGGTGCAGGAACCCGACGCCCTGTCCTCGCTGATGTCCGACAACGTCCGCGCCTCGTCGCTGACCGGCCAGTTCAAGGGCCTGGCCGCGGCCCTGCTTGGCCGCATGCAGAACGATGGCGGCAATTACTCGCTGTCGATCCCGTCGGCCCGCGCCGCCGCGCCGGTGGACGGCGTCGCCGCGCCCAAGGGTCCGGCCGTGGCCGACAATTCGGTCGCGTTGCGCATCACCACCGCCAGCGGCGCCAAGGTCACGGTAACGCTCGAAAGCAATGAAAAGGGCCTGGGCGTGCAGATCGACGTGGGCGACGCCAAGCTCACCGAAGAAGAACGCACCGCCATCGCCGGCCTGTCCAAGTCGTTCCAGGACGCCGTCGACGGCCTGACCTCGGTGCCGCCCAAGCTGGCGCTGGGCGCGCTGGCCAAGTTCAACACCAGCGTGCTGTCGTCGGTGTCTCTGGAAGCCACGGTCGGCGCCGAGGGCCCCGATCGCGTCAGCTTCAATTTCCAGGCCGATGCGGGCCAACGCTCGCTGACGGTCAAGACCGTGGCCGGCTCGGCCCAGATCAACGTCGACGCCAGCAAGCCCAGCCAGTTCGGCAGCAGCCAGCAGCAGACGACCGCCATCAACAATTACCTGACCAAGTTCGACAGCGCCCAGACGCGCGGCGAAGGCGATGCCACGCTGATGGCCCTGTTCAAGTCCGGTTTCGCGGACCTGCACAAGAGCTACGGCGACTGGGCGCCGGAAGCCAAGACCACGACGCGCCTGGGCATGCCGGCCGAAGTGCATCGCACCATGCTGTCCGGCCTGGCCGACTTCTCCGCCTCGATCAATCAGGCGCCGGTCGCGTCCAATCCGCTGCAGGCGCGTGAGCTCGACACCTTCTCGTACGAGACCTCGCAGAACACCAGCTCCAGCGGCCGCCCGCAACTCGACCTGGCGATCACGCAACAGCAGCAGTCGTCGCTGAACGCCAGCTTCCACCGCGCGCTCACGCCCGATCAGAAGCTGAACCTGACCACGGATCCCGAGTCGCAGAACTACGCGTTCTACCAGATCCGCGACGACTACAGCAACCGCACCGACATCGCCTACGAAGACGGCGAACTGGCCAAGGCCTCGTTCACCGAGTCCAGCACGATGTCCACCCTGGTGACCAAGTTCATCAAGGGCAAGCTGGTCGACCAGAGCAGCATCACGCCCACGACCCAGACCCGCACCCAGGACCTGATGGGCCTGCTGCGCGCGGCCGATCTGACCAGCCACCGCGAAGACACCCGCACCCCGCGCGATCAGGTCGAGGCCGCCCTGATCCGCAAGCAGGAAGACCTGGCGCAAGCCGTGGCCCGCCTGCGCGGCTGATACGACGAGGCACGCAAAACGGGGCAGGCCCGGCGATCCCGCCGGCCTGCCCCGTCGCTTTTCTTGCCCCGCCGCCAGGGGCGGCTAGGCGTCCTGCGGCAGTTTCGCGATCACCTTGATCTCGAAATCGAAGCCGTACAGCCAGGTCACGCCCACCGCCGTCAGCGTCGGATGCGGCGCCTGGCCCCAGTATTCCGGCACCACCTGCCAGATGGTCTCGAAGCGGGACGCCGGATCCACCATGAACACCGTCACGTCGATCACATCCTCGAAGCTGGCGCCGGCCGCCTTCAGGATCGCGTTCAGATTGTCGAACGCCTGCCGCACCTGCGCCTGCAGGTCGGGTTCGGGCGAGCCGTCCTCGCGGCTGCCCACCTGGCCCGACACGAACAGAAAGCCATTGGACCGCACCGCGGGCGAATAGCGGTTGCGTTCATACAGCGCCTGGCGCCCGGCCGGAAAAACCACATCACGCGTTGCCATACTCATTCTCCTGTCTCGGGCCTCGGCCCGTATTGATGATGCAGGCACTGTACGGACGGCGCCGCCGCCGATAAATGGGCAAGCTTGTCCATCACTGTTTGTAAAATGCAAACAATCCCCTGATCCCTGGAGTGGCGATGGACCGTTTCGACGCAATGCAGGCCTTCGCCCGCGTGGTGGAAACCGGCAGCTTCACCAAAGCGGCCGACACGCTGCACATGAGCAAGACCAGCGTCACCCAGCTGGTGCAGCAGCTCGAGGCGCGGTTGCGCGTGCGGCTGCTCAACCGCACCACCCGCAAGGTCAACGTCACCGCCGACGGCGCGGTCTACTACGAGCGCGTGCTGCGGCTGCTGGCCGACATGGACGACGCCGAAACCAGCCTGTCCGTCGCCGCGGCCGTGCCGCGCGGCCGCCTGCGGGTCGACGTGCCCAGCCCGCTGGCGCGCATGATCCTGGTGCCCGCCCTGCCCGCCTTCCACGCGCGCTACCCGGACATCCAGCTGGATATGGGCGTGAGCGACCGCATCGTCGACGTGATCGGCGAGAACGTCGACTGCGTGGTGCGCGGCGGCGAGCTGACCGACCAATCACTGATGGCGCGACGCGTCGGCGACCTGCAATTGCGCGTCTATGCCGCGCCCGCCTACCTGCAGCGGGCCGGCGCGCCCGATCATCCGCGCGACCTCGAGGACAGCCATCACCGCATCGTCGGCTTCCTCTGGTCGCGCAGCGGCAAGCCCCTGCCCTACGCCATGCGGCGCGGCGACGAGCGCGTCCACGCGCACGGCCGCTACGTGGTCGCGGTGGATGACGGCAACGCCTATCTGGCGGCGGGCCTGGCGGGCATGGGCGTGCTGTGGCTGCCCGACTACATGGCGCGCGAGCATGCCGCGCGCGGCGAACTCACGCCGCTGTTCGAGGACTGGCAACTGGACCCGATGCCGCTCTACATCGCCTTCCCGCCCAACCGCCACGTCAGCGCCAAGCTGCGGGTGTTCATCGACTGGGTGGCGGAACTGATGGCGCTGCATGCGCCGCCCGAATTCACTCGCATACACCCGCCACCTACAATACGGCAATCGAAGAGGCCTTGAGCCTGAACCAAGGATGTGCATGACTACCGCAACCCCCCGCGCTACGAGGCCACACCGATGAGCGAATGGAGCGAGATCAAGGCGCGCTTCAAGCGCCCGCTAAGTGCGCTGTTCCTCTGCCTGATGCTACTGATTTTGTCCCGCGATCTCTTCGACGCCGCGAACAAGGCGTACCTGCCGCCCGATCCCGCCACGCTGCACGCCATCGCCGTGCGCGTGGACAAGTTGGCCGTATGCCCCTACTCGCGGACCGCCGGCTCCCGGCAGAACAGCGGCTACAGGCCTCTTTGCTATTTCTCGAACGACTATCCCGACGTGGCGTTCGAGGCGGGCGCCGTTGTGACCGGCCTCGTCCTGCCACGGACCCTGGAACTGCTGACCGACCGCGAGCCGGACGACCTGAAGAACGTCTACGAGGGCCAGATGTTCAGCGTGCACGTGCCCATCAGGGTTTATGGGCTGCGCCAGATGGACGGCAAGGTGTTGTGGGATCCGGTGGCCACCTACGATAGAGCCTGGTCCACCAAGCAGCGCAAGAAGGCGTATGCCTGGCTCGTGGTGCTGATCGCACTGGGCTGCGCCGCCTACGCCTTCCTCAGGATCCGGGCGATCCTGCGCGATCCGCATCTATGACCTGACGGCCCGTCGCCCCGCCTGGCTCAGGTCCGCCTGGCCAGCCACACCGTCGCGTTGCCGCAAGCGGCGTCCCATTCGACGTGGCGCAATACCTCGAAGCCGTTGGCGGCGAGCAGCTCGCGGTATTCGGCGCTCTCCAGGCTGCCGTGATAAAGCGGCTGGCCGTCGAGCTGGCCGATGGCCTCGCCCAGCGTCGTGCCGCTGGTGAACATCAGCGCCGCGCCCGGCGCGGCCAGGCGCCGGAACTGCGCGAACATGGGCCGCTGGTCCTCGGGCGACAGATGGAAGAAGCTGTGCCACGCGATCAGGCCGTCGAACGGCCCGGCGCAAGGCAGCTGGCGCATGTCGGCGGCGATCCACGCCTGCTCGGGAAAGCGCGCCGCGGCGCGCGCCAGCAATGCGGTCGAACTATCGACGCCGGTAATCCGGCAGCCGTGTTCGATCAGGTGGCCGGCGATCGGCACGCCGGTGCCGCAGCCGATGTCCAGCACCCGCGGCGCGGCCGCCGGCAACGCCGCCAGGAAGTCGGCCAGCCAGGCGCGCTCGATCAACGCGGCGCCGCGGTCGCGCTCGAACGCTGCCGCATGCGCCTGGTACAGCGCCATCACGTTGCGGGACAAGGGATTGGACACGGCCTCAACCCGGCGCGGCGCCGCGCATGAACAGGTCCCATGCGCGGTCGAAGTAATCCTGCTGCGCCGCCGGATCGGCAAAGCGCGTCTCGCCCAGCATGGTGGCGACCAGCGGCTTGATCGAGGTGGCGTACAGCAGTTGCTCGGCGATGAACGCGGCGTCGCCGCCGCCCAGCGTCCCGGCCGCCTGCGCCTCGGTCACCATATCGGCCAGGCGCCGCAGGAAGGGATCGTCGGCGCCGGGGGTGGGCTGCACGCCCTTGGCCGGCAAGGCCTCGCCCAGCGCCACGCGGTTCAGCGCCACCAGTTGCGGACGCAGGTTGATGTCCAGCAAGGCGCGCGCGTAGCGGCGCAGGCGCTGCTCGGGCGCGCCCGCTTCGGCCATACAGGCGTTCAGTTCCTCGACGATCGCGCCGCGGAACGTGTCCATCAACGCGCCGAACAGCGCGGCCTTGGAGGCGTAGCGGCGATACAGCGTGTCCTTGCCCGCCTTGCAGATCTCGGCCACCTGCTCCATCGACGTCGCGGCATAGCCCTGTGCGGCGAACAACTCGGCCGCGACCGCGAGGATGCGGCGCTCCAGCTGCGCCGCCGCTTCCCGGGTCGGCCGCCCGCCCGGCGCCTTGCGCGCCCTCTCGCCGGCGGGCGACGTCGCGGCGACGCGGCGGGCGGGGGTGGCGGTCTTGCTGGGCGGGGTCGTGGGCATCCAATCGGTCCGTGGCTGGCAGTCTTGAAGGCCCCTATTGTCCCGCAGCGCGCGCCGCACGGCAAATAACCAAACGCAAAAGTCCCGTTATCACCTAGGCAGAAAGCACGTCAAGGGTTTTATTTTTTCCAAATTAACTGGACGTTACCGTCCCGTTTATGTGATGATGATTGCAATTGAGATTTCTTTTCATTTGCAACAGGTGTTGAAATGGCGATTGATGTCCGGGAAGCCGTGATCCTCGGGGCGGTTTCTGGTTTGCTGGCGGCCGGCGCGGCCCAGGCGCAGCAGGAAGCGGTGCAACTCAGTCCGGTGGTGGTCAAGGGCGAATCCGCCGACCCGGCCGACAGCAGCGACCGCATCCTGCTCCCGACCACCACCTCGGCCACCAAGACCGGCACCCCGGTGCTCGAAACGGCCCAGTCGATCTCCACCATCACCCGCAAGCAGCTGGACGACCAGGCGCCGCAGACCGTCAGCGAAGCCCTGCGCTACACCGCCGGCGTGCTGTCCGACCGCGACACCAACTCGCGCTACGACTCGGTCTTCCTGCGCGGCTTCGGCGCCTTCGGCACCGCCACCAGCTACGTCAATTTCCTCGACGGCCTCAAGCTGCCGCGCGGCCAGGCCTTCGCGCAGGCGGCCATCGACCCGTACCTGCTGGACCGCATCGACGTGCTCAAGGGGCCGTCGGCGCTGCTGTACGGGCAGGTCAGCCCGGGCGGCCTGGTGAACCAGGTGAGTCGCCGGCCGTCCGACCAGGCCGCGCACGAGATCCTGCTCGAAGGCGGCAACGAGGGCCGCGCCCGCGCCGGCTTCAGCAGCCAGGGCGCCGTGAATGAGGCCGGCACGCTGCAATACAGCCTGAGCGCGGTTGGCCGCTACGCCGACAGCCGCTATGACGGCGTGCACGAAAGCCGCTACGCGGTGGCCCCGTCGCTGACCTGGCGGCCCAACGCCGACACCACCTTCACGCTGTCCGCGTACTACCAGAAGGACCCGGACGGCGGCTACTTCAACTCGGTCTATCCCAAGTTCCTGGCGCCGTCCCGGTACAAGGACGACCTCGGCCGCCGCTTCAACGTCGGCGACCCCAAGTTCGATTCGTTCGAGCGCGAACAGCACGGCATCGGCTACCAGCTGGAACACCGCGTCAGCCCGGCGCTGACGCTGCGCTCGCGCCTGCGCTATTCGGACGTCGACGTCGACTTCCGCTCGCTGCAGATGGCCGCGCCGCTGGCCGCCGACGGCACCATCGCGCGCCAGGCGCTGCGCTCGATCGAGGACGTCAAGGGCGTCGCGCTCGACAACCAGGCGCAGATCGACTTCGCCACCGGCACGGTGCAGCACACCGTGCTGACCGGCATCGACTACCAGCACACCCGCAGCAACTGGCAGTACAACTGGGGCCCCGCGCCGTCCATCAACGTCGCCAATCCGCAGTACGGCCAGCCGATCGGCCCGCTGACGACCATCATCGACAGCGGCCAGACGCTGCGCCAGACCGGCGCCTACGTGCAGGATCAGTTCCGCTTCGGCGGCTTCCGCGCGCTGCTGGGCGTGCGCCACGACTGGACCGAGCAGGATTCCGACAACCGCCTGGCCAAGAGCGCCACCAACCAGTCCAGCGAAGCCACCAGCTACCGCGCCGGCCTGCTGTACCTGTTCGACAACGGCCTCGCGCCCTACGTCAGCTACGCCACCTCGTTCGAGCCCAACGTCGGCGTCAACGCCAGCGGCGCGCCGTTCGTGCCGAGCAAGGCCAGCCAGTATGAAGTCGGGTTGAAGTACCAGCCGACCGGCGTGGACGCGCTGTTCACGGTGTCGGCGTTCGACATCCGCCAGCGCGACGCGCTGGTGCCGGACACCTTCGGCTTCAACGCGCAGGAAGGCCGCATCCGCTCGCGCGGCCTGGAGTTCGAGGCGCGCGGACAGGTCACGAACAACCTGGAGCTGATCGCCGCGCTGACGCTGCTGGACACCAAGGTGACGCAGGCCGCGGTCGAGGCCAACAACGACAAGCGGCCGCAGGCGGTGCCCACGTACTACGGTTCGGTGTGGGCCAACTACCGCTTCGGCGCCGGCGCGCTGGAAGGCTTCAAGGTCGGCGCCGGCGTGCGCACGGTGGGTTCGAGCTACGCCGACAACGCCAACAAGGTGAAAGCCGACGGCTACACCCTGATCGACGCCGCGCTGCGCTACGATTTCGGCGCCGCCAGCCCCAGCCTGAAGGGCCTGGAAGGCCGCCTGAACATCAACAACCTGTTCGACAAGACCTACTACTCCAGCTGCAGCTCCGACTATTTCTGCCAGTACGGCAATGGCCGCCAGATCATCGCCGGCCTGAGCTACCGCTGGTAAGGAGCCGACGATGCATCGACGCCGCTTCTGCGCGGGACTCGCGCTGGCCGGACTGGGCGGCGCCCTGCCCGCCCTCGCCAGCCCGCCGCGCACGCTGACCGACATGGCGGGCCGCGCCTTGCGGCTGCCCGCCGCGCCGCGCCGCATCGTGCTGCTGGAGGCGCGCGACATTCTCACCATGGCGCTGCTGCATCCCGATCCGGCGTCACTAGTGGTGGGCTGGGCCGCCGCCGACCGCATCGACAGCGAGGCGCTGCAGGCGCGCTTCGAGCGCAAGCGGCCGATCGCGGTCATCGGCAAGCAGGCGCCCACCACGATCTCGCTGGAAGGCATCGTCAACCTGGCGCCCGATCTGGTGGTGACCAGCTCGTTCATGACGCCCGAGGATGGCGCCGGCGGCCTGTTGCAGCGCCTGACGGCCCTGGGCATCCCGGTGGCCTACAGCGATGTCGCCAGCAACGCCGCGGCGTCCGCCACGGCCGGCCCGATCGACACGCTGCACCGCAATCTGCGCATGTGGGGCGACATCCTCGATGCCGGCGACCGGGCCGCGGCCTATTCGGCGTTCGCCGACGAGCGCCTGGCCGAAGTCGCGCGGCGGCTCGCGGGCGCCAGGCCGGTCACCACCTATCTGGAAGTGCAATCCACGCCCGACGACTGCTGCTGGGCCGCCGGCAAGCAGGTCTGGGGCGAGCTGCTGGCGCTGGCCGGCGGCCAGAGCCTGCCTGGCGTGACAGCGCCCTGGTACCAGAAGCTGCAGCTCGAATACCTGCTGGCCACGCCGCATGACGTCTACATCGCCTCGGGCGGCGGCTGGGTCTCGGGCGGGCGGCCGGCCATCGGCCCCGGCATCGACCCGGCCCAGGGCCGCGCCGGCCTGCGGCGGCTGGTGGCCCGCACCGGCTTTGCCGCGCTGCCCAGCGTGCGCCAGGGGCGCGTGCATGGCATCTGGACCGGCCTCATCACGGTCGCGCCGTTCAACCCGCTTTTCGTCGAGGCCGCCGCCAAGTGGCTGCACCCCGACCGCTTTGCCGATTTCGACCCCGCCGAGACCCTGGCGACGATCAATCGCCGCTTTTTGCAGGAGCCGATCGACGGCCCGCTGTGGGTCTCCCTCCAGGAGTAAACCTTGTCCAACCCCTCCGCGCCGTCCTGTACGGCGTCGGCCGTCATCGCCTTTCCCAGGCTGGCCGACTATCTCGAACCGATCCTGGCCGCCATCGCCACGCACGACATGACCGTGCGCGCCGAATCCGACCACCACGCCGTCACCGCCGCGTTCGGCAGCGCCACGCTGCGGGTCCGCCCGGGCGCGCTGCATATCGAGATCGAAGCCGCCGACCCCGCCGCCCTGAACCGCATGAAGCACGCATTGGCCGGCCCGATCGGCTTCATCGCCGCGCAGGAGCGGCTCGACATCCAGTGGCGCGGCGACGCTGGCGGCCTGACGCCGCTGGACGACCTGCGCATCCTGCGCGTGGCCGCGGTGCGCGACCTGACGCCGCACCTGCGCCGCATCGTGCTGCGGGGCGTCGATCTGGCCCACCTGGACCGCGCCGACCAGCTGCATTGCCGCCTGATCTTCGCGCCCAAGGGCGAGGCCGACGTGGCCTGGCCGATGCTGGACGGCAACGGCCGCGTCACCTGGCCCGGCGGCAAGATGCCGACCCGCGTCTACACCATCCGCGCCATCGACCCGGCCGCCGGCGCGCTGACGATCGACTTCGCGCTGCACGCCGACGCCGGGCCCGCCACGCGCTGGGCGCAGGCGGCCGCGCCGGGCGACCGCGTCGGCGTCGTCGGCCCCGCGGCCGGCGGTCCCAAGCCCGCGGCCTTCCATGTGCTGGCGGGCGACGAAACCGGCCTGCCCGGCATCGCCCGCATCCTCGAATCGCTGCCCGCCGACGCACTGGGCCACGCCTTCATCGAGGTGCGCGACGCCAGCGAGGAACTGCCGCTGGCCAGGCCCGCCGGCATCACCTTGAAATGGTTGCACCGCGATGGCGCGCCGGCCGGCGCCACCACGCTGCTGCCGGATGCGGTCCGCGCCGTGTCGTGGCCGCCGGCGCTCGACGACGCGTTCTTCTGGGGCGGGTGCGAGCACAAGGCGTTCCGCGCCATCCACCGCTACCTGCGCCACGACCTCGGCTTGCCGGCCGACCGGCAGGTGCTGTATTCGTACTGGCACCGCACCCTGAGCGAAGAGCAGATCATCGAGATCGGCGCGCCGGCCTATCTGGCCGAATAGGCCCGGCCGGCATGACAGCAGGGTGACAGAACGGTGACCATTGCGGCCCGTTTTGTACAGCTATTATTAAGGAAGCGCCCCTACAATCCGGCGGGCCCCACAAGGGCTCGCCAGGGGTCGGCCGCAAGGCGTCAGAGGGGCTGAAATAGTTCTTCACCCCCTCTTGCAGCTTGACGGGAACTCACCCCGCCTCGCGCCTATCCATACCCTGTCCGCCGCTACCGATTCGCTTCCCATGCCGTCTTCCCAGCAGTCACCGAATCATCCCGATCAGGGCGGGATCCGCATCCTCGCCGCCGATGCCGGCCAGGCCGCCGCCGCGCTCGAGGCCACGCAGCAATACCTGTCCGACCTCGGCCTGCGCGCCGCCGCCCGCTGCGACCTGCGCAAGGCCGCCACGCCCGGCGTGCATGCCGCGCTCAATCGCGGTTTCGCCGCCAGCTACCTGCCCGATCACGACACCACCCGCGTGGCGCGGGCGCTGAGCCTGCGCACCGACGCCAACGAAGCCGACCTGGACCGCGAGATCGTGCTGGCGATGCTGGCCAGCCCGGTCGCCTTCGACTTCCCCAGCGTGGCGGAACTGGCCTCGGCCGTGCGCATCCGCCGCTACATCGTGCAGGCCGCCGGCAAGACCGCGCTGGCCTTCGACACCGAACACGCCGAGCGGCCCGAGGACTACTGGACCTACGACGAGGCGCGCGGCTTCACGGTGCTGCCGGGCCGCTCGCTGATCGATGGGCTGCGCAAGGCCACCCAGCCCGAGGCCTCGGGCCAGCTGTATTCGTTCTCGTGCTACCGCGCCACCGAATACGTCACCGTGCTCGGCATCGCGCAGGAACTGCAGACGGCCAACCCCGACCTCGGCCGCCGGCTGCAGCGCCAATGGGAAACGCGCGCGGTCATGTCCGGCAGCTTCCACGACACCTTCCTGCACGAATACGGCGCGCTCGACGCGCCCTTGCCGCAGCGCTTCTACGTGCCGGGCGACCGGCTCTGGTTCCGCAACCCCGACGCCGAATCGTCGGACGTCGAAGGCTACGAAGGGTCCTGGGTGTTCTACCTGGGCGGCGGCCTGTTCAACAATTTCTGGGAACGCGGCGTGCCGTACACGCTGACGTCCAAGTGCGTCGAGATCTACCATTGGCGCCACGGCCTGCGCACCGACGCCGCCGGCAAGCGCTACATCGACGAACAGATCGTCAAGGAACACGTGCACGCCACCCTGGCCGACCCCGAGGCCACCGCCGTCATCCTTGAACGCATGATGCGGATCCGCGACCCCCAGGGCGTGTACGCCGAAGGCGGCTGCATCGACGCCACCCGCGAGCGGGTGCGCTGGGTGCGCCCCGGCCATTGCGACATCGTGCTGCCAGACTTTCCCGGCGCGGCGCGGACGCTCTCCATCGCGGCCTGAATTCCCCAAGCCGCTCGGCTTGAATCTCCCTGCGGGCGGCGGTCCCTGAGTCACCCCAGGCCGGCCGCCACCAGGCCGGTCGCGGTCGTCGCCGCGCCACTTGACGCCGAGGCCATCATGCAACATCATATGTTTCATGATGACGGCACGCCGCCCCGGCCGCCGTCCAGCCCGGAGTCATCGATGTCCTTTACCAATACGCCCGGCGCCTCGGACGACTACGCCGAACGGGTCGCGCGCCACGTCCCCGGCCTGCGCGACCTGCACCGCATGATCGGCCTGCTGATGGCCGAGCTGACGCCGGACGACGGCCGCCTCCTGGTGCTCGGCGCCGGCGGCGGACTGGAGTTGAAGGCCCTGGCCGAGACGCGGCCAGGCTGGCGCCTGGACGGCGTCGATCCGTCGGCCGACATGCTGCGCCAGGCCACCGCCACATTGGGCGACCTGGCCCCGCGCGCCGCGCTGCACCAGGGCTATATCGACGACGCGCCCGAAGGCCCCTTCGACGGCGCCACCTGCCTGCTGACGCTGCATTTCCTGGCAGCGCCCGAACGCCTTCGGACCGTTCGCGAAATCAGCCGCCGGCTCAAGCCCGGCGCGCCCTTCATCGCGGTGCACCACAGTTTTCCACCCGAACGGCGCGATGCCTGGCTGGCCCGCAATGCCGCCTTCGTGACCGCCGCGGGCGTGCCCGCCGAACAGGCCCAAAACGGCATGCGGGCAATGCGCGACAAGTTGCCGGTGCTGGCGCCGCAGGCAGACGAAGCCATTCTGCGCGAGGCCGGCTTCACCGATATCGAGCGGTTCTACGCCGCGCTGACATTCCAGGGCTGGCTCTGCCGCAAAACGTGAGCCGCCCCCTTGGGTCCAGGGCCATGGACAGGAAACCGGGAACACAACGGCGCGGATTGGGGGAAGCACAAAAGGCGCACGCCCGTGTTACTGTCGGCAGGATGCTGCCACCTCTCTCATCCGCCCGGTACGGCCGGCGCGCACAACCATGACCCTCACACCGGAATTCCCCATCGTCGGGGTAGGCGCGTCCGCGGGCGGCGTCGAGGCGCTGGAAGGCTTTTTCCGCGGTATCCCGCCCGCGCCCGGCGTGGCGTTCGTGGTGGTCACGCATCTGAGCCCCTCGCGCGAAAGCCATCTGTCCGAGGTGGTCTCGCGCTACACCTCGCTGCCGGTGCTGACCGCCGTCGACAACCAGCAGATCGAGATCAACAGCGTCTACGTGCTGCCGCGCGATGCGCTCATGTCCGTGAGCCATCGCCGCCTGCGGGTGCTCAAGCGTCCCGCGGATCTGCCCGGACGCAGGCCCATCGACCTGTTCTTTTCCGCGCTGGCGCGTGATTGCGGCGATTTTGCCGCCGGCGTGATCCTGTCCGGCGGCAATTCCGACGGCACGCTGGGCATCAAGGCCATCAAGGAACACGGCGGCCTGACGTTGGCGCAGGCCGCCGACGGCTATGGACCGCGCAATCCGGAAATGCCGGACAGCGCCATCGCCAGCGGCCTGGTCGACTTCGCCTTGCCGGCCGAAGAGATGGGAAAACGCCTGGTGGAGTTCGCCCAGGGCCTGCCCACGCTGCCGGACGCGACGACCGAGACGCAGGCCAGCGGCGCGGTGCGGCTGGATGCGGCCGGACTCGAAATAAGCAATCTGCTGCGCGCGCGGGTCGGCCATGACTTCAGCGGCTACAAGAACAGGACCTTCATGCGCCGCGTGCAGCGGCGCATGCACGTGAACCAGATCGGCAGCCTCGAGGCCTATGTCGAGTTCCTGAAAGCCTCCCCGCAGGAGGCCAGCGCGCTGTTCCGGGACCTGCTGATCAGCGTGACCAATTTCTTTCGCGATGCCCAGGCGTTCGAGTCGCTGCAGCGCCTGATCATCCCGAAGCTGCTGGAAAACCGTGGCACGTCCGAATCGGTGCGCATCTGGGTGCCGGGCTGCGCCACCGGCGAAGAAGTCTATTCCCTGGCCATCCTGCTGCGTGAACACATGGACAGCATGGCGGCCACGCCGCAGATCCAGCTGTTCGCCACCGACATCGACGACCGCGCGCTGGCCGTGGCCCGGGCCGCGCGCTATCCCGGCCAGTTGCTCGACAGCATGCCGCAGGAGCGGCGCGACCGCCATTTCGTCGCCGACGGCGACGGCTACGTGGTCAACAAACAGGTGCGCGAACTGTGCATCTTCTCGCCGCACAACGTGCTGCGCGACCCGCCGTTCTCGCGCATCGACCTGATTTCCTGCCGCAACCTGCTGATCTACTTCGGCGGCGAGATCCAGAAGCAGGTCATTCCCACCTTCCATTATTCGCTGCGGCCCGGCGGCTACCTGTTCCTGGGCATGTCCGAGAACGTCAGCCAGTTCAGCGAACTGTTCAGTCCGGTCGAGAAACGGCACCGCATCTTCCAGCGCCGCGCCGACATCGCCCCGCCGCCCCGGCCCGCGCTGCCGCTGGCATCCCTGCAGTCCCGCGGCCAGCCCAGCGCGGGCCCTCCGCGCCCGCAACCGGGCGCCGCCGCGCTGCGCCAGGCGGTCGATGCCCAGGTGCTGGCGCAGCATGCGCCCGCCCACGTGCTGGTCAATCGGGACGGCGACATCGTCTATTACTCGGGCCGCACCGGCAAATACCTGGAGGCGGCCGCCGGCGCGCCCACACGCCAGATCCTGACGCTGGCGCGCAAGGGCCTGCGGCTGGATCTGCGCACCCTGCTGCACGCCGCGGTCGAGAACGGCATGCCGGCGGTGCGCCGCGACGTCGCGGTGGAGGACGACGAGGGCCGCGTGCAGCGCGTGTCGCTGACCGTCGAGCCGCTGGCCGCCCGCCACGACACGGAACCGCTGTACCTGGTGCTGTTCACCGACCAGGGGCCGGTCCTGACGCGCGAAGAAGCCCAGGTCCATGCGCATGCGTTGCGGCAAGGCGCCGCCCAGCACATGGAAACCGAGCTGCGCGACACGCGCGAGCGCCTGCAATCGATGATCGAGGAATATGAAACCGCCCTGGAAGAGCTGAAATCCTCGAACGAGGAACTGCTGTCCGTCAACGAGGAACTGCAATCGACCAACGAGGAACTGGAAGCCTCCAAGGAAGAACTGGTATCGCTCAATGAAGAGCTGCATACGGTCAATGGCGAATTGCATGGCAAGGTCGACGAGCTGGACCGCAGCAACAGCGACCTGCACAACCTGTTCGAAAGCACCGCCATCGCCACGCTGTTCCTGGACCACGATCTGATCATCCGCAGCTTCACCCCCGCGGTCGGCGACGTGTTCAACATCCTGCCCAGCGACTGCGGCCGGCCGATCACCGATCTGGCCAGCCGTTTCGACCTGCCCTCGTTCGCCAGTGACATCCAGCACGTCTACGACCGCTATCAGCCGATCGAACGGCGCATCGCCGGAACGCTGGACGGCAAGCACTATCTGTTGCGGCTGGTGCCCTACCGCGGCAGCGACAGCCGGGTGGACGGCGTGGTCGTGACCTTCATCGACATCACCCAGATCACCCGCGTCGAACGGCGCCATCGCATCCTGATCTCCGAATTGCAGCACCGCACCCGCAACCTGCTGGCGCTGGTCAAGAACGTGGCCCGGCGCACGCTGGGCGAAGGTGAACCCTTCAAGCGCTTCGACACCCGGCTCGCCGCCCTGGATCGCGTTCAGGGCCTGCTGGGAGAAACCGGCGGCGAGCGCATCGAATTCCACGACATGATGCGCCGCGAACTGGAGGCCGTCGGCAACGGCCACCAGATTTCGCTTGCCGGTCCGCCCGTGCCGCTACGCGCGGACCGCATCCAGACGCTGGCGCTGGCCATCCATGAACTGGCCACCAACGCGGTCAAGTATGGCGCCCTGAACTACGACACCGGGCGCCTGGACATCCAATGGCGCCTGGCCCGCCAGGACAACCGGGAAGTGCTGGTGCTCGACTGGGTCGAAACCGGCCTGCCGGTGGCGCCCGACGCCAGCCGCCGCGGTTATGGCCGCGAGTTGATAGAGCACGCGCTGGGGTTCACCCTGGCCGCCAAGACCACGCTGGCATTCCGGCAGGACGGCATTGCCTGCCACATCGAAGTGCCCCTGGAAAACGACACTGGCGCGGCCGAGCCGCCAGGTCCGGCCTGAAGCGGCAACGCCCGCCGAAATCCCTCAGCCCGGACAGCCCGATCGCCTTGCCGACCCGCCGCGACCGGCCCGCCTCGGCTGGTTACCCCTTCGCCAGCTGCGCCGCCAGGGCCAGCGCCTGCGCCAGGAACGGCGAGGCGTCGTCCTTGCGATAGCTGGCGATCACCGGCGACACGAAGGCCTCGGCGTCGATGCGCACGTGGGCCACGTCGCGCCGCTGCAGGCGCTGCACCGAGGCCGGCACCACCGTCACCCCCAGGCCGGCCGCCACCAGGCCGATCGCGGTCTGCAGCTCGTTGGCCTCCTGCGCCACCTGCGGCGCATGGCCGGCGGCGCGGAACAGGTCCAGCACATGGTCGGCGAAGTTGGGCCGCGGCCGCGCCGGATACAGCAGGAACGGCTCCTGCGCCAGCCGGTCGACCGAGACGCTGGCGCAACCGGCCAGCGGGTGGTGCAGCGGCACGGCCGCCATCAACGGCTCGGTCATCAGGATGCGGCGCTCGATCGCCGGATCGTCCAGCAGGATCCGGCCGATGCCCAGGTCGATGCGGCCGGCCTTGAGCGCCTCCAGCTGCGGCAAGGTGGTCATCTCGGCCAGGCCGACTTCCACCTGCGCGTCGGCGCCGCGCAATTGCCGGATCAGCTCGGGCACGAAGCCGTACAGCGTCGACGGCACGAAGCCGATGCCGAACCAGCGCCGCCGGGCCTGGCCCAGCCGGCGCGTGCCCTCCAGCACTTCGTCCAGCCGCGCGGTCAGCAGCCGCGACTGTTCCAGCAGGAAGCGCCCGGCTTCCGTCAGGCGCAGCGCGCGGGTGGTGCGTTCGAACAGCGCCACGCCCAGCTCCTCTTCCATCTGGCGGATCTGGCGGCTGAGCGGCGGCTGCGCCATGTGCAGCGCTTCGGCGGCGCGGGTGAAGCTGCCCTCGCGCGCCACCGCCTGGAAATACCGCAGGTGCCTGAGTTCCATGGTTTATACAAACCTTAAAGGTATAAATGGAGACCCATATAGTCTTGGACTTGGCGGTCTGACGCAAGCGATACTGCGCTTCACCTGAAGAACCTGCTTTGGAAAGTATGAATCCGGTAACGATAAACTCGGTCGAGGCGATCCTGGTGGATCTGCCGACCATCCGCGCCCACCAGCTCGCCATGGCCGTGATGCAGCGCCAGACGCTGGTGATCGTGCGCCTGCGCTGCAGCGACGGCATCGAGGGCATCGGCGAGGCCACCACCATCGGCGGCCTGTCGTACGGCGAGGAAAGCCCGGAAGGCATCAAGCTGGCCATCGACACCTACCTGGCGCCGGCGCTGGCCGGCCTGGACGCGGCCAACATCCACGCCGCCATGCGGCGCCTGGAAACCGTGGCGCGCGGCAACCGCTTCGCCAAGTCGGCGCTGGAAAGCGCGCTGCTCGATGCCCAGGGCAAGCGCCTGGGCGTGTCGGTCTCGACCCTGCTGGGCGGCGCCGTGCGCGCCAGCCTGCCGGTGCTGTGGACCCTGGCCAGCGGCGACACCGCGCGCGACATCGAGGAAGCCGAATCGCTGCTCGCCAGCCGCCGCCACAACACCTTCAAGCTCAAGGTCGGCCGCCGCGCCGTGGCCGACGACGTGGCCCACGTGTCGCGCATCAAGCAGGCGCTGGGCGACCGCGCCCGCGTCACGGTGGACGTGAACCAGGCCTGGAACGAGGCCGACGCGGCCGGCGCCATCGCGCGCCTGGAAGCGGCCGGCGTCGACCTGATCGAACAACCGATCCCGCGCGCCAACCTCGCCGGCATGGCGCGGCTGGCGGCGCGCTTCGTGGTGCCCATCATGGCCGACGAAGCCGTCAACGGTCCCGAGGACGCGCTGGCCATCGCGCGCCTGGGCGCGGCCGACGTGCTGGCGCTGAAGATCGCCAAGTCGGGCGGCATCCACGAAATGCTGCGCACCGCCGCGGTCGGCGACGCCGCCGGCATGTCGCTGTACGGCGGCACCATGCTGGAAGGCTCGGTCGGCTCGATCGCCTCGGCGCACGGCTTCGCCTGCCTGCCGCGGCTGTCGTGGGGCACCGAACTGTTCGGCCCGCTGCTGCTCAAGGACGACATCGTCGCCAACCCGCCGCGCTACGCCGATTTCGAGATGGAGATCCCCACCGGCCCGGGCCTGGGCCTGGAACTGGACGAAGACAAACTGGCTTTCTACCGCAGGGACCGCTGACGCGCCCTGCCCCACGGTTGTTCCCGCGCGCCGGCCACGCATCGGCGCGCGGAAAAATAATTCAAGCACACGGAGACACGACATGGCATTGCGCTACGCATTCAAACACCTCGCCCGGGCCTGCATGGGCCTGGCCCTGCTCGGCGCCGCCAGCGGCGCGATGGCCGACGGCTACCCCGACCGGCCGGTCAAGTGGATCGTGCCGTTCCCGCCGGGCGGCGCCATGGACAGCATCGCCCGCACCCTGGGCGAGTCGATGGGCAAGCAACTGAACACCTCGTTCATCGTCGAGAACCGCGCCGGCGCCGGCGGCAACATCGGCGCGGCCAGCGTGGCGCGTTCCAAGCCGGACGGCTACACCATCCTGATCGTGGCCAACGGCATGGCCGTGAACCCGGCGCTGTACGCCGACCTGAACTACGACCCGATCAAGGACTTCGCGCCGATCTCGCTGCTGGCGGTGGTGCCGAACGTGCTGGTCACCAACCCCGCGCGCAACGATGTGAAGAGCGTGGACGAAGTCATCGCCAAGGCCAAGGCGCAGCCCAACCACTACACCTACGCCTCGGCCGGCGTCGGCACCTCGATCCACCTGGCGGGCGAGCTGTTCGTGTCCATGGCCAAGATCGACATGCTGCACGTGCCCTACAAGGGCAGCGGCCCGGCCATCGCCGACCTGCTGGGCGGCCAGGTGGACTACATGTTCGACAGCGTAACGTCGGCCAAGCCGCATATCGAAGCCGGCAAGCTGCGCGCATTGGCGGTGACCACCGCGAAGCGCTCGGCCGCGCTGCCCAACGTGCCCACCGTGGCCGAAAGCGGCCTGCCCGGCTACGAGCTGATGCCGTGGTTCGCCGCCTTCGCGCCGGCCGGCACGCCGCCCGAGGTCGTGGCCAAGCTCAACGCCGCCATGCGCCAGGCCCTGAACGAGCCCAAGGTCAAGGCGACGCTGGACTCGATCGGCGCCGAATCCATCGGCGGCACGCCCGACGAACTGCGCGACTACCTGGCCAAGGAAACCGCGCAGTGGAAGGTCCTGGTGAAGGAACGCAATATCAAGATCAACTGAGTTACGCCGGCGTCGCGGTCGTATCCAGCAGGTGATCGACAATCGCCAGGATCTGCTCGGCGGCTTCGGCGATGTGGCGTTCCAGCGCCGCCTCGGCCTCGCCGGCGCGGCCCTGGCGACAGAACGCGATCAGGGCGCTGTGCTCGTCGTGGGCCTGCTGGCGGATCGGCGCGTTGACGATCTGGAAGCGGAAATAGCGTTCGGACTTTTCATGCAGCGCGCGCACCATGGCCAGCGCCGCCGGGCGCTGCGCGGCGCGGTACAGCAACTCGTGCAGTTGCCAGTTGAGCCGCCCCCACTGCTGCGGCTCGGCGCTGTCCATCAGCGCCACGATGCGCGCCGCCTCGTCCAGGTCCTCGGGCGCGTGCTGCGAGACCGCCAGGCGCAGCAGCCAGGGCTCCAGCCGCAGGCGGATATCGAAGAACTCCTGCACTTCGGCGCGCGACAGCATCGAGACGTACGCGCCGCGGTGCGCGATCATGTCCACCAGCCCTTCGGCGCTGAGCTGCCGGATCGCCTCGCGCACCGGCAGCCGGCTCACCCCCAGTTCCTCGGCCAGCAGTTCCTGGCGCAAGGCGGAACCGGGCGGAATCGCGCCGGACAGGATGCGGTCGCGCAAGGCGTCGACCACCAGGTCGACGGCGGTCTTGCGGATCAGCCGGCCGGCGGATCCGGCGGCGGAACGAGGCTGGGGAGCGCTGGCGGAAGAGGAATTCTGGGACACGTCACATCCGGTGGCGTTGCCGTCCGGCGGATGCCGGGGGGCGACGGAATCGCGGAAACCGTGCGCCACGCCCAGGAAAACCCCGAGAGACAGCCGGTATCCGCAGCCCGTTTAATGTGAGTATATTGGATCCATGATCCAGTTGATATCAGCGCCCTGACCCGGGCGATGGTTCGAGGCCGCGCGCCTCGTTTTTCTGGCCTTTTTATTTTGGATCCAATATCCAATCAATAGCCCGACAGTACAAACCGGGCGGATCACGCAACAGGAGCGGCAGCATGAGCATTCAATGGCAAGGCGTATTTCCTGCGGTCACCACCAAACTGAAGCCCGATTTCTCGCTCGACCCGGATGCCATCCGCCAGGGCCTGGAGCGCCTGATCGCCAACGGCGTGGGCGGCGTGGTGATGATGGGCATGGTGGGCGAGAACGCCCAGCTCGCCCCCGAAGAAAAACAGGCGGTGCTGCGCCTCGCGGTCGAGACCGTGCGCGGCCGCGTGCCGGTGGTGTCGGGCGTGGCCGAGACCGGCACCGCGCGCGCCGCCGCCTTCGCGCGCCAGGCGGCGGAGATCGGCGTCGACGGGCTGATGGTGTTTCCCGGCCTGACGTACAAGTCGGACGAGCGCGAGACGGTGGCGTTCTATCGCAGCGTGGCGCAGGCCAGCCCCCTGCCGATCCTGCTGTACAACAACCCGCGCGGCTACGGCGTCGACCTGACGCCCGACCTGGTGGCGCAACTGCTGGAAGAACCGACCATCGTCGCGATCAAGGAGGAGTCCTACGACACCACCCGCGTAACCGACCTGATCACGCGCTTCGGCGACCGCCTGGCGGTGGTCTGCGGCGTCGACGACCTGGTGCTGGAAAGCGCCGCGCTGGGCGTCACCGCCTGGGTCTCGGGCATGGCCAACGCCGTGCCCAAGGCCTCGGTGGACCTACTGCGGCTGGCGGCCGAGGGCGATTTCGTCCGAGCCCGCAAGCTGTATGCGGCGCTGACGCCGCTGTTCCATCTGGACACCGTGGTCAAGCTGGTGCAGCACATCAAGCTGGCCGAACACCTGATCACCGGCAGCGCCGAAACCGTCAAGCCGCCGCGCCTGGACCTGGCCGGCGCCGAACGCGAACGCACCCTCGCCATCACCCGCCAGACACTGGCGGATCTTTCAGCCCTGGGCTACTGATACCGGAGCCACCATGACCCGCACCCGCCTGCCCGCGCTGGCCTTCAGCGCCTTCTCCTTCCTAGCCTGCGTCGCGGCCGCCCCCGCCGCGATGGCGGCCGACTACCCCAGCCGCTCGATGGAGCTGGTGGTCGCCTACCAGCCCGGCGGCGGCAGCGACAACACCGCCCGCGCCATCGCCGAGGCGGTGCGGCCGCCCCTGCTGGCGCAACCGACCGTGGTCATCAACAAACCCGGCGCCAGCGGCTCGATCGGCTGGTCGTACGTGGCCAACGCCCAGCCCGACGGCTACAAGCTGGTGCTGATGACGCCGGAAATGCTGGTGGTGCCGCTGATGGGCATCGGCAAGACCACCGTCAAGGACTTCCAGCCCATCGCCCGCTTCACCGACGATCCGTCGTCGGTCACGGTGCGCGCCGACGCGCCGTGGAAGACGGTGGAGGAATTCCTCGACTACGCCCGGAAGAATCCGGAACGGGTGGCGGTGTCCAACGCCGGCATCGGCACCGTGCCGCACATGGCGGCCGCGGCGCTGGGCGAGCAGACCGGCGTGAAGTTCGTGCACGTCCCCTACCAGGGATCAGCCCCGGCCATCATGGGCCTGTTGTCCGGCGACGTGCAGGCCACCACGGTGGCCTATGCCGAGTTGCAGCAGCACGTGGACACCGGCAAGCTGCGCACCCTGGCCGTGATGGCGCCGAAGCGGCTCGACACCCTGCCGGACGTGCCGACCATGAAGGAACGCGGCGCTGACCTGCAGTTCAGCGTCTGGCGCGGCATCGGCCTGCCGAAGTCGGCCCCGGCCGACGCCATCGAAAAATGGCGCGCCGCCGCGCGCCAGGTGGCGCAGTCGCAGGACTTCCAGGCGCTGATGCGCAAGCAGAACCTGACGCCGTCATACGCCGACCAACCGCAATTCGCGGCCGACGTGGCGCGGCAGGAACAGGCCTTCAATGCGTTGGTGCCGAAGCTGAACCTGAAACCCTGACGCGGCGAATCCGGGCGCGGAAAACAAAAGCCCCGGCTCCAGGCCGGGGCGGGAATCAGGTCTTACATGATGGGGCGTAGGCTTGCGCCCATTGGCAGCCATCACTCCACCGTCGCCCCCGACTTCTTCACCACCTCCGCCCAGCGCGGAATCTCCGTGGCCATGAGGGCGCGCAGTTCGTCGGGCGTGCTGCCGACCAGTTCCATGCCCATGGTCTTGCCGAGCTTTTCCTGCACGTCGGGTTCCTTCAGGATCAGCGCGATCTCGGCGGCGAGCTTGTCGAGGATGGGCTTGGGCGTGCCCTTGGGCGCATACACCGCCTGCCACGAGGCCATCTGGAAGCCGGGCACCCCGGCCTCCTGCATGGTGGGCACGTCGGGGGCCAGCGAGATGCGGTCCTTGGTGGTGACGGCCAGCAGCTTGAGCTTGCCGGTCTGCAGCAGCGGCAAGGCGGCGGTCATCTGGTCGAACATGAACGTCACCGCGCCCGAGGACACGTCGACCATGGCGGGCGGCGTGCCCTTGTACGGCACGTGCGTCAGCGGCACGCCGATCATGCTGGCGAACAGTTCGCCGGCCAGGTGGGTGGAGGTGCCGGCGCCGGAAGACGCGAAGGTGCGCTTGGACGGATCCTTCTTGAGCAGCGCGATCAGGTCGGCCACCGAGTTCACGCCCAGGTTCGGATCGACCAGCAGCACGTTCGGCAGATAGGCGATCAGCGAGACCGGCTCGAAGTCCTTGACCGGGTCGTACTTCAGGTTCTTGTACAGGCTGGCGTTGATGGCGTGGGTGCTGATGGTGCCGCCGAACAGCGTGTAGCCGTCGGGCGCGGCCTTGGCCACGTAGGTGGCGCCGATGCCGCCGGCGGCGCCGGGCTTGTTCTCGACGATGACGTTCTGGTGCAGCCGGTCGCCCAGCTTCTGCGCCAGCACGCGGCCGACCACATCGGTGGAGCCGCCCACGGTGAACGGCACCACGTAGGAAATCGGCTTCTGCGCCGGCCATTCGGCGGCCGTGGCCGGCAGCGCCCACGCGCCCAGCAGCGGTCCTGCCAGCAGCGCGGCCAGCGCGCTGCGACGTTGCTTGTTCATGCTTGTCTCCTGCCCTCTGTGTTTTATAGGCATGGGTCGCCGGCCGGTCGGCCGGCGCCAAGGCTCAACGGCCCTGTTCTTTGCGCCAGGCGGCGAATTTGTCCTTGGTGCCCGGGTCGGTGGGCGGATACAGGCCCAGGATCGACGCGCCGGCCTGCACCTGGCTGGTGACGAAGTCCTCGAACGCGGTCATCTCCACCGCTTCGTCCGCGATCTCGTCGGCCAGGTGCGCGGGGATCACCACCACGCCCTCGCGGTCGCCCACCACGATGTCGCCGGGGAACACGGCCACGTCGCCGCAGCCGATGGGCGCGTTGATGTCCAGCGCCTGGTGCAGCGTCAGGTTGGTCGGCGCGGACGGACGGTTGTGGTACGCGGGATAGCCGAGCTCGGCTATCTCGGGCGAGTCGCGGAAACCGCCGTCGGTGACCACGCCGGCCACGCCGCGCTTCATCAGACGGGTCACCAGGATCGAACCGGCCGAGGCGGCGCGCGGGTCCTTGCGGCTGTCCATCACCAGCACCGCGCCGGGCGGGCAGGTCTCGACCGCGGCGCGCTGCGGGTGGGCGCGGTCCTCGAACACCTTGATGGTGTTCAGGTCCTCGCGCGCCGGGATGTAGCGCAGCGTGAAGGCCGGGCCGACCATGTTGGGCAGCGTCGCGTTCAGCGGCCGCACGTCCTGGATGAACTGATTGCGCAGGCCGCGCTTGAACAAGGCGGTGCACAGCGTGGCGGTGCTGATGCCGCCCAGCTTGGCGCGGGTGGCGGGATTCATGTCTGACACGGAAAACTCCAGGGAAAGCGATTCAGGGGATGGCGGGTTCAGAAGATTTCCGGTTCCGGCACGGGCGCGCCGAAGCTGGTCTCGAGGAAGTCGAAGTCGCAGCCCTCGTCGGCCTGCAGGATGTGTTGCGAGTACATCCAGCCGTAGCCGCGCTCGTAGCGCCTGGGCGGCGGCGTCCAGGCGGCGCGGCGCGCGGCCAGTTCCTCGTCGCTGACGTTCAGGTGGATGCTGCGGGCCGGCACGTCGACGGTGATCAGGTCGCCGGTCTTGACCAGCGCCAGCGGGCCGCCGATGTAGGCTTCGGGCGCGGCGTGCAGGATGCAGGCGCCGTAGCTGGTGCCGCTCATGCGGGCGTCGGACAGGCGCAGCATGTCGCGCACGCCCTGCTTGACCAGCTTGGTGGGGATCGGCAGCATGCCCCATTCCGGCATGCCGGGGCCGCCCTGCGGGCCGGCGTTGCGCAGGATCATGATGTGGTCGGCGGTGACGTCCAGGTTCTCGTCGTCGACCGCGGCCTTCATGCTGGGATAGTCGTCGAACACCAGCGCCGGGCCGGTGTGTTGCAGGTATTGCGGGGCGCAGGCGCTGGGCTTGATGACGCAGCCGTCCGGCGCGATGTTGCCGCGCAGGACCGCTAGCGCGCCCTCGTCGTAGATGGCGGTGTCGAGCTTGCGGATGACGTCGTCGTTGTAGACCTCGGCGCCGGCGATGTTCTCGCCCAGCGTCTTGCCGGTGACGGTCATGGCCGACAGGTCCAGGTGCCCTTCCAGGCGCGACATCAGCGCCGGCAGGCCGCCGGCGTAGAAGAAGTCTTCCATCAGGTACTTGTCGCCGCTGGGCCGGATGTTGGCGATGACCGGCACCTTGCGGCTGGCGGCGTCGAAGTCGTCCAGGCCCACCGGATGGCCGGCGCGGCGCGACATGGCCACCAGGTGGATGATGGCGTTGGTCGAGCAGCCCATGGCCATGGCCACGTTGATGGCGTTGTGGAACGAGGCCGGGCTCAGGATGCGCTGCGGCGTCAGGTCGTCCCAGACCATCTCGACCACGCGGCGGCCGCACTCGGCCGACATGCGCATGTGGTTGACGTCGGCCGCCGGGATCGACGAGGCGCCCGGCAGGGTCATGCCGATGGCCTCGGCGATGGCGGTCATGGTGCTGGCCGTGCCCATGGTCATGCAGGTGCCGTAGCTGCGGGCGATGCCGCCTTCGACCTCGGTCCATTGTTCCTGCGTGATCTTGCCGGCGCGGCGCTCGTCCCACAGCTTCCAGGCGTCGGAGCCGGAACCGAGGATCTTGCCCTTCCAGTTGCCGCGCAGCATCGGGCCGGCGGGCACGTAGACACAGGGCAGCCCGGCGCTGATGGCGCCCATCAGCAGGCCCGGCGTGGTCTTGTCGCAGCCACCCAGCAGCACCGCGCCGTCCACCGGGTGGCTGCGCAGCAGTTCCTCGGCCTCCATCGCCAGCATGTTCCGGTACAGCATGGTGGTGGGCTTGACGAACGATTCGGACACCGAGATCGCCGGCAGTTCCACCGGAAAGCCGCCAGCCTGGAACACGCCGCGCTTGACGTCCTCGACGCGCTGCTTGAAGTGGCTGTGACAGGGGTTCAGGTCGGACCAGGTGTTGATGATGGCGATGATCGGGCGGCCGACCCAGTCGTCGGGGCCGTAGCCCATCTGCATCATGCGGGAACGATGACCGAAGGAACGCAGGTCGTCCTTGGCCATCCAGGCGGCGCTGCGCAGGCTTTCGTAGGTGCGTTTCATAGGGGAAGCGGGGTCCAGGAAGGCGGTGGAATGAAACTGACGAAATCATTGACCGGACCATTTAAACACTAATACATTAGTGCGTCAGCTAGGTGAAAACCCGCTACACTCCGCTTCCACCACCGACCGTTCCGACCCTTTACCGAACTTCGCTCCGATGCCCAGCCACAAGCTCAGACTGGATCGCTCGCGGCACGCCGCGCCGCAGGTTTTCGAACATCTGCGCGAACAGATCATGTCCCTCGAACTGGCGCCCGGCGCGCCGCTGTCGCGCGTGACGCTGGCCGAGGCCTACGGCCTGAGCCAGACGCCGATCCGCGACGCGCTCATGAAGCTGGCCGAGGAAGCCCTGGTCGAGATCTATCCGCAGCACACCACGGTGGTCAGCCGCATCGACATCGCCGCCGCGCGCCAGGCGCACTTCCTGCGGCGGTCGATCGAGCTGGAAATCGTGCACGTGCTGGCGCAGCAACCCGATCCCCTGCTGGTCCAGCGGCTGCAGGCCAGCATCGACCGCCAGCGTGTCTGCCACGCCGCCGGCCAGTACCAGGAATTCATGGCGGCCGACCAGGCCTTCCACCGCGACATGCACGCGGCCGCGGGCGTCACGGCGCTGTGGGACATGGAGCAGCGCTACAGCGGCCACGTCGACCGCCTGCGCCGCCTGCACCTGCCGGAAGCCGGCAAGGCCGAACGCATCATGGACGACCACCAGCGGGTGCTGGACGCCATCGCGGCGGGCGATGCGCCGCGCGCGCAGCAGGCGTTGCGCGAGCACCTGTCGGGCACGCTCAGCCAGGTGGCCGAGATCTGCAAGCGCTATCCGGACTACGTGCAGGCCGACTGAGGCCGGGAGGCTCAGGCCTCGGCGCGCGGGGGACGGTCGCCGCGCGATTCCAGCAGCAGGTAGTCGCCGTCCTCGCCCGCGCCGGCGCCGATTTCCACGAAACCGCAGGCCTGGTAGAAGGCCAGCGCCGCGGCGTTGCGCCGCAGGCACTTGAGCCGGTAGCGCGTCACCGGCCAGCCGGGCAAGGCGCGCAGCAACGCCCGCGCCACGCCCTGCCGCTGCCATGCGCGGCCCACATACAGGTGGTGGATGAAGTCGTCAGGCTCCCACAGCGACACGAAGCCGGCCAGGGCGTCGTCCGCGGCCAGCGCGACCCAGAGCCGTTCGCCCTCGGTCTGCGCGTCCAGGTCGACCGCGCGCAGGCTGGCCGGCGCCAGCCAGGGATAGGCCTCGCGGCGCGTCGCCAGGAACAGCGCGCGCAACCCCGGCAGATCGGCGGCCCGCGCCTCGCGCACGGTCGGCGTCATGCCTCACTCCAGCGCATAGCGCACGATGATGGTCTTGCCGCCGCGATCGACGTGCACCAGCACGCCCTCGCCCGCCGCGTCCAGGCCGAGCAGGCCGCGCTCCTGGTCGGGCGAGAGCTGGAACGGCCGCCAGGTCCTGCCCTGGTCGCGCGTGTGGAAGTAGGTGCGGGTGTAATCCTTGAACGAGAACAGGTGGTCGGCATAGGTCTGCACCACCCAGCCGTTGCGGCCGAACCAGGCCTGCCCGATCCAGGTGCGCTGGCCGCGCACGGCCGGCATGGCGGCCAGCTCATGCCAGTTGCTGTCGGCCGGATCGAGCCGATAGATGCGGTTGTCGTCGGTGGCGTATTCAGGCTGCCCCACCCGCGGCTGCGAGCGCGGATCCTGCGGCGGCACCGGCGGCACGTCGTGGGTGATGCGGAACGCGGGCGAAGCGCCGTCCTGGAACCGCACCTCGAAACGCCGGGTCTCGATGCGGCGCGCCACGCCGACCGTGACGCGGTCGCGCCAGCTCCAGCCGACGGCGCGGTCGGCGGCCAGCGGATAGAGCGACCAGCCGTACACCAGCTGATCGGTGGCGGCTCGGCCCGGGCCCAGGTGTTCCAGGAACGCCCGGCCATAGCTGTCGGCGTCGGGCCAGACCTGCTCGCGCAAGGACAGCGCCGACCAGTGGCGCGCGCCGTCCTCGCTGACCAGCAGGCGTTCGTCGCCGGCGCCATTGCTGCCGTCGGTCAGCGCCATGGCCCGCTCATCGGTCAGGAACACGGTGAACCGCCGTGGCGCGCCCAGCTGCAAGTCAGGCGCGTAGCGCCAATTGGCGCCCTGGTCGTCGGAACGCCAGACGTCCCACCCGCTGGAAGCGTCGCCGTCATGGCCGCGGCGCTGGCTGCCGCCCACCAGGTAGATGGTCTGCCCCTGCGGCCCGCCGAGGAGCGTGACGCCGGTGTCGCCGCCGATCGAGCCGAGCAGCGCGTAGCGGCCATTGTCACGGCCGCCATAGACCAGGTTGCGCACATCACGCGCCGAGGCGGCCGCCTGCAGCATGCCCTGCGTCGGATCGGCCGACGCGGCCTCGGCGCGCGCGGCCCCGTCCGCCTGGCAGCAGTCCGCCGCGGACGGCAGCAGCGCGTCCAGCACCGGCGCCTTGGCCAGGCCGGCGATATCCTTGTCGCCCGCGATCAGCTGCCCGACCAGGAACTGATGCTCGCCATAGCGGTACAGCCGCGTGCGCGAGTAGCCGGCCAGCGGCGGGCCATCGAGCTCGCCGATGACTTCGCTGCGCGCCAGCGGCTCGCCTTCCGGCATGAGCTGGTAGAACCCGTAAGCCAGCACCCCGGTCACGGCGATGGCCGCCGCGCCGGCGAGCACTCTGATATTCATCGTCGTCGCCTCTCCTCCGACCCCGGCCGGCGCCCCGTGGCACGGCGTCGGCATCGCTTGTCGAACGGACGAGACTATACCCCCGCGCCGCGCTTGCCGCCGGGTTCCGGCCGTCATGATTTCTTTCTCTATACTGGGGTGACTCCACACCGATGTCCCACAGGGAAGGCCCCATGACAGCAAGGCAAGCGCAACTCACCCTCGTCCTGGCGGTATTGGGGGGGCCTGCCTGGGCCCAGGCGGGCAGCGCGGAGCCGGCCACGCCGGCCGATACCTGCGCGGTGGTGACGGTCCGCCAAGGCGATCCGGTCCCGCCCGACGCCTGCGCCGTCAGCATCGCGCCGGCCACGCCGGATACCGGCGGCATCGTCTTCGGCGGCGCGCCGGCCTGGCAGCCGCTGGCGCCGCAGTCGATGCCCGGGGTGTTCTACGACCGCGACTCGATCGTGCAGCTGACCGAGCGGCCGCTGGTGATGCTGGCGACGGTGGCGTGGTTCTATGCGCAGCCGCGGGTCTCCGAGGCCAATGGCCAGCCCTACGGCTCGGTGACGCAGCCCGTGACCATCAATTGCAGCAACAACACCTACACCATCACCGAAACCCAGCACTACGCCGGCCCCAACGCCACCGGGGAACTGGTGGAATCGCTGCCGGTGGCCGGCATTTCCAACGCGCCGGTGGCGCGCGACCCGGTGCAGCGGCAGCTGCGCGGCGTGATCTGCCCGGCCGGCAAGTCCTCGCGCAAATAGCGGCGGCGCCGGCCTACCCGCGCCAGTAGCGGTACAGGCCCCGGGCGGCGGCATCCAGCAGGAAGCCCAGCGCGCCGATCAGCAGCACCATGGCCATCAGCTCGGAATAGGCCAGGCGGTCGCGGGTGTCGAGGATGAAATAGCCCATGCCGGCCGAGACGCCCAGCATCTCGCACGGCACCAGCACGATCCAGAGAATGCCGATCGCCAGCCGCACGCCCGTCAGGATGTGGCCCAGCACGCCCGGCAGGATCACGTGGCGCAGGGTCTCCCAGCGGGTCGCGGCCACGCTTTGCGCCAGCAGCAGCCAGCGCGCGTCCAGCTGCTGCACGCCGGCAGCCGTGTTCAGCACGATCGGCCAGACGGCGGCGAAGGCCAGCAGGAAATACACCGGGTCGTCGCCCACCCCGAACACCATCACCGCGATGGGCATCCACGACAGCGGCGAGATCATGCGCAGGAACTGCATCGCGGGCGACAGCGCCGCCTCCAGGCGGCGGTAGCTGCCGATGGCCAGGCCCAGCGGCACGCCGATCGCCAGCGCCAGCCCCAGGCCCACCGCCACGCGGCGCAGGCTCACCAGCACGTGCAGCGGCAGGTCCGAGCCGGTCAGCAGGGCCCACAGGCTGGCGAAGGTGGCGCCGGGCGCGAAACGCCGCGCCATGCCGCCGGCGGGCGCCAGCACGTCGGTGCCCAGCCACCACAGCGCCAGCAGCGCCGCCAGTCCGGCCAGGCCAAGCGCGCAGCGCGCGGCCAGCCCCTGGCGCGGCGATCCGGCGCGCGCCGGGCCGGCCGCGGGCGTCGCGGCGCGTGC